>NZ_CP114542.1:2465000-2765000 GCF_027271155.1 Brevundimonas subvibrioides
TGGAGCGCAAAAAACCGTCGGGAGGAAAGCCAGAGGCTGACCTCTTTAATCGTTTCCGACGATTCGATTGGAGCGCGGAGACTATGTGGAGCCTTCCGCGAAAGCAAGGAGTTTTTGAACTCCTCGTTTCCTCCTGGTCCGTGGCGACTTGCGTCTCCGCGGCCCCGGTGGCCGGCCCGTCTCCGAGCGAGGGGGCGATATACGGAGGCCTCACTTCGTCCGCAAGCGGCATTTTCATGGCGGTCGAAGATTCCCGCCGGCACCCCTTCGGTCACCCGCCTCAGCCGGCCGCGATATAGGTCCTCAGACTCTCCGCCTCCTGTGTTGCCTCTGCGATCTGGCACTTCACCACATCCCCGATGGAGATCACGCCCACCAGGCGACCGTCGTTCAGAACGGGAAGATGCCGTATCCGGCGATCGGTCATCCGCCCCATCAGGGTGGCGACCGTCTCGCCCGGGTCGGCAAAGATCACATCCTTCGTCATGTAGCGGGACACAGGTCTATCCAGCCCCGACGCACCGTCGGACGTTACGGCCTTCACCAGATCGCGTTCGGAGAAGACCCCGACCACCCGGTCACCGTCGCAAACGATCAGCGCTCCGATCTTGCGGCGGTCCAGCTCGCTGCAGGCATTGGCCAGGGTCGTGTCGGGGGTGATGCCGAAGACATCGCCACCCTTCGACTTGAGGATTTCTGCAACCAGCACGGCGCGGCTCCTTCCCTTGAGGTTTCTGGAGACGGCCGTGGGCCCGAAGGACGCAAGGCCGCTTCAGGCGGGAGGATCACCCGGGCGGGCCGACGAATCAAACCTTTCGTCCGGCCGGGCGAATAATCGCGCCGCCGGGCCGATCGCCAGAATGCCGAACAGGAAGCCAAAGGCATGGGCTTCCCAGGCGACTCGCGCGCCTTCCACACCGGGCGCGAACCCGATCAGGCCAAGCACCCCATTCACCGCCATCCAGGCGATCGACATGGTGATAACGGCCCGGTCGGTCAGGGGAAGCACCCGCCCTCCCCCGCCCAGCAGTCGCGTCGCCGCCCCGATCAGGCCGAACACCGCGCCGGATGCGCCGACCAGGGGATCCATGCTGCCCCAGTGGACCAGTCCGTATCCCAGCGTCGCAACGACGCCCGACACAATATACAGGGCCAGAAAAACGAAGACTCCTACGGTGCCCCTGAACAGGCGCGCGACCGGCGTGCCGAATGTCAGCGCCGCCACTGCATTCATCATCGCGTGTGCCCATCCGCCGTGCACGAACATCGATGTCACCAGCCCCGCATACCGCCCCTGGCTCAGGTCGACCGGCGCGAACGCCAGCTCCAGCCAGTAGGTGTGGGCGCGGCTCTGAAAGAAATAGAGCCCGGGCATGGATGCAGCCAACAGCACAGCCAGCAGCGGTGCCTTGAAGACGGGTTCTTTCCGGCGTGGGCCGTCGAATCGGCCGAGGAGTGGCTCCATCCGGATCAAATGCGCGGCGTCGTCCGCGATCTCAAGTGGTTCTTAATAACCAAGTCCCACTTTGGAACGCGGATCGCGCCTGGCGATCCGCTGTCTGGTTCGCGTGGGATCTGCCGAAATGACCCGGAAAAGGATGCTCGCTGCGCTCATTCCCCTCGGAATCGTCGCTGTCGGCCTGCCCGCCGCCGCCCAGACCGCAGGGTCCGGCGGCCTGTCGTCGTTTCAGAACGGCTATGGCGGCGCGCGCCAGTCGGTCACGACGGCCCAGACCGGCTCGAGCCGGGACCAGAACGGCAATCGCCTGATCGTCGACGGCATCATCCAGGCCGGGGCCTCCGCCTATTCCGCCCAGTCCGGGGGCGTCTCGCAGACCTATTCAGGCTCTGGCAGCAGCGGTGGTGGCTCGGCCATCGGCGGCTCGACGGCCATCGGCAACAATCTGAATGTGGTGGTCCAGGGCAACCACAACACGGTCATAGTCAACTCACGTCAGACCAACACGGGGAATGTGTCCGCCCGGACCGATCTGACCGGCACCCTGACAGGCTTCTGATGACGACCACTGCCCTCACCCGTCGGCTGAAGGTCGGCGGCGTCGCCCTCGCCGTCATGGCCATGCTCGGCGCCTGCGTGAGCCCGTCGGCCGGGCCGAACGGCATGTATGCGACGCCGATCGGCAATGCGCCGGTGACATCGAACCCGACGCCCTATTCCACGGCCCTGTATTGCCTGGCCGACTATGCCCGCCGCTACAACCTGCCCTCGCCGCGCATGGCCGTGGGCCGGATCAGCGACTACACCGGCACGGTCTCGTCCGACGGGGGACGTCAGGTCACGGGCGGAGCCTCCCTGATGGCCTTCAGCGCCCTGGCCAAGGCCGGGGCCCAGATGGTCGAGCGCTACGACACCTCCATCTCCGAAATGGAGTTGCGCTACGCCAACAACCGGCTGATCGGCGACCAGGGCGGCACAGCCGATGATCCCAACTATCGCCGCATCCTGGCGGGCCAGGTGCCGGGCTCGGACTTCTACCTTGTCGGCGGCATCACCGAGGTGAACTACAATATCCGCTCGGCCGGCTTCGACGCCGGGCAGGGCGAGACCGACAGCGCCCGGCCGGGCTCCACCATCGTCCAGGGCAAGGTGTTCGTCATGAACATCGCCATCGACCTGCGCCTGGTCCAGACCACCACGCTCGAGGTCGTTGACGTCGTCTCCTACCAGAAGCAGATCATCGGCCGCGAAATCTCCGCCGGAGTGTTCGACTTCCTGGACGGCAACGTCCTGGATATCTCGGCCGGAACCGGCGGGATGGAGCCGGTGCAGCTGGCCGTCCGGGCCGTGATCGAGCGGGCGACGGTCGAGTTCATGGCCAATCTGTATGGCGCACCGGGTCCGGAAGTTTGCCTGGACGCCTCCAACGACCCGCTCAACACGGTGGGCCCGACCGGGGGCTACTACCCCGCCTACGACAACACGGGAACGAACAATGGCCAGACCCGCGCCGATCCGGACCGCTGGAACGATCGCCGCGACGGCGCTGTTCGTGGCAGCCGCTACTAGCGCTTTCGGACAGACCCAGGATGGCGTCATCGTCCTGAACAACCAGCTGCAGCTGGGCGACGTCATCGCCGGCCAGACCCTGAACGTCGAAGGGGCCTCGGACGAGGTGGGTGCCGACACGGCGGCCCAGGGCAACAACCTGTCCGGCACGGCCCAGGACCGCGACCTCCAGCTGACCTCGACCCAGACGTCCAGGGGAGACGTCCGCTCGACCACCACCCTGAGCGTGGACGGCGACCTGGAAGGCCCGGTCAACGCCACCACCCAGTCGCGCGGCAACTATCTGGCCGCTGCCGCCTATGGGGGCGACGTCGCCATCGAGGCGACCCAGGACGTAGGCCCGACGGAAGTCACCGCCGCCTCGAGCCTGAACGGCCCTTCCGTCCGGATGCTCGGCGGTGCCTCGGTCGGCGTCACCGCCATCGCCAACACCACCTCGATGGCCGCCAGCGCCTCACACGTGTCCGGCATCGTGATCCAGCGTTCCGAGGCCGGCGTTCGGGCCGAAAACTTCGCCGAGACGCGATACATCCCCGCAACTGCCGAGTTCCTCAGCCAGTCGATTGCCAATGCGACTGCCCTGAACTCCGGTCTCGCCTCCAGTCAGGACCTGATCATTCGCCAGCGCTCGGCCGGCGATGCCGTCACCGCATCGACCAGCGCCAATGCCGCCAACGCCTGGGATCTGGCCGGGCGCGCCCGCGCCACCGCCAACCAGACCCTGCTCTACAACGATGGCGGCTCGGTCGTGGCGACGACGGACCAGTCCAACCTGTCCCAGGTCCGCGCCTCGGCCACCGTGACCAGCTACGACTGGGGCGCAGCCGCTGCCGCCGCAGCCGGAACCGGCAACGAGGTCGTCGCCGGCAACAACGACGTCTATCTGGAGATCGACAACAGCCAGGTGAACTCCGGCGGGGTCGAGGTCAGCGCCGATTTCGCGGGAACCAATGGCTATGACGCCTATGTCTCGGCGGACGCGGTCGGCAACTCGGTCACCGGCTATGTCTGCTCGACCTGCCAGGGCAATCTGATCGCCACAAACAATCAGACCAACTCCGGTCCCGTCTCGGCCACAGCGAACACCACCGTCAATGGCACAGGCCGCGCGATCGCTTCGAGCGCCAGCGCTGTTGGCAATACCGCGACCTTCTACGTCTCGCGGCCGGGTCCGTGATCTGCGAGCGAAGGCCCGCCTAACGTAAAGTTCACTTTACGGCTACCAGAGATTGAGGAAGGCTTGTGTCGGGGCAACCGTTGCCTCTGTCCAACCACATCCGGGATGCCAGTGCGGCGCCCCCGACTTCGCCTGGAGCCTTCATGACCCCTCGCAGCCTTCTGCTTGCCGCCGTCTCCGGCCTCGCCTTGCTGACTGGCCCCCTGTCCGGTGCCGCCATGGCCCAGACGACGACCGCCGCACAGCCCTCGGACCCCTGGCCCCAGGCCAACAGCGACATTCCGGCCGATCCCGCGGTCCGGTTCGGACAGCTTCCGAACGGCATGCGCTATGCGATCCTGCGCAACGCCACCCCGCCGGGCCAGGCGTCCCTGAGGCTGCGGATCGACGCGGGGTCGCTGATGGAGAACGAGGATCAGCTGGGTCTGGCCCACTTCATGGAGCACATGGCCTTCAACGGCACGACCAACATCCCGGAAAACGAGCTGTTGCGCATTCTCGAGCGCCTGGGTCTGGCCTTCGGAGCGGATACGAATGCCGCCACCAGCTGGGACCAGACCTTCTACCAGCTGGAACTGCCCCGCACCAACGACGAGACGGTCGACACCGGCCTTCGGATCATGCGCGAACAGGTGTCCGAAGCCCTGATGGAGGCCGACGACATCGATGCCGAGCGCGGCGTGATCGAGGGCGAGGAACGCACCCGCAATACGCCCGGCCTGCGCTCGGCCAAGGCCCAGTTCGCCTTGCTGGCCCCGAGTCAGCGCGTGTCGGAGCGGTTCCCGATCGGAGACCTGGATGTCATCCGAACCGCGCCGCGCCAGCGGTTCGTCGATTTCTACCACGCCTACTACCGGCCTTCCCGCGCGACGATGTTCGCCGTCGGTGACTTCGACGTCGATGTCATGGAGCAGAAGATCCGCTCTGCCTTCGAAAGCTGGCAGCCCAAGGCTCCCGACGGCCCCGAGCCAGATCTCGGCCAGGTCGCACCGCGTCAGGAGGAAACCCGCATCCTGGTCGAACCCGGCGTGCAGTCTTCGGTCCAGCTGAACTGGGTCACCAATCCGGACCGGGACCCTGACACCGTGGCCGAACGACGCTCTCGAATCCTGCGTGGTCTGGGGCTGTCGGTCCTGAACCGTCGCCTTGGCGAGCTCGCCCGTGCGGACAATCCACCCTTCATTGCGGCCGGCGCGGGAAGCAGCACCCTTTTCGACAGCATCGACATCTCGACCCTGACAGCCAACTTCAACCCCGGCGGCCTGCAGCGCGCGCTGGAGACGGCCGAGCAGGAACAGCGTCGCCTGGTTCAGTTCGGCGTCACCGAGGCGGAACTGCAGCGCGAGATCACCGATACCCGGACCAGCCTTGAGAACGCGGTTGCCTCCGCCGCCACTCGCACCACACCGGGACTGGTCAACGGACTGCTGACCGCCACCAATGACGACCGCGTCTTCACCACGCCACAGACCAACCTCGACATCTTCAATGCCGCAGTCGAGGGCCTGACTCCGGCCGAGGTGGATGAGGCGGTCAAGCCGGTGTTCGAAGGCCAGGGCCCGCTCGCCCTGGTCATCACGCCCGAAGCGATCGAAGGCGGTGAAGCCGCGGTCACGGCCATGCTACAGGCGTCGGAAGCGGTCGCCGTCACGGCCCGCGCCGCCCAGGCCGCCGCGGAATGGCCCTATACGAGCTTCGGCACGCCCGCCCGGCCCACAGAGCGCCGCGAGCTGACGGAAGTCGGGGCAACGCAAGTCACCTTCGCCAATGGCACGACCCTGGTGGTCAAGCCCACCACCTTCCGCGACGAACAGATTCTGATCAGCGTCCGCACAGGTATCGGCGAGCTCGGCATGCCAACCGACACCCCCCAGGCCCAATCCCTGGCGGGCTTCACCTTCGCAGCCGGCGGCCTCGGCAAGCTGACAGCCGACGAACTGGCGCGGGTCCTCAGCGGCAAGATCTACGGGGCCAGTTTCTCCACCGACGCCGACGCGTACCAGCTGGCGGGCTCGACCCGACCGCAGGACCTGGCATTGGAGATGCAACTCCTGACCGCCTATCTGACCGACCCCGGCCTGCGTCCAGCCCCGTTCGAACAGATCAAGGCCGTCTTCCCCCAGATCATCGCACAGCAGTCGGCGACACCGGGCGGGGCTTTCGCGATCCAGTCCAGCGGACTTCTCGCCTCGGGCGACGCCCGTCAAACCTTCCCCACCGCCGAACAGGTGGCGGGATTCACCAACGATCAGCTGAAGGCGCAGGTCACCTCGGGCCTGTCGCAGGGCCCGCTCAGCGTGGTGATGGTCGGCGATGTGACGGTGGACGATGCCATCGCCGCCGTCGGTGCGACCCTGGCTGCCCTGCCCGCTCGCCCGGCCGCGCCCGCGCCCCTGCCCGGCTCCGACACGCTTCGCTTCCCCGCAGGTACGCCGACACCCGTGACCCTGACCCACAATGGTCCTCCGGAACAGGCCCTGGGCTATGTCGCCTGGCCCACGACCGACCAGATTGCCGATCGCACCGAAGCTCGTACGGTCGGCATCCTGGCCGATGTCATGGAACTGCGGGTGCTGGATGAAATCCGGGAGCGTCAGGCCCTGGCCTATTCCCCCTCGGTCGATGACAGCGCGTCCGAGGTCTATCCCGGCTACGGTTCGATCTTCGTCACGGCCCAGACGACGCCCCAGAACCTGGGGGCCTATTTCAGCGCCGTGGATGCCATCGCAGCCTCGCTGCGGGACACCCCCATCACGGATGACGAGTTGAACCGCGCGCGGGCCCCGACCGTCGAGGCCCTGCGTCGCAGCCAGGCCGGAAACGAATACTGGCTCGGCCAGCTGGAGGACGTCGCCGCCCACCCTGAAAGCCTGCAGCAGACCCTGACCCACATCAGCGATCTGGAGGCACTGACTCCGGCAGACATCCAGGCAGCGGCCCGGAAATATCTGGTGCCAGACAAGGCCTGGCGCGCTTCGGTGGTCTCTGCCAACGCACCGGCGCAATAGACCGAAAAAAGGCCCCGGGGCTTTCGCTCCGGGGCCTTCAGTCTTCTCAGGATCGTCGGCGATGAACCCGACGATCAATGTCTATCCCACCCGCCAGTCGCACAGGCTGAACGGGCCGTTGTCCGCCATTCAGCCTGGAGACTGATCGGCTGGGATGGAATCGCATCGCGATTTCGCGGATGGCGTAAATCGGGCTCTGGCTCTTCAAGCGGAGCCATCTATCGCTGCATCGCAGCCTGACAGCGCACGTGGTCATGGCGCAGCCACAGAGTGTCTGGCCCATAGCGCCTCCGGGAATGCAGGGCCAACTTGACTGAGTCCTCCACACCGGAATTGAATAACTTGACTGATGGTGCCATTCCATCGAATGCACCAATCTCAAGTAAATCATTTGGTTGGTTGTTGAGGCAACCAGCCAAAAGAGCAGGCATTTTTCTATGCTGGGCCCGAACTGCTGGCACAGGCTGTCATCTCATAAAAAACCGGCCCATTGATGATGAGGTGGTCTTCCACCTCGCCGATAAATCATCCGCTTTCGCGCATGCGCCAAACCGCCCCACGCAGCAACCCTTGGCGCAAACATGACTTACAGCATTTGTCGACAAATGACCAAAAAAACAAATAGCTAGATCGGAAATCGAGAGCGAGACAGGCGACCATTTTCCTGCGAAATCAAGCTCTGCGGTGTGCATTCCAATTCTATCAAACCAGGATGAATGGAATTTATTCACGATAATTGACAGCAGTTTTACAAGTTCTTTTTAGCGTGCCGTTTCTGCTCTGTACCGGGAGGTAATTTGTCAAATCCTTGCCTGAAATGCCCAACAAATCAAAGTTGCTGTCGTGAGCTTAATGGCCTGACGATCAACTACGCTGAATACAATCGACATTTTGAGAACAAAATTACACACCTAACCGTTTCTCGAAAAGGCAAGCTCTTTGAGATATCGTCTCTTGGAAACGGCCCATGTCCAAATTGGGACCAACAGTGCCAAGTCTATGGAAACCGGCCTATGGACTGTGATCTTTATCCCTACACGATGGGCAAGATTTTTGAAGGGGATGGGGAGGTTTATGCGACCTATCACAGCCGCACCGAATGTCCATTGACAAACCAGCTCCTGGGCCCTCGCGAGAACGCAGAGAAGCTGATACGAAATTTTCTTGAAAACACATATGGCGAGCATTGCAAAATCACTGTTCGCTATGATGAAGGGGCAGCAAGAATCTACCATCTGGCACGCCGAGCTGCGTCCAAGGCCAAGAGTCTACTTGTTGGAGATGCGACCTAATCAAAAATCCGGAGGTATATATTATAGCGTGATTTTTTTCCATGTTGCTTGGCTCCAAACCCGATTACCTGCCTTAAGATTTATGGCAAATCATGATTTCGATGCATTCTGGTCGCGTCCGAGCCGGTGATAGGCAAGCTGTTTTGGCTGTCGGATGATCCAATGGAACCAGTCGAGCCGCATTTGTCCAGGAACCAGGTGGGCGCTCGGCGGGTCGATGACCGGGGAATGGTCTCGCGCATCATCCACATACCCAGGATGGGCAGCCGATAGCAGGATCGCCCTGCCGGCTACGGCACGTCCACGACGATCTACAACCGCTTCCACCTCTGGCCACGCGACGGTTCTGGCTGAAGCGGCTGGAAGCACAGGTCGGCTTCAGGGCCGTTCCCGTCAGGCCCGTCCGCATCAACCGAAGGCGCGCGGTCGTCTACGACAAGGCCCGGTACACCGAGCGGCACCGCGTCGAAAACACAGTCTGCCGGATCAAGGCCTATCGCCTTTTCGCCACCCGCCAAGACTAACGCGCGGCCAAGTTACTCTCCGGCGTCGCCGTCGCATTCCGCTTCGCCTGCCGGCCATGAATGAGTCTGGGGCCTAGAACACCCGCCCGCCGACGCCGCCGTCCAGCATGATCGAGGCCCCGGTGATCGCGGCACCCTGCGCCTGGACGACCTCATCGCGGTATTCGGTGTAGATTTCTTCCTTGACCCAGACGAGCACCTTGATGCCCGCGCCGTAGCGGCGAAGCAGCGAGCGCTCGTTGCAGTCGCGCTCCACCAGCTGGGTCTTGCACCGCAGGTCGCCGGAGCTATCGCGCCACAGCGCCTCGCCCTTCTGGCAGGCAAAAGTCTGTCCGCCTTCGAAACTGACCTGACCGGTCCATTCCGACCAGGTCACCTGCAGCCGCGTCCCGGCGATGCAGCGATACAATTCGCCCTCATAGCCGTCATGGATGTCCCGGTCTGGCGTCACCTGGGACGCCGGGTGAGGGATGTCGCGGTCGTCGATACAGAAGGCCTGGATGACGACGCGCTTTTCCCAGCGGCGGCGCGACTCGTAAGGCACGCGGACGACCTGGGTGCCAACCCCGGCCTCGACGGTCAGGCCCTGGATCACGGTCGGATAGGGCTGCTCCACGCTGAAATAGGCACCGCCACCACCGCCGCCGCGGATGTTGCCGTAGCCGTTCACGCGGGCATTGATCCCGGCGCGGGCCCCCGCTGTGGCTCCGGAATTGGCATTCGCATTGATGTTGACGTTCACATTGATGTCGCCACCCCCCGGCGGATAGCTCGGCGGCGGGGGCTGGGTGCAGCAGTCCGGCGGCGGAGGCGGAGGGGGCGGCGGCGGGGGCGGCTGGCACGATCCACACGGCGGAGGCGGCGGCGGCGTACAGCCCGAGCTGCACTGGGCCGAGGCCGGTCCGGCCAGGCTGAGCAAGGCCATGGCACCCGTAAAGGCACCGGCCACCGCCGGCAGCCAGATCTTGATCGCCACCCGCATGGGTCAGGCTCCTGAAGAATCGATCGCCGACCCCAACGAGACGCAGGTCAGTCCAGCGGCCCATCTGCGGGCAAAACCCTTGCGTTTCCGTTGCCAAGGGAATGGCCCGGCCCTTGCGCCGCTGGCTCCGAAAGGGAGACGCATGTTCCATCCCGGCACTCAGACCCTGATCGATCACTGGGCCGCATTGCCCTCTCCGGGCCCTATTCCTCCACGCGCCGGGCTCGATCCTATGCGGCTGGGCCGGCTGGTGCCCCAGTTGTTCACGGCCGACCGCAGCCCTGACGGCGTGAGCTTCCGGCTTGCGGGAGCCTGGATCGAGACCCTGCATGGCCGGCCCATGCGGGGTGTCGGCTGGCTGGACCTGTGGGCTTCCGAAAGCCGGACCCTCGTCGCCGCCGCCGTCGTCCAGACGTTCCGCGAAGCCCGTCCGGTCGTGATGGTGGCCGAGGCGGCGCGCCTGCGTGGCGTGCTGGAAATCGTCATCGCCCCCATGCGCGGCCCCGGCGGCGAGGCCGACCAGCTGCTGGGTCTCTATCAGCCCGCGCTGGATCAGGAGCGGCGTCGCGATGCGGTCGGCCCGCTGACCGCCCGTCTTTCGGTCGGCGTCGGCGTGACCGGACGGCCGCCGCTAACCCTGGCCACCGTTGACGGGCGACGGATCGCCTAACGGAAAAACGGTCGCGCCAGAGCCGACGCCGAGGCAAAGGGCTCGGCTCGCATTAAATACCATGACTGTTGCAGTTCTTGTCCGCCTGCCTATGTTACCGTCTTCGCAATGGCGCTGCGGGACGTCCTGCGGCCGGAGAGACTTCGATGATCGAGCGCAGACCGTTCGACAGCCTGGGTGGTGCCAACCACGGATGGCTGAACGCCAAACACCATTTCTCCTTCGCCGGCTACTACGATCCGGCCCGCATGAGCTGGGGCAATCTGCGCGTCTGGAATGACGATGAGATCGCAGCGGGCTCGGGCTTTCCGCCCCACCCCCACTCGGACATGGAGATCATCACCTACGTGCGCGAAGGCGCGATCACCCACGAGGACAGCCTGGGCAACAAGGGCCGCACCGAGGCCGGCGACGTCCAGGTGATGAGCGCCGGCACCGGTATCCGCCACGCCGAATACAATGCCGAACCGGTGCTGACCCGCATCTTCCAGATCTGGATCGAGCCGACCCGTCGCGGCGAAAAGCCCGCATGGGGGGCCAAGCCCTTCCCCAAGGGCGACCGCGCCGGTCAGTTCGTGGTCCTGGCCTCAGGCTTCGAGGGGGATAGCGATGCCCTGCCGATCCGCACGGACGCCCGCATTGTCGGCGCGACCCTGAAGGCCGGCGAAAGCGCGACCTATCCTCTGGGAGCGACCCGCCGTGGCTATCTGGTGCCCGCCAGGGGCGAGGTCGAGGTCAACGGCGTCCATCTTAATGCCCGCGATGGTGCCGCCATCACCGGCGAGGACACCCTGACCGTGACCGCGGTCAACGATGCCGAGATCGTCCTGGTCGACGCAGCCTAGGTCGCCATGGCGGTCTCCCTCCCCTGCGGGGGAGGGAGACCCCCGGTGGCCGCTAAAGAACCCCGATCATGCTGGCGACCAGGGGGTGACGGACAATGTCGCCCTCCGCCAGGCGCACGACCGAAATTTCCGGCACGGCCTCCAGGCGCGTGGCGATGTCGGCGAGTCCGGACAGGGAAGGCAGCAGGTCCGTCTGGCCCGGATCGCCCGTCACCACCATGTTGGAATGCCATCCCAGCCGCGTCAGCAGCATTTTCAGCTGCACATAGGTGCAGTTCTGGGCCTCGTCGATGACGATGAAGGCGTTGTTCAGGGTGCGCCCGCGCATGTATCCGACCGGCGCGATCTCGATCAGGCCCTCGGCCATCAGGGCTCCCACCCGCTTCATCGACAGCCGGTCCGACAGGGCGTCGTAGAGCGGACGCAGATAGGGAGCCAGCTTGTCTTCCATGGCACCGGGCAGGAAACCGATGGATTCGCCGGCCTCGACGGCGGGGCGGCTCAGCACGATGCGCCCGACCTTGCCGGCCTCCAGTGCCTCGACCGCCTTGGCGACGGCCAGATAGGTCTTGCCGGTGCCTGCGGGACCCAGCGCCAGGGTCAGGTTGGAGGTGTCGATCGCATTCAGCAGTGCCGCCTGCCCCTCGGACTTGGGCTTCAGCGTCTTCAGGTATCCCTGCTCTCGATCGTCGTTCGACGGATGCGGCGACCAGCCCCCCCGGCTCTGGGCGACGGGCAACCGGCGGACCTTGGCGTCCTGGCCATAATCGGGGCCGTCGAAGGCTCCACCTTCACGGGATTGACGCTTCAGGGCGGCGCGCTTGGTCATGGCAGGCTCCGAGACATGAAAAAAGGCGACGCCGGAATGGCATCGCCTCGATCGAGGGTGGGGAGGGAAAAGAAGATGCCGACAGGCCGTCCGGGGTCGGAGATGTATCCCACATCCAGCGGGAAGACCCGCCGCATACCCGAACGCGTCACGCACGCTCTCCAGGGTTCTGACCGGACCGGGGTTGATCCGGCTTCTGATCCGGGGCCGAAATGAAGGCCTCGAATCGCATCAACAGTTTGATGCTAACGTGGTTTCCAAAGGCTTAAAGAGCCTATTTCGTTCAGTCCAGATGAGGGTTTCATGACGATCTATTCGCTTGCGGACAAGAAACCGCGACTGCCGCCGCAGGGTGAATACTGGATCGCCGACAATGCGGTCGTGGTCGGCGACGTGACGCTGAAGTCCGGGGCCAGCGTCTGGTTCGGCGTCACGGTGCGCGGCGACAACGATCCGATCGTGATCGGAGAGAACACCAACATCCAGGACGGCAGCGTCCTGCATTCCGATCCGGGCGAGCCGCTGACGATAGGGGACAATGTCACCGTCGGGCACATGGCCATGCTTCATAGCTGCACGATCGGCGACAACACCCTGATCGGCATCGGGGCGGTGATCCTGGGGCGCGCCGTGATCGGGAAGAACTGCCTGATCGGCGCGAACGCCCTGATCACCGAGGGCAAGGTCATCCCTGACGGCTCTCTGGTCATGGGACAGCCCGGCAAGGTGGTGCGGCAGCTGGACGAGGCCCAGATCGGTGCCCTGACCGCCTCCGCACACCACTATGTGCAGAACTGGAGGCGGTATGCGCAGGCCCTGAAGCCCTCTCCCGCTTAGGGAAAGGGCCAGGTGCCATCATCGACCCAGGTCGTAGGTGCCCGTGATGTCGATGCGGACGGACAGCTCGCCCGCCGCGACGGGCGTTGATGCGCTGTCGGCCATGGCCATGCGTGCCATCATCGGCATGGGTTGCGGGGCCTGATAGCCGCCGCCCTCGTTCAGGGTGCGAATGGACCCGAGCTCGACACCCAGCGCCCGGGCATAAAGGCGCGCCTTGTCCTGCAGTGCGCGCACGGCCAGGATGCGAGCCTCGTCTTCGGCGGCCCCGGGATCCTTCAGACCGAAGGAGATGCCGTCGATCTGGTTGACACCGGCCGAGACCACCGCGTCGGCCGTCGCGCCGACCTTCGTCAGGTCCATGATGTTGACGGTCACCCGGTTTGACGCCTGATAGCCGCGCAGCCGGGGCGGCTCGTTCTGGACATAGTCGTACTGCGCCGACAGGTTCAGACCCGAGGTCTGGATGTCGCGGTCGACGATCCCGGCGCGGCCCAGGGCGGCAAAGACCTCCTGCATCCGGCGGGCGTTGTCGGCCATGGCGGCCTGGGCCGTCGGAGCTTCCGTCGTCACGCCGAAGGTGATGGTGGCCATGTCGGGCGCGACCTTGACCTCGCCATAGGCCGACAGATTCAGCGCAGGCGCTGCGGTCATGGCGTGCATCCCCATCGGAGCCGATTGTGCCAGCGCCGCGGGCGCGGACAGGCCGACGAGGGCGGTGCCCAGCAGGAGGGCGGGAAGGGTGCGGGTCATGGATAGCCTCATCGAGAACGATTCCTGGGACGGCCCTCAGTTCTCCGCGAGGACCGTGGCGGAACCCTGACCCTGAACGCCTGAACGGGGGACAGGTCGCATCCGCAGGAACCGTTCATGTGCATGACATCGACGACAGGAAGCGGACTTTCCCCTGCGCGCCGCCCCTGCTAGGCGATGCCGTTCGGCGGGCGCGTAGCTCAATGGTTAGAGCCGACCGCTCATAACGGTCTGGTTGGGGGTTCGAGTCCCTCCGCGCCTACCACCCTATCGACGGCGGCGTCCGTCGCGCCAGCGGTCCTCTCCGCGGGGCGTCCGCTGGTCCACATACTGTCCCTGGCCGGTGTACCAGCCATAACCTTGCTGGAACCGGTCATAGCCGGTCGGGCTGTAGGCAAAGTCCTCGTAGGGATCGCCGTAGGCACCATCCATCTCGTCCCACCAGTCGCGCGGATAGGCTGAACGCTGGCACTCGTAGCCCTGGCCGCCCTGATCCCAGTAGGGGGCGTAGCGGTCCTGATAGACCGGGCGATAGGTCGGCCGGCATAGACTGTCGGACCAGACGCGGTTGCCGCTGGCGGTCAGCTGTGCGCGGTATTCCTGCTGGAATACCGCGGCAACGCCGACGAAGATATTGTCGGTGACCACCGCCCGCCCGGAGGCGAGACCGACGCCGACGGTGTCGGCGCGGATACGGCTGTTGGTCAGGCTGAGCTCGCCATTGTACAGCACCACACCCTTGTCGGACTGGCAGATCTTGGAACCATCGATCGTAACCGACGCCCCCTCGATGGCCACCCCCTCGACATAGCCGCAGACCTTGGTGTTCGACACCTCGACCCGGCCATAGTCGCGGCGGGAGCGGACCGAGATACCGATCGAGCGGGGACCATAGTTGTTGGGACTCTCAACCCCGACCAGAGTGGTCGAGTCGATGCGCGAGGGATCGCCGGCGCCCGGCGTCAGTTCGATGCCGGACTGGGCACCGGTGACCACCGTCTCCCACGTCGTCAGGGTCGCGCCGTCGGCGATGATGGCCGGCGCTATGGTCCGGGCGTCGATCACCACATCGCGCAGGTCGACCAGACCACCGTCCGACAGGATGGCCGGCTCGTCCCCGGAGTGTCGGATGCCTGACCGGCTCATGATGACCTGACCGCCATAGTTGACGATACAGGCCGCATCGCCTCCGTGGGGAGACGACAGGACCAGGTCGCGGACCTCGAGCCGTACGCCCGAGGCCACGGTGATGCAGGGCAGTCCGTCGGGAGCCTGGAGGCTGGCGGACGGGTTTTCGTTCCAGCGTCGCGGATCGAACCCGCCCTCGCCGATGAGGGTCAGGGGTTTGTCGATGTTCAGCCAGCCGACACAGGCCCCGCCGCGGGCACGGATGACCAGGGTGCCGCCGGGGCGCACGCGCTGGACCGCGGCCTCGACAGCCCCGGTGCCGGGATTGCCGCCGCAGTCGACCAGGACGATCTCTTCGGAGCCGCCGGGCTGGTGGATCGGCGACGGCGCGCCGTTCCAGCCGGGATGGTGATTGCCATAGGACCAGCGGCGATGGGCACCCGAACGGCTGCGCTGGCTGGCAGGAGGATCCAGCAGCAGGCCAAAGTTGGGTCGGGTCTGGCTTTCGACGCGGGCGGCGGTCTGGGCGGACGCTTCGGGTGCCGACGACAGTGTGACGGCCAGGGCGGAGGCGGCGAGGATCAGCGTCTTCATGTGGTCAGCCCCTCCTAACGGCGCTGCGAGCGGGAAACTTGCGACAGGACAGCCTGCAACCGCGAAGCGGAGGGACCGAAACCCGCGAGCGCCGAATCGATACGGGATGCGACGGCCTCGGCCTTGTCCTGATCCGCGACCCCGGCGACGCCGAGCGCGAAATAGGTCGATACGGCGAATTTGGCCTCTGGCGACCCCTGTTTGTCGGCCTGGGAATACCAGTGGAACGCGCGGGCATAGTCGGCGGGGACGCCGATGCCCTCGGAATACATGACGGCCAGAACCAGCTGGGCCTCGGACGAGCCATTGACGGCAGCGAGCTGGATGGCGCGGACCATCTCCAGCCACGACAGGCGCGAGTCCATGTCGTGGCCGAGCATGGCTTCCAGCGTCTGGATCTGCCGGGTGCTGAGGTCGGCCGGTCGGCTTACGACCGTCTCGGTCACGCCGAGGTAGCGCAGGGCACGCCCCACATGGACAAAGGGCAATTCGGTCATGCGGCCCAGCGCATATTCGTAGGCGTCACCGCGCGGGCGGCTCTCGTCCGAGAAGGGCACACCCGAGGCCGGGGCGTCGTTCGGATAGAATTCGAACGGCGGCACCCACTGGCGCGCCTTGGCCTCGACGAAGGACCCGTATTGCGACCGGCCGGGCGAGGACCGCTCGAAGTCCTTCAGCAGGACATAGGATCCGACATCCCCCGTTTGGGTCGCCAGGTAGTTGTAGAGGTAGGCGTCGACATCGTTGCGGGGAAACAGGGACGCCGCCGAATAGAATCCGCCCCGGCCCTGCCCGCCGCTGGCATTGCGTCCGATCGCCTCGCGGGCTTCGCGATTGTCGGAAGGCTCGCCAAAGGGGCCATAGAGGGCGTCATGCAGACGGGCCAGGGTGCGGAACCCCTCGGCGTCCTGGGTGGACAGGACGTAGATCATGCGATCGCGGACGGCGGCCTGTTCGTCGATGGTCATCTGGCCCAGTTGGCGGTTCAGCCTCTGATAGGCGACGTGGCGCTCCCAGGCCCGGCAGTCGTCATAGCGCGAGCCTGAGCGGAACCCGCCCCAACCCGGGCGATTCACGCGATTGATGGGCGCATAGCCCTCGTCATTTGCCAGCGCCAGGCCGGTCCAGACCGCGCTCTCGATCGGATCCTCGATATTCTTGTCGGTGGCGCGGCTGGCCGCATAGCGCGATCCGAGTTCAAGCTGCGCGAAGAAGTCACCCCGGAACGCTTCGCGCCGCAGCAGGCGCAGACCGGCTTCCTGTGCGTTGAACTCCGAGCCCGTGATCGACTGTGGCCGGGGACATTGATTGGCGGCGGCGTTGTCGGCGCGCCGCCAGAAGGCCGCACCGTTGTCACCGCAACTGGCCAAGGCGCCGGCGGTCAGGGCCAGCAGGGCCACGGCCGACACGACCGCAACCGGGCCACCGAGGCGACGACGCGGGCTTTCGTCATGGCTGGCGTCGCGATCGCGCATTCCCCTCATCCCGTTCCCTGCCAGCGGATCCACACTCTGACCGCGTTAACCATTTCCGAAACCGGCGCTCCGGTCCAGTGAAGTTCCGGACATGGTTAACAGCGTTCGACGACAAAGCGTTGCGGCAGGCTGGCGGAAATATGGCGCGGCCAAGCTTCGTCCACAGAAAACAGGGGTTTACCCCTTCCACGCGAACCAGTGTCTCGCGGTCGCGACGTCGGCGATCTATATCCGCGTCGCGATCCCGACCTCAGACGGACCCGATTTGATGAGCTATGTCCCGCGCGCCGACCGCCCGATCGACAAGGCCGAGGCCTATCTTGAAGTCGAATCGGAAATTCTGGCGGTTCTGGAGGGCGAGACGGATCGGGTGGCCCGCATGGCAACGGTCGCATCGATGCTGGCAGACGCCTTCGACGACTATTTCTGGACCGGCTTCTACGTCGTCGATCCGGCCCGGGACCGCGAACTGGTCGTCGGCCCCTATCAGGGCACGCTGGGCTGCCTTCGGATCGCTTTCGGGCGAGGCGTGTGCGGAACGGCAGCGGAGACCCGACAGACCCAGATCGTCCAGGACGTCCACGCCTTTCCGGGCCACATCGCCTGCGACGGGCGTTCGGAGAGCGAGATCGTGGTCCCGGTGTTCGACGCCTCGGGGGTCCTGATCGCGGTATTCGACGTGGACGCGACGACGAAGGCGGCGTTCGACACGATCGATGCGCAGGCGCTGGAGCGGCTGATGGCCAGGGTTTTCGGAGCAGACGCTTGAAGGCCCCGCTGGTCCGCAGTGTCCTTTTTCTGCCGGCGTCAAACCCACGGGCGATCGAGAAGGCGCGCGGGCTGAACTGCGACCTGGTTGTGCTGGATCTGGAAGACGCCGTCGCGCCCGATATGAAGGCCGAGGCCCGCGCGGCAGCCGTCGATGCAGTCCGGGCAGGCGGATTTCGCGGCCAGGTCGGGGTGCGGGTCAATGCGCCCGGCACCGCATGGGGCGAGGCCGATCTGGCGGCGCTGACAGGAGTCACCCTGGACTGGATCGTGGCCCCCAAGGTCGAGGAGGCCGGGACCGTCGATGCCTATGAGGCGCGAATGGCCGAGGGCGTTCGCCTGTGTGCGATGATCGAGACCCCTCGCGCCCTGCTGGACCTGCGCCGGATCGGGGCGGCGGGCGGTCCGCTGGGGGCCTTGATGCTGGGCGTCAACGATCTGGCCAAGGCGCTGGGAACCGGCCAAGCACCGGACCGGGAGCCGCTGAAGCCCTGGCTGGCGGCGACGGTGGCGGCTGCGAAGGCGCATGGGTTGCTGGCCATCGACGGCGTCTTCAACCGGCTGGACGACGCAGAGGGTCTGGCGGCCGAGTGCGCCCAGGGGCGTCTGTTTGGCTTCGACGGCAAGAGCCTGATCCATCCAGAACAGATCGACACCGCACACGCGGCCTTCTCACCCACCCCGGCCGAGGTGGCGGAGGCCCGGGCTGTCGTCGCGGCTTTCGCTGCCCCCGAGGCCGAAGGCAAGGGCGCGATCCGCGTGAATGGGGCGATGGCCGAGCGCCTGCATCTGGTCCAGGCGCAGGCGTTGCTGGACCGCGCGGCAGCGTGTGGGTAGGAACGCGCCTTCGCTCGCGTGTCGCGGCCGATGAACGGGCCAGCCGTCGAAAGTGCCTGAGTTGCAAACACCCCCCCTTCGCCGCGCCTGGGTCTGCTCGCCCGGCATATGGGACGTGCCGTTCCTGAGGACGTTTCTTGACGATCTGTCGCTGCGGGCCAGCCCGCTGGCACCGGTGGAGACCGTTGTCGGTTGGGGTCTGAAGCCATCATCCCGAAGCGGACGCCGGCGCGCGGCACAAACAGGACTGCCCTATCTGGCGCTGGAGGACGGATTTCTGCGCTCCATCGGCCTGGGCGAGACCGGGGCGGCGTCGGTCAGTCTGGTCGTCGACGACCTCGGTATCTACTACGACGCGACGCGGCCCTCGCGGCTGGAGCGGTGGATCGAGACGGCGGATGACTGGTGCGACGCCGCCATGCGGATACGGGCACGGGCGCTGATCGACCGGATCGTCGAGACGGGAATTTCCAAGACCAACATGGGCGGGCCGCTGGACCGTTCGATCCTGCAAGACCGGCCGCGCATCCTGCTGGTCGATCAGACCGCGGGCGATGCCTCCATCGCCTGCGGTCTGGCCGGGCCGGAGAGCTTCGCGGACATGGTACGCACGGCCAAGGCCGAGCACCCGGACGCCCAGCTGATCGTGAAACGGCATCCGGCGGTGGCCGCGGGCAAGAAGAAGGGATGCATCGTCGAGGCGGACCTGGAGGGCACCACGGTCCTTGACGCCGATGTGTGCCCGGCCGACCTGCTGGCCGAGGTCGATCAGGTCTGTTGTGTGACCTCGGCCCTGGGGTTCGAGGCCCTGATGCGCGGCCTGCCGGTCCGGTGTTTCGGGGCCGCCTTCTACTCGGGCTGGGGCCTGACCACCGACGACGTCACGACCGGGCGGCGGGGCCTGGCGCGCGACATCGAGACCGTCGTGGCGGCGGCGATGATCCGGTACCCCCGATACGTCGATCCGGTCACCGGCCGCCGATGCGAGGTCGAGACGGCACTGGAACGGCTGGTCTCCCTGCGCGGCCGCGCCGAGCGACTTTCCGGATACTGGGCCGGGGTGGGGTTCTCTCCCGCCAAGCGGCCGCCTGTCCGGCGGCTGCTGAACGGCCCGCGCACGCGGCTGAGCTACTTTGGTAATCCGGTCAAAGCCGAGCAGAAGGCACAGGCCAGGTCGGGGCGGCTGATCTATTGGGCCGGCAAGGAAACGCCGGAAATCGCCGCGGTGGCGGCGGCGACGTCCGTGCCGGTTGTGCGGATGGAGGATGGCTTCATCCGCTCACGGGGGCTGGGCTCCGACTTCTTCGGCGCGCTGAGCGTCGCCCTGGACGACCAGGGCGTCTATTACGACCCGACCGGCCCGTCGCGGCTGGAGACCCTGATCGAGGGTGGCGGACAGTCACTGGACCTGCTGGCCCGTGCGGCGCGGCTGAGGGCGCGGGTCGTCGAGGCGGGGCTTTCGAAATACAATCTGGCAGGTGCCGCGGCGCGGCCGGACTGGCCTGCGGACCGGCGCAAGGTGCTGGTCGTGGGTCAGGTCGAGAACGACAGGTCGATCCTGAAAGGCTGCGGCGACATCCGCACCAACTCGGGCCTGGTCGCAGCGGCACGCGCGGACTTTCCCGAGGCCTTCCTGATCTATCGCAACCACCCCGACGTGATGAATGGCAACCGGCCGGGGAGGCTGGATACCTCGGCCATCCAGGCGGTCGATGCGACGGCGGACGGGCTGGACATCGTCGACTGCCTGGACGCCTGCGACGTGCTGGCGACGCTGACCTCCCTCTCCGGGTTCGAGGCACTGCTGCGCGGCAAGGCGGTGGCGACCTATGGCCGGCCCTTCTATGGCGGCTGGGGCCTGACGACGGACGCCATGACCTTTGAGCGGCGGACGCGGCGAGTTGGTCTGGACGCGCTGGTCGCCGCGGCCCTGATCGAATACCCGATCTACGTCACGCCGGAGGGCTGGCCCTGCGAGGCGGAGGATCTGGTCGAGGCCCTGATTGCGGCGCGGAACGATCCGCCTCCGGCCGCGCCCTCGAACCAGATCGCCCGCTGGTGGAAGGGCATCAAGGCCAGTCTCGACCAGCGACCGCCACCGGCCTATTGAAGCACATCAGATCGACCCGAGCGGACGCCAAACGTCCCTCAAGTAGCGAGCCTCCGCGAGGCGAGCGTTAGGGACAACCACTTGCCACACGCTGTTATCGCCGCCACCGGACTGTTCACCCCCGAACAGTCCATTTCCAACGCCGAACTGGTGGAGGCCTATAACGCCTGGGCCGAGCGATGGAACGCCGCCCATGCGGGCCAGATCGCCGAGGGCGATGTCGCGGCCCTGACGCCGTCGTCGGAGGCCTTCATCGAGAAGGCGTCGGGCATCAGGAGCCGGTTCGTCCTGGACAAGGCGGGCATCCTGGACCCCGAGCGGATGGCTCCGCACCTCGCCGAACGGTCCAACGACGAGCTGTCGATCATGGCCGAAATGGCCGTCAAGGCGGCGCGGCAGGCGATCGAGGCCTGGGGCAAGCCGGTCAGCGAGATCGGCGCGGTCCTGTGCGCGGCCTCCAACATGCCCCGTCCCTATCCAGCCCTGGCGGTCGAGATCCAGCAGGCGCTGGGCATCGAGGGCTTCGGCTTCGACATGAATGTGGCCTGCTCCTCGGCCACCTTCGGTATCAAGACGGCGGCCGACTTCCTGGCCAACGACCCCACAAGGGCCGTGCTGATGGTCAATCCGGAGGTCTGTTCGGCGCACCTGAACTTCACCGATCGCGACAGCCACTTCATCTTCGGCGACGTCTGCACCGCCGTGATCGTGGAGTCGTCGGAGACGGCCGGGCCGGGCGGCTGGGACATCGTGGGTACGCGGCTGAAGACGGTGTTCTCCAACAATATCCGCAACAATTTCGGCTTCCTGAACCGCTGGGCCGGGGAGACGGGCGCGGCCGTCGGATCGGACCGCCCCGCTGGCCAGCAGGACGACAAGCTGTTCATCCAGCAGGGCCGCAAGGTCTTCAAGGACGTCGTGCCGATGGTGTCGGACATGATCGTCGACCATGCGGGCGATCTTGGTCTCGACCCCACGGCCCTGAAGCGCCTGTGGCTGCATCAGGCCAACATCAACATGAACTCGATGATCGGCCGCAAGGTCCTGGGCCGCGACCCGACCGAGGCCGAGAATGTGATCATCCTGGACGAATACGCCAACACATCCTCCGCCGGATCGATCATCGCCTTCCACCTGCACAACGACGGGTTCGATGCGGGCGAGACCGGGCTGATCTGCAGCTTCGGGGCCGGCTATTCGGCGGGGACGGTCTTCGTCCGGAAGCGCTGATCGCTCCGGCCATCACGAATAGATGAGCCACCGAACACAGGGATGGCTTGCACTTCCGGTCGCAGTCTGTGACGTATCGGCCACCAAGACACCGAGCGGCACGGAGTCCCTTGATGAGCGCAGCGCCCGCCAAATCCCCCGGCTTTCTGGAATCGCTCGCGCGGGACGTCGCGCTGGTGCTGAAATCGCTTGGCGGATCGGCCCATCAGGACACGGTCATCGACTGTGTCAGGGCCCTCAAACGCTCGCGCGGCGAGCCGGTGACCCAGGACCTGGGCCCGGCCATCGTCCAGGCCTTCGAGGCGTTTTCGGACTGGTTTGCCCGACCGTTCGGTGACGGATCGCGGCGCTGGGCGCTGATCGCCGAGCCCACCTGACGAATGCCTCGCCCCTGCTGTGGACGGGGCTTCATCTTCTGTTCTCGACGGCGGTGCCGCCTGCGACCCGATCCAAGTGCGAGCCGGCGAGGGTCCTACCGATCCTTCTCGCGCTCCACGTTCAGCGCCGCCTGCGCCGCCGCCAGCCGTGCGATCGGCACGCGGTAGGGGCTGCAGCTGACATAGGCCAGGCCCACCTGCTCACAGAAGGCGATCGAGGCCGGGTCCCCGCCGTGCTCGCCGCAGATGCCCATCTTGATGTCCGGACGGACCGCCCCGCCCCGTTCGGCCGCGATGCGGATCAGGTCGCCGACGCCGTCCTGGTCCAGACGGACGAAGGGGTCGGTCTCGAAGATGCCCTTGTCCAAATAGGCCTGCAGGAAGCGGCCGGAGTCGTCCCGGCTGATGCCGAACGTCGTCTGGGTCAGGTCGTTGGTGCCGAAGGAGAAGAATTCGGCGTATTCGGCCAGGTCGCCGGCGCGCAGGGCGGCGCGCGGCAGTTCGATCATGGTCCCGACCAGGTAATCGACCGTGTCGCCGGCCTTGTCGAACACGTCCCGGGCCGTCCGATCGGTCAATTCGCGCAGATATTTCATCTCCAGACCCATGGCGACCAGCGGGTGCATGATCTCCGGGATCGGGGCCTGTGCAGCCGTCTTCTTCACCTCCAGCGCGGCCTCCAGGATCGCGCGGACCTGCATTTCATAGATTTCGGGATAGGCGACGCCCAGCCGGCAGCCGCGGTGGCCGAGCATGGGGTTGGTCTCGTGAAGTTCGCGGGCCCGGCGCTTCAGCTTGGCGGCGTCGATCCCGGAGGTGGCCGCGAGCGCGTCGATGTCCTCGTCGGTGTGAGGAATGAATTCGTGCAGCGGCGGATCCAGCAGCCGCACCGTGACGGGCAGGCCGGCCATGATGGTGAACAGCTCGACGAAGTCCGATTTCTGGAAGGGTTCGATCTTGGCCAGCGCCGTGCGGCGACCGGCCTCGTCGTCGGCCAGGATCATTTCGCGCACGGCGGCGATCCGGGCCTCGTCGAAGAACATGTGCTCGGTCCGGCACAGGCCGATGCCCTCGGCCCCGAAGCCGCGCGCGGTCCGGGCGTCCAGCGGGGTCTCGGCATTGGCGCGCACCTTCAGGCGGCGGACCTTGTCGGCCCAGGCCATCAGGGTCTGGAAATCGCCGGTCAGCTCCGGCTCGATCATCGCGACCGACCCTTCGAGCAACTCGCCCTTCGAGCCGTCGATGGTGATGATGTCGCCCGCCTTGAAGGTGCGACCGTGGGCGGTGAAGGTTCCGGCGTGCTCGTTGATCGACAGGGCGTTGATCCCGCACACGCAGGGGCGACCCATGCCGCGCGCGACCACGGCCGCGTGGCTGGTCATGCCGCCGCGCGCCGTGACGATGCCGCGCGCCGCGTGCATGCCGTGGATGTCTTCGGGGCTGGTTTCCTCCCGGACCAGGATGACGGCGTCGCCCAGCTGACCCAGCCGCTCGGCCTCATTGGCGTCGAACACGATCCTGCCGGTCGCGGCACCCGGGCTGGCGGGCAGGCCGGTGGCGATCACGGAGCGGGTCGCGTTGGGATCCAGGGTCGGGTGCAGCAGCTGGTCCAGCGCCGACGGCTCGACCCGACTGATCGCCTCTTCCTGCGAGATCACGCCCTCTGCCGCGAGGTCGACGGCGATCTTCAGCGCCGACTTGGCGGTGCGCTTGCCGTTGCGGGTCTGCAGCATCCACAGCCGGCCCTGTTCGACCGTGAACTCGATGTCCTGCATGTCGCGGTAGTGGGTTTCCAGCTTGCCGACGACGTCGACGAACTGGGCGAAGACCGTGGGCATGGCCTCTTCCATGGAGGGGGCGGTCTCGCCCATCTCCTCGCGGCCAATCCGGGTCAGCGATTGCGGCGTGCGGATGCCGGCGACGACGTCCTCGCCCTGGGCGTTGATCAGGAACTCGCCGTACAGCCGCGCCTCGCCGGTCGAGGGGTTGCGGGTGAAGGCCACGCCGGTCGCCGAGGTCTCGCCCATGTTGCCGAACACCATCGACTGGACGTTGACGGCCGTGCCCCAGCTTTCGGGGATGTCGTGCATGCGGCGATAGAATTTCGCCCGGTCGTTCATCCAGCTGGCGAAGACGGCCGAGACCGCCCCCCACAGCTGTTCGTGCGGATCCTGGGGAAACGGCTGGCCCAGCTCGCGCTCGACCACGGTCTTGTACGCTGCGACGACCTTTTCCCAGTCGGCGGCTGACAGGTCGGTGTCGACGGTGACGCCGAGGCGGTCCTTGTGGTCGTCCAGCACCTCCTCGAAGTCGTCGTGGGACAGGCCCAGCACGACGTTGGAATACATGGTGATGAAGCGGCGGTAGGAATCGAAGGCGAAGCGGCGGTCGCCCGACAGTTTCGCCAGCCCCTCGACCGTCTCGTCGTTGAGGCCGAGGTTCAGCACCGTGTCCATCATGCCGGGCATGGAGGCGCGGGCGCCGGAGCGGACGGAGACCAGCAGCGGGTTGGACGCATCGCCGAAGGTCTTGCCGACCACGGTTTCGACCTTGGCCAATCCTTCGGCGACCTGGTCATGCAAACCGTCGGGGTAGTTCTGGCCACTGGAATAGTAGTGGACGCACGCTTCCGTCGTGATGGTGAAGCCCGGAGGAACGGGCAGCCCCAGGGACGACATCTCCGCCAGATTGGCCCCCTTGCCCCCCAGCAGGTTCTTCATCGACGCGTCGCCATCGGCGGACCCGCCGCCGAAGCCGTACACCCACTGTGTCATCCATAGTCCCCTGAGGTCGCGTCGAGATCGGCGGGTAGGCCCCGCTCGGTCGGCCTGACTAACGCGCCCGGCGCGCGAAGGCGAGACCGGGATGTAACAAAGGGTGATGAGGAGGGTTGGTTCCGTGCTGAACCCTCTCCCAGAGGGAGAGGGCTTGAGCGCATGAGCGCGCAGCGATCATCCTTGCGCGAAAGGGTGAGGGGTCATGCCCTCACCGGTTCGCACCTTAACCCCTCACCCTTTCGGCTGGCGCATCGCTGCGCTCCGCGAGCCTCAAGCCCTCTCCCGCCAGGAGAGGGTCAGCCGGAAACCTGCCCGAAGTCCGCCACCCGCCCCATGACGTCGCGCACCTGGCCCAGCAGTTTCAGGCGATTGTCGCGTTCGGCGGGATCGTCGGAGTTGACCATCACATCGGTGAAAAAGGCGTCGACGGGGGCGCGGAGGCGGGCCAGTGCCGTCATGGCGGCGGCGAAGTCCTCGGTCGACAGAGCCGTGTCCACGGCCGAGCGGGCCTGTTCGACGGCGAAGGCGAGTGTCGTCTCGGCCTCAGGCTGGTTCGGCAGGCCGGTCTGGACCATGCCGGTGGGGACCTCGCCCTTCTTCGCCTCGGCCTTCAGGATGTTGGACGCGCGCTTGTAGCCGGCCAGCAGATTGGCCCCGTCGTCGGCGGCGAGGAAGGCGTCGAGCGCCTCGACGCTCGCGATGAGATCGACAGGTTTGAAGCCACTTAAAGTCCGTCCAAAAGCAGCTCGAACGATTTCGATATTGGTGCCGCGGTCACGGAGAAAGACCTCCAACCGATCGCTGAGGAAGTCGAACGTGATTGAATCTAGAATCGGTGCCACCTGCAAATAGGTGGCTTCGGCCATGTTTGGCATTCGCTTGATATGGTTGAAGAGCAGATCATTGCCCCTCAGTTCGATCGGTACATTCCCCGCCTCGATTAGCCGGATCACCCCCAGCGCCGCCCGCCGCAGAGCGAACGGGTCCTTCGAACCCGTCGGCTTCTCGTCGATGGCGAAGAAGCCGACGAGGGTGTCGAGCTTGTCGGCCAGGGCGACGGCGACCGTCAGGGGCGCGGTCGGGACCGTATCCGCCGGGCCTTGCGGCTTGTAGTGATCGCGGATGGCGTCGGCGATCCGGTCACGCCTCCCTTCCCCCTCGAGGGGAAGGGCTCTCGCGTAGTAGCCGCCCATGATGCCCTGCAACTCCGGGAACTCGCCGACCATCCCGCTGGCCAGGTCGGCCTTGGCGAGGCGGGCGGCGGTTTCGGACTGATCCGGGTCGGCACCCACGAGCGGGGCGATCTCGCGGGCGAGGGCGGCGATGCGATCGACGCGCTCGGCCATCGTGCCCAGTTTGGCGTGGAAGGTGACGCCCTTCAGTTTCTCGTTCCAGGCGTCGAAGCCGGTCTTCCTATCCTCATCCCAGAAGAAGCGGGCGTCGTTCAGGCGGGCGGACAGGACGCGGCTGTTGCCGGCGGCCAAGGCCACGCCGCCGTCGGAGGCCTCGACATTGGCGACGACGATGAAGTTGGGGGCCAGCTTGCCGGTCGCCGGGTCGCGGACGGCGAAATACTTCTGGTGCACTTTCATGGACAAACGGACCACCTCGGGCGGCAGGTCGAGGAACTGCGGGTCCATGTCGCCAAGGATCGGCGTCGGCCATTCGGCGAGGCCGGCGACCTCCTCCAGCAGGCCGTCGTCGTCGACCAGTTCGAGCCCGCGCGCGTGGCAGGCGGCGCGGGCGGCCTCGAGGATCTTCAGCTTGCGGTCGGCCGCGTCCAGCAGGACGAACTGCTGTTCCAGCTTGGTGCGATAGTCGGCGAAGTCCTTCACCGCAAACGGCTGGCCCGACCCCATGAAGCGGTGGCCCTCGGTCACGTCGCCGGATTGGATGCCGTCGATCTCGAACGACACCACGGCCCCGTCGAACAGGGCGATGATCCGCTTCAGCGGGCGCACCCAGCGCAGGGTGCCGGAGCCCCAGCGCATCGACTTGGGCCAGGGGAAGGCGCGGACGATCGCGTCCACGGTCTCGGCGATCACCGTGGGCGTCGGGCGGCCGACCTCATTGATGACGGCGAACAGAACGCCGTCGCGTTCGGTCAGCTGGTCCCGCGTCAGGCCGGTCTTGCGCAGGAAGCCCTCCAGCGCCTGTTCCGGCGCATTGGCGCGCGGGCCCTTCAGCTCTTCCGAGCGATCCGGGGTGGCGGCGGGCAGGCCCTCGATCACCAGCGTCAGGCGGCGCGGGCCTGCGTAGGTGGTCAGGGCGTCCCAGGTCAGGCCGGCAGCCTTCAGCCGTTCGCTCGCCATGCGTTCGAGGTCGCGCGCGGCCCCCGCCTGCATGCGGGCGGGGATCTCTTCGGAGAACAGTTCGAGAAGGAGTTGGGGCATCAGGCGGATCGCTTGCGTTGGATCGACAGGCTTAGGTCGCGCACAGCGCCTGTCTCGTCGGCATAGAAGCCGATCACGATATCGAATGGGACGGCGCTAAAGGCTGCGCCCTGAATCAGATCGGCAAAACCGGGGCCGACCACAAACTGAGCGTTGACGCCGTGTTCATGCAAATCCGCGTTGCCCATCGGGGCATCTTCGTCAAAGGGGGCCGCGAGAAATGACCCGGAAATGGGGCAGCCCTTCTCACCCGCCAGATCGAAGGTTGAGCTGAAAGCCCATTGCACTTCGTGGGAGGCGGTCTTGCTCATGGGGATGTAGAGTTGGTCGTTGCCGATGATCACGCCGCCGCCGATCGGCTCGACACGTCTTGGCCGACGCTCCGCAAGCGAGACGATGACATCGTCGCTCACGCCCCTGCCCTTTCCTGCTGGACGTAGGCCAGGGCGCAGGCCTTGCACAGGTCGCGGATGCGGCCGATGTAGCTCTGGCGTTCGGCAACGGCGATGGCCCCCCTCGCGTCCATCAGGTTGAACAGGTGCGAGGCCTTCAGGACCTGGTCGTAGGCGGGCAGGACCAGAGGCTGACCCTGCGGCCCGGTCATGGCCAGCAGCCGCGACGACTCAGCCTCCATGTCCTCGAACCGGCGCTTCAAGCCCTCGACGTCGTATCCGTGGAAATTGGCCTGCGACTGCTGGCGCTCGTTCTCCAGGAAGACCTCGCCATAGGTGGTGCCGTCCCTGGTGAACTTCAGATCGTAGACGTTGTCGACGCCCTGCACGTACATGGCCAGACGCTCCAGCCCGTAGGTCAGCTCGCCCGAAACGACGTCGACCTCCAGCCCGCCGACGCCCTGGAAATAGGTGAACTGGGTCACCTCCATGCCGTCGCACCAGACCTCCCAGCCAAGGCCCCAGGCCCCGACGGTGGGGTTTTCCCAGTCGTCCTCGACGAAGCGGATGTCGTGCAGGGCCGGATCGATGCCGATGGCCCGCAGCGAGCCGAGATACAGTTCCTGAAGGTTCTCCGGGTTCGGCTTCAGAATGACCTGGAACTGGTAGTAGTGCTGAAGGCGGTTGGGGTTCTCGCCATAGCGGCCGTCGCCGGGCCGGCGGCTGGGCTGGACATAGGCGGCCTTCCAGGGCTTGGGCCCGAGCGCACGCAGCACCGTCGCCGGATGCAGGGTCCCCGCTCCCACCTCGATGTCATAGGGCTGCAGGATGGCGCAGCCCTGATCCCCCCAGTAGCGCTGGAGCGTGAGGATCAGATCCTGGAAGGCGAGCGGTTCGGCCACGGCAAGTCTTTGGGCAAGGAGAAAGGCGGCGGACCCTAGGGTCTGCCGCCTTCCAACTCAACTCACTGCGAAGGTGAGATTACGACTGCGGCGTGGAAACCGGAGCGTCCGTCTGGCCGTCGACCGGCGGCGGTGTGGTCTCGCCATCGGTGGTGGCCGGGTCGTTGTCCATGTCATCGCCCGTCATGGTCTCGTCGGTCGGGGGCGTGGCTTCATCCATCGCCGCGTCGGCGGGCGGTGCCTCCGTGGTGGTGTCGTCAACGGCGGCAGCTGCATCCTCGTCGGCGTCACCGGCGGCGACCTGGCTGTCGGCGGGGTTGAGGACGCGGTCAATGGCGAAGATGGCACCGTTGGAGGCTTCGATATCGGCCGTGGTCACGGTCGCTTCATCCACCTTGATGGCCGATCCGGTGCCATCCAGCTGGACCTGGGTGCGAGCGGCCGTTTCGACGCCACCCTTGGTGCCCTCGATCTGGCTGGAGTTCACGTCGGCGACGACCACATGATACAGCAGCAGCTGGCGCAGCTCGTTGACGTTGGCCGGGTCCATCAGACGGGTCCGGTCTTCCTCGGACAGCGCCGCGAATGCGGCATCGGTCGGGGCGAAGATCGAGATCGCGGGTTGGGTCTTCAGGGTGTCCGTCAGCTGGGCGGCCTCAAGCGCGGCCAGCAGGGTCGTGAACTGCCCATTGGACGCCAGGACATCGATCACGGTGTTTGCGGCCGCAGGCGTTGCGGCCTGGGGCGGCGCGACGGCTTCATCGGGAACCGTGGCAGGAGCCGACCGGGTCGGGGGTGCGGCCGGAGCCGTGGCGTCCTGGGCGAAAACGGAGCCGGCACCGAACAGGGCGATGGCGGCGGTGGCGGTCAGAAGGCGAGTGCGAAGCATGTCAGTTTCCTTTTCAATGCTGCACGGACCAGCGGGGAGGAATTGAACGCGGCCCGTAACTGAGTGTTACGAGGCATAAGAAGCCTCGACACCGTCTGCGGGTTCCATTTCGGATAGAGGCCTGTTCAAACAATGCGAAGCGTCCGGTCAACTTGTGACCATTGCCTAGCGGAGGTCGGCACGACGCCGTTACATGGCCTTATTGTCTAGCGACTGGCCGCTTTACAGCCCAGTATACAGGCAACGGTCCAACCGGGGCCATTAATACTGCCAAGCTTCCCGGCCGCCTGTCGCGCTTCGGTCGCGCTGTCGAACAGGCCGAAGACGGTGGCACCGGATCCGGACATCCGGACGAACCGCGCACCCGGCTGGGCGGCCAGGTCCTGCAAGGCGATCGCGATAGCCGGCTCAAGCCGGGTGGCAGGAGCTTCCAGATCGTTGCGCGTCCGGGCCAGCCAGGCGATGACGGTGTCCGGACTCCAGTCGGACGGCGGATGGGGACACACGGCATCGCCCGACGGATCGGCATCGTAGGCGCGATAGACGGCACCGGTCGGCGACGGGCGACCCGGATTGTAGAGAACCGCGTGCAGGGACGGGACCTGGGGCGCCTCGGTCAGGCGTTCGCCGATCCCTTCCGCCCAGGCCGGGCGCGCGCGCAGACACATGGGGCCGTCGGCCCCGACGACACGGGACAGGTCTTCGAGCGCGGACCCGGACAGGCCGAGGCCCAGCGCCTGATTGGCCAGATGGAGCGCCGCGCCCGCGTCGGACGAGCCGCCGCCCAGACCGGCGGCAATGGGCAGACGCTTGTCCAGGGTGACGTGCAGCGGCAGGTCACTCATGCCCCGGTCGGCGGCCAGGGCCCGCAAGGCCTTCAGGATCAGATTGTCCCCCTGCCCGTCCAGACCTCCGGCGAAGGGACCGGTCACGGTCAGGGACAGCCGATCGGCCGGCTCGACCGAGACGATGTCGCCGACGTCGGCGAAGGCCACCAGGCTGGACAGGGGGTGGTAGCCGTCCGGCTGCACCGCCCCGACGTGCAGGAACAGATTGACCTTGGCCGGGGCCAGCCGCGTCAGGATCGCCAGATCAGCCCCCGGTCGGCGGCGCGACGTCGGTCAGGCCCTGTTCCAGCTTCTTTTCCACCTCGGCCCTGCGTTCGGCGTCGGGGTCGAGCGTCAGGACGCGGTTCCACTGGAAACCGGCCTCGCGCCGCCGTCCGACCTGCCAGTAGGCGTCGCCCAGATGGTCGTTGATCTCGGCGTTGGCGGGCTCCTTGGCCACAGCCTGTTCCAGGGTATCGACGGCCGTTTCATACTGACCCTGGCGATACTGGGCCCAGCCCAGACTGTCCTGGATATTGCCGTCCTCAGGATCGGCGGCGTGGGCGCGCTGGATCATGGCGGCCCCCTCGGCAACGCGGGTGCCCTTGTCGACCCAAAGGTAGCCGAGATAATTCAGGAACGACGGTTCGTTCGGCTCGGCCTGAAGAGCGGCCCAAAGTTCGCCCTCTGCCTCGGGCACCCGGTCCAGGGATTCATAGGCGACGCCCCGCAAGAACCGGACATTGGCCGATTGGTCGGCGGTGTTCAGAAGCGGGCCGTTCAGCACCGTCAGCGCCTCTTCCCAGCGTTCCAGCTTTATCAACTGACTGGCGATCAGGCCGGCGATACGGGGATCGGAGGGCGTCGCCCCCTCGGCCTGACGGAAGGCGACGAGGGCCTCTTCCGGCCTATCGGCCTTGTCGAGCGTCAGCCCCAGAGCGACGCGGGCTGCGGCATAGACGGCCGGATCCTCCTCCGGCACCGCCTGCAGGGTCGCCTGCGCCGGGCCTTTCAGATTGGCCTGGGAGAGCATCGAGCCCAGGCGATAGAGCGAGGCCGGATCGCGATCGAGATTTAGCGACAGACGCAGATAGACGACCGCAAACTCATTGGCTCCCTCTTCCGAGGCTTGCTGGGCGGCGATGGTCAGGGCTTCGGCCGCGCCTTGGCGAAGGCTGGGGAGTTGAGGTGCCCGACCGCCCGTGGCGGCACGGGCAAGGGCAGCGGTCAGGGCGGGATCTGTCGCTCCGGCCGCCAGACCCGCATCATAGAGCGCCAGGGCCTCCTCACGACGGCCGCGTCGCTCAAGGAAATTGCCGTAGGCGACGCGGAACGTCCCGCCGATGCGGGCGTCCTCTGCCAGAGCCTTCAGGACGACCTCGGCCTCGTCATATCGCCGGCGTATCTCAAGCAGGCGCGCGCGGTCGTAGCGGCCCAGAAAGACGATCAGGCGATCGGCGGTGGGATTGGGCTCGGCCAGCGCGGTTTCCCAGTCCCCGGCGGCGGCGGCGACCCAGGGCGCGATCAGGGCTCCGGCGCGCGCATGGGGCGCACCGATCGGATGGGCCTTCAGCGCGGCGTTCGCCTCGCGCGCCTCACCGGCACCCAGCTTCTGCACCACCGAGACCAGGACCCCGGCCTCCGAAATCACCGGTGAAACGCCTGCATCCGGCGAAATGCGCGCGGCCAGGTTCAGATCGCCAGCCAGCAGTGCGGAGGTGAAGGCCTGCTCGCGCACGATCGGCTGTTCGGGGGTCAGGCTCTCGACACGGGCCATCAGATCGGCCCCTTCGGCGGACTCGCCCGAACTCAGGGCGGACCGGCCCGACAGGTAGAGGCCATAGGCGCTGCGGCCCTGGGCGTCGCGCGGGGCGGGCGACCAGACGCGAGGGATGGCCTCGATGGTCGGGGCGGAGGGTGGAGAGGCGTTTGCCCCGTCCACGATCAGGGGGGGCGACGACTGGGGAGCGACGACAATGTTCGGTCGGCGCGGGGCCGGGTCGGATACGGCCGGCGCGTTCTGGGCGGCCGCGGCTCCAGCACTGGCAAGGGCGATGAAGGAGACCGAAACGAGAAGGATGCGCATGGATATGAACGTCGCGAGTTTGTGGCCCGTCCGCAAGGGGGAAGAGAATGCGGGGTCAGGCCGCCGTTGCCTCGGCCAGGTCGGCGAGCCGCCGGGCGGCGTCGGGGATGGCGACGGAGCGGGCTGCGGCGCTCATGGAGGACAGGCGGGCCGGGTCGGCGAGGACGGCTGCGACGGCGTCGGTCATGGACTGCACCGTCACATCATCCTCCAGGATCATCCCGGCGGCATGCACGTCCGTCAGCAGTTTCGCATTCAGACGCTGGTGATCGTCGGTGGCGATCTTCAGCGGGATCAGGATCGACGGCATGGCCGCCACCGCCAGCTCGGCGCAGGTCGAGGCCCCTGCCCGGCCGATGACCAGATGGGCCTGCGACAAACGGCCGGCCATGTCGCGGAAGAACGGCGCGACCTCGGCATCGATCCCGGCCTCGAGGTAGATCTGGCGGGCGGCTTCAAGGGTTTCGGGGCGCGACTGCTGCTGAACCTTCAGGCGACGACGGATGGCGTCCGGCAGGGCCGCGAGCGCGCGGGGCGTGGTCTCCGACAGGATACGAGCCCCCTGACTGCCGCCGGTGACCAGGATGCGGATGGGACCGTCTCCGGGCGGGGCGTAGGCGCGGTCATAAAGGGCGCGAATGTCCGCGCGGACGGGGGCGCCGACGACGTGGCTGCGGGCCTTCAGGGCAGGGCTGGCCCGTTCCAGCGTCGGAAAGGATGAGGCCACATTGCGCACATAGGGGGCCAGGATGCGGTTGGTGCGACCCAGAACGGCATTCTGTTCGTGGATCAGGGTCGGGCGCTTCTGGAGGATCGCCGCCAGCAGGGCCGGGGCCGACGGATAGCCGCCGAAGCCGACGACGACATCGGCGTTCAGACGGGTAAAGGCAGAGCGCGCCTGCTGCACGCCGCGCACGATGGCGACACCCGCCTTGACCAGGGCGATCGGGCCGGAGCCGGTGGCAGCGTCCAGCGCCAGGCGTTCCTCGGCCGGAAAGGCATGGGCGTACTGCTCGCCCCGATGGTCGGTGGCCAGCACCACGCGCCAGCCGCGCCCTGCCATCTCGCGGGCCAGGGCCTCGGCGGGGAACATATGGCCCCCGGTACCCCCGGCGGCGACGACGCAAAGTCTGCTCATGATCGCGGTGTTAGCCGACCCCTCTGCCTTCGTCATCCTGCCCGCCAGAAGTTCCGCGCCATGATGTCCCGTTACGCCACGTTCATTTGACCGCAACGCACCGCCCTCTATGGTCAAGCGTGGCCGACGTGGCCGCTTGATCGGACCGCCGCCTCCCCATGAAGCAGTTCTTCCTGACCGTGCTCGGTGTCTTTACCGGCCTGATCCTGTTCGTCGTCGTCCTGCCCATCGTGCTGATCGTCGGCGCCGCCGCATCGGCCAAGGAGCCGGCGACGCCGGTCAATGCCGTGCTGGAACTGGACCTGCGTGAAGGCCTGACCGATCAGGCTTCGACCAATCCGTTCGCGGCCTTCGGCGGCGGCGGGCTGTCGGTGATGCAGATCGTCGACACCCTGGCCCAGGCCGAGAAGGACAGTCATGTCAAAGTCCTGCTGATCCGCCTGCCGGAAGCCGGGATCAGCCCCGCCTCCGCCGACGAGATCCGTCAGGCCGTTCGCCGCTTCCGCGCCTCGGGAAAGCCGGTCATCGCCCATTCGCAGGGCTTCCAGCCGGTCGGCACCGTGATCTCCAGCTATATGGTCGGAGCCTCGGCGTCCGAGCTCTGGATGCAGAATACGGCCAACTTCCAGGCCACGGGTTTCTCGGCCGACTCCGTGTTTCTGGGCCGCGCCTTCGACAGATATGGCGTCCGCGCCGAGTTCGAGCAGCGCTACGAGTACAAGAACGCCGTCAACGAATACACCCAGTCCGACTACACCGGCCCGCACCGCGAGGCGATGACGGCCTGGATGACGTCCATCTATGACAGCGCCATCGCCAATGCCGCCTTCGACCGGAAGGTGACCGCGGCCGCGCTGAAGACCACGATCGAGGCCGGGCCCTATTCGGCGCCCCAGGCCCTGTCGGCCAAGCTGATCGACAAGATCGGTCAGGTCGAGGAGGCCGAGGCCGAGGCCCGGCGTCGCGCCGGGAATGGATCCGACATCCTGGAGTTCGGCGACTACGCTTCGTCCAAGGGCGAGCGGACCGGTTCGGGCCGCGACGCCATCGCGATCGTGGGCGGCGAAGGGGCCATCGTCACCGGCACGGGCGGCGGAGGTGGTTTTGGCGGCGGATCCTCGATCCACTCCGACGATACGGCCGAGGCCATCTACGACGCCATCGAGGACAAGTCGGTCAAGGCCATCGTCTTCCGGGTGTCCTCGCCGGGCGGATCTCCCGAGGCATCCGAACAGATTCTGGCCGCCGTCCGCGCGGCCAAGGCGGCAGGCAAGCCGGTCGTGGTCTCCATGGGGGACTATGCCGCGTCGGGTGGATACTGGATCAGCTCGGAAGCCAACTGGATCGTGGCCCAGCCCTCGACCCTGACGGGCTCCATCGGCGTATTCGGCGGCAAGTTCGTGGTGTCCGAGGCCCTCGGCCGCTTCGGCGTCGATCTGCGCGGCCTGTCGGTCGGCGGCGACTATGCCGATGCCTTTGCGCCGAGCCGGAGCTTCACCGAAAGCCAGCGTGCCGCCTTCTCTGCCTCGATGGACCGAACCTATGAGGAGTTCGTCCAGCGGGTCTCGACGGGTCGTCGCCTGCCCATCGCCCGCGTTCGCGAAATCGCGCGTGGCCGTGTGTGGACGGGGGCGCAGGGCAAGACCCTGGGTCTGGTCGACCAACTCGGCGGCCTGACCGAAGCAATCGGCAAGGCGCGGGAGCTCGCCAACATCCCGGCAGACACCTCGATCCGCTTCAAGCGATTCCCCGCGCCTAGCTCGCCCTGGGAGGCATTGTCGTCCGCCTTCGGCGTGCAGTCCGAGGCCGCGCAGGCTCTGGTCACGCTGGGCGGCGTCATGTCCGACCCCCAGACCCGCGCCGTGCTCGATCGCGTGGAGATGGACCGGATGCGCAGCAGCGGGGCCTCGGTCCTGGCTGACCAACCCCTCTGAGGGCCGCGACACACTCGCCCGTGAAGCGGTCGGTCATTGACGGTTCATCTCTATGGACCGACATTGGGATTCTGGCGTGCCTATCGATCTCCCCCGGGCGCGCTCGACCAAGGACCAGTGATGATGCAGGACCGCTACGCCTCCCTCGGTTTTGAGAACCGCCGCAAGAACGGGCTTCTGGCTCCGATCATGTGGCTGGGTGGTGTGATCGCGGCCGTGGCGGCCCTGACCGTCGGCGCGATCCTGGCGGTCTTCACGGCCGCCGCTGTCGCCGTGATCGCCCTGTTCGCCAGCGTGCTGGTCTTTTTCGCAGGCCTGGCGGTGCGGGCGCGTCGCAAGGTCACGGTCCACGCCCGTCGCGCCGATGACGTGATCGAGGCCACCAAGGTCGGGGACACCTGGGTGACCTACGGCTGGGAACGTCAGGGCCGATAAGGCGGTCGTGCTTTCGATCACCGAGGCTCCGTCTCCGAACTTCGACCAGCGGCGCGCGCCGCCGGACATGATCCTGCTTCACTACACCGGCATGGAGACGGCCGAGGCGGCCATTGCCCGCCTGCGCGACCCCGAAGCGAAGGTCTCGGCCCATTATGTCGTCGATGAGGACGGATCGATCCTTCGACTGGTCGATGAAGCACGCCGGGCCTGGCATGCAGGCAGGTCGTGGTGGCGGGGCGAGACCGACATCAACGCCGTCTCCATCGGCATCGAGATCGTCAACCCGGGGCATGAATTCGGCTATCGCCTGTTCCCCGACGCACAGATCGAAGCCGTCATCGCCCTGATCGACGACATCCGCACCCGCTGGTCCGTCGAGGACGCCCGCATCCTTGGCCATTCCGACGTCGCTCCGACCCGCAAACAGGATCCCGGCGAACTCTTCCCGTGGAAGCGGCTGGCCGCGCATCGCCAGGGCCTGTGGTTTGAACCCGCCGCCGAACGCATCGCCGCCCTTGGCCCACCCCTGACGATCGGGGACGAGGGTCTGGGCGTCCACGTCCTGCAGGCGGGATTGCATCGGCTGGGCTATGAACCCCTGCCGGACGGGAAATACAGCGACGAGACCCGCATCACGGTCGAGGCCTTTCAGCGTCATTGGCGGCCGGCCAGGATCGACGGCATCGCCGACGGCGAGACACGCGCGACGCTCATGGGCGTGCTGCAGCTTGCCACTGCGGAAAGCATGACCGGCGTCCTGAATTGACCTGCCGTCCCAAAGCGTCCACCTAGCACCGGTCAGACGGCCGGGCGGTCGCGGCGGGGTTCGCTTCGTCGAGGAAAGTCCGGGCTCCACGGTGAAAAGGCGGCGGGTAACGCCCGCCCGGGGTGACCCGAGGGATAGCGCCACAGAAAGCAAACCGCCCCGGACTTGTCCGGGGTCAGGGTGAAAGGGTGGGGTAAGAGCCCACCGCGTGGCTGGTAACAGCGACGGCATGGCAAGCCCCGCCTGGAGCAAGACCGAATAGGGACGTCGCGCGGATTCCGGTCCGCAGGGTTCACCGCCCGAGGCGTCCGGGTAGGTCGCGAGAACCATCCGGCGACGGGTGGTCCAGAGGAATGATCGTCACCGCACTCCGGTGCGGGACAGAACCCGGCTTACAGGCCGTCTGACATTTTTCTTCTGGAGGAGCGGACGACCGTCCGGCTCATCGGGCTTCAGGGCCTGTGCCCTCGGCCTCCTTCCCAGGCACCGAAAACAACTGGGCTGCGGGCGGGTCAGACCCGCTTCGCGTCGGAACGGGCGGGTTTTCCGATGCCCCAATTAACCCCTTGGGCCAAAACGCGACGCAGGCTGCCCACAGCCTGTTAATACTTTTAATGTTCTATGTATGTTCTGTTTTGACCAGTGTAACTGACCAACAACAGGCCGATTGTGGTTAAAGATACCTTCATAATCCCATTGAGACCCAATCAATCCCATGCTATCCCAGTCTCTTGATTTGGGGATGGGCGGCGTCGGCATTTCAGGCGCGGGGTGGATCGGGGAGCGGGCCCAGGCGGGTTCGATTAGGCGGGCGTGTTTCTCGGAACCAGTGAGAAGCAGCTGGACGGCAAGCGCCGTCTCCTGATCCCTCAGGAATTCCGCACGCCCGCAAACGGGGCCGAGCACGGCGTCTTCTGCTTCTTCTCGGTCGAGTCCGATTGCCTCGAGGCCGGCGGCGACAAGCTCATGGCCGAGTACGTCGCCATGATCGAGGCCCTGCCGTTCGGTGACGACTGGCGCACGGCGCTCGAAGAGACCGTCTATGGCGGGCAGAAACAGCTGGCCTATGACGGCGGCGGGCGCATCACCCTCCCCGAAAGCCTGTGCCAGGAAGCGGGTCTGGGCGAAGACGTGGTCATCGTCGGCATGGGCCCCCGCTTCCAGATCTGGGACCGCGCCCGCTGGCTCGCGCGCAAGGATGACCGCCGCGTCCTGGCCCGGAAGGCCATGCGCGAACGCGGCGACACCGCCCGCCGCCGCATGCCGGGGAACGATCAGTGAGCGCCGCGCCCCACGCCCCCGTCCTGCTGTCTGAGGTCATCGAGGCCCTGTCGCCCGCGGCGGGCGACGTGATCATCGACGCTACCTTCGGCGCGGGTGGCTACACGCGCGCGATCCTGGCAACGGGAGCGACCGTCATCGCCCTGGACCGGGACCCGACGGTGCAGCCGCATGCCGACGCTGTCGCCAACGACCACCCCGGCCGGTTCACCCTTGTCCGCACCGCCTTCTCGGGGCTGGCCGAGGCCTTCGCCGACAGCGGCGCGGACCGCCTCGACGGCATCGTCTTCGATATCGGCGTTTCGTCGATGCAGCTGGACGAGGCCGAGCGCGGTTTCTCCTTCATGCGTGACGGCCCGCTGGACATGCGCATGTCGCGCGATGGCGACAGCGCCGCCGACATCGTGAACACCTGGGACCACGGCCCCCTGGCCCACATCCTGAAACAGTATGGCGACGAGCGTCAGTCGGGCCGGATCGCGACAGCCATCCTGCGCCGCCGCACGACCCGGCCCTTCACCCGCACTCTGGATCTGGCCGACGTCGTGGAACGCGCGCTCGGCGGCCGTCGCGGGGCCCCGACCCATCCCGCCACGCGCACCTTTCAGGCCCTGCGCATCGCCGTGAACGACGAACTGGGCGAGCTGACCGCCGGGCTGGAAGCGGCCGAGGCCACCCTGTCGCCGGGTGGACGCCTGGCCGTCGTCACCTTTCACTCGCTGGAAGACCGGATCGTGAAGGCCTTCCTGACCGAGCGGACCGGCAATGCGCCCGGTGGTTCGCGTCACGCACCGATGGCGGTCGAAACCCGCAAGCCCAGCTTTACCCTGCAGTTCAAGGGCGCGCGCGAGGCGGGCGAGGTGGAGCTGGCCGACAATCCCCGCGCCCGTTCGGCCAAGCTGCGAGCTGCCGTCCGCACCGACGCCCCGGCCTGGAGGGCGGCCGCATGACCCGCAATCCGGTGCAGGCCCTGTTCGACTGGAAGGTCCGCGGCATCCGCTGGATCGAGATCATCGGCTTCGTCGTCGTCGGTGCCCTGGTCTTCTCCGTCTACATCGCCAAGGCCGCCGCTGCCCGCGAGGGCGCCGAGATCAGCCGACTGGAACGCGACATCGCCGAGACCCGCCAGCGCGTCCGCCTGTTGCGCGCCGAGGCCGCCCGTCTGGAACAGCCCGGTCGGCTGGAGGCCCTGTCACGCGGCGCTGGCCTGGCCCCCGTCCCCGCCACACGCCAGGCCGACGAAGGTGGGCTGACCGAACTCAAGCCCGCACCCGTCGTACCGGCGGCTGCGGCTCCCGCCACGGCCCCCGCTGCCGACCCCGCGATCCCGTCCGCCCCGGGGGTGCCGCGATGAGCGTTCAGGACCACCGCTTCTATCGCCCGCCGCCGTCCTCCGCCCGGCAGAGCCGCCCCATCGCCTCGACCGTCTCGCCCTGGCTGCGCTGGGCGTCGGAGGCCGTCTGGTTCGTCGAGCACGCCTTCGAGCGCGCCCATGCCGACGCGCGTCCGGAAGAAGACACCCGCGTCCGCATCTTCGTCATTCAGATCGTATTCGCGATCGTGTTCATCGGGCTGGCGATCGGCGCTGCACATGCCGCCCTGTTCACGCCGAGGAACGGCGGCGGGTCCACTGCCGTGGCCGGGGCGCTGACGCGAGGCGACCTGACCGACCGCAACGGCGCCCTGCTCGCCACCAACATCGTCCACTACGGCCTCTATATCGACCCCTCCGAGGTCTGGGACCGCGAGGCAGCCTTCACAGAAATCCGCCGCGCCCTGCCCCAGGTCCCGGCGTCGAAACTACATCGCGTCCTGAACGGGGACCGACGCCAGATCGTCCAGCCCGGGTTGACGCCTGCAGAGCGGCAGGCGGTCCATGCCCTGGCCCTGGGTGGCATCTCGTTCGAGCCCGAAGACCATCGCGTCTATCCGCTGAACGCATCGGCCGCGCATCTGATCGGCGTGGCGGATACGGGTGGACAGGGCGTGTCCGGCGCGGAACTGGCCTTCAATGATGACATCCGCGCGGCCGGCCAGCGAGGCCAGGATTTCGCCCTGTCGATCGACCTGCGGGTTCAGGGGGTGCTGGAGAACGAACTCAATGCCGTCGCCTCGGCCGCCGGGGCCAGGGGAGCGGTCGGCGTCGTCGCCGATGCGAGGACGGGCGAAATTCTCGGCATGGCCTCCTGGCCGACCTACGACGCCAACCGGCGCGGGGCCGCCACCGACGACCAGGCCCTGAACCGCGTGACATCCGGCCATTACGAGATGGGGTCGGTGTTCAAGACCTTCACCATCGCTGCCGCCCTGGACACCGGCCAGGCCGACATCAACACCATGCTGGATGCGTCCCAGGCCTATATGATCGGCAATCGCCGCATCAGCGACTTCCACGCCACCAACAAGGTCCTATCGCTGGAAGAGGTCTATCTGCACTCTTCCAACATCGGCACCTCGCGTCTGGCCGTCGAACTGGGCCCCCAGACGATGCGCGACTATTTCCAGCGCCTGGGCCTGCTGGATGCGGCACCTGTCGAGCTGAAGGAAAGTGCACGGCCACGCACGCCGCGCGACTGGTCGGACTCGACCCGCGCCTCCCTGTCCTTCGGCTATGGCATCATGATCACGCCGCTGCAGATGACCGCCGCGACCGTGGCCCTGGTCAACGGCGGTCTCTATCGTCCGCTGTCGCTTCGTCGCGGCGGCGCGGGCGTCGAGGGTCGCCGCGTGATCCGCCCCGAGACCTCGGCCGAGATCCGCCAGCTGATGCGCGCCAACGTCCTGCGCGGCTCGGGCAAGCAGGCGGATGCGCCCGGCCTGCACGTCGGCGGAAAGACCGGCTCGGCCAACAAGCTGTTCAACGGTCGCTATGACGCCAGCCACGGCATCGGCTCCTTCGCCGCCGTCTTCCCCTCGGACGGGCCGGAGGATACCCAGCGCTATGTCATCTTCGTCCTGATCGACGAGCCCAGCCAGGGTTCACGCCTTGGGGGAGCCATCGCGGCCCCCGTCGTCGGCCGCGTCGCCGACCGCATCGCACCCTTCCTGGGCCTGGCCCGCCGGTTCGATCCGCCAGCCACGACGGTGGCGGCGCAATGAGCACGATCCGCCTGTCCGACCTCCTGCGCCGCGACGTCGCCGGTGACCCGATGATCACCGGCGTCACGGCCGACAGCCGAAAGGTCACCTCCGGCTCCCTGTTCGTCGCCCTGCCCGGCACCGCCGCCGATGGCCGCGCCTTCATTCCCCAGGCCCTTTCGCAGGGGGCTGCCGCGGTGTTGGCCCCCCAGGACACACCTGACGGCGCAGCGCCCCTGCTGGTCCGGTCCGGCGATGTCCGGCGCGCCTATGCCCTGGCCGCGCGGGGCTTCTACGGTGCCCAGCCGGCCACCTGCGTCGCCGTGACGGGAACCAACGGCAAGACCTCGGTCGCCGCCTTCTGCAGACAGATCTGGGCGGCGCTCGGCATCAAGGCCGCCAGCATGGGCACGCTGGGCGTCGTCGTCCAGTCGGGCGCGATCAGCGAAAGCCTGACCCCGCCCGGCCTGACCAGCCCCGACGCCGGAGATGCGGCGCGCCTGCTGGCCACCCTGGCCGAGGGCGGGGTGACCCATCTGGCGCTCGAAGCCTCGTCCCACGGCATCGATCAACGTCGCCTGGACGGCGTGACGCTGAAAGCCGCCGCCTTCACCAACCTGACCCAGGATCACCTCGACTATCACGGCGACATGCAGGCCTACCGGGCCGCCAAGCTGCGCCTGTTCGAGACGCTGCTCCCACGCGGCCGCACCGCCGTGCTCAACGCCGACAGCGAGGCATACAACGCCTTCGCCGCCGCCTCGATCATGTCGGGGCTCGGCGTGATGGGCGTGGGCGAGCGGGGCCGGGATCTGTCGCTGGTCGAACGCCGTGCCGTGCCGGAGGGTCAGCGCCTGATCCTCGACGTACGCGGCGACCGCCACGATGTGTTGCTGCCGCTCGCCGGTGCCTTCCAGGCCTCCAATGCCCTGGTTGCGGCGGGCCTGTGCATCGCCGCCGGCGAGGATGCAGCCCGGGTCCTCCACGCCCTCGAAAAGATCACCGGTGCCGCCGGCCGCTTGCAACGCGTAGCCGGTGGCCGGGGCGAGGCCTATGTCGACTATGCCCACACCCCCGACGGGCTCGAGACCGTACTCAAGGCCCTTCGCCCCCACGCCTCCGGCCGTCTCATCGTGGTGTTTGGAGCCGGCGGCGATCGCGACAAGGGCAAGCGTCCCCTGATGGGCGAGATCGCGGGTCGCCTGGCCGACATCGCCATCGTCACCGACGACAACCCCCGCTCGGAAGACCCCGGGGCCATCCGCGCCCAGGTCCGCACGGGGTGCCCTTTCGCGCTCGAGATCGGCGACCGGCGCGCCGCCATCCGCGAGGCGGTCGGCATGATGCGCGACGGAGATGTGGTCGTCGTCGCCGGAAAAGGGCATGAACAGGGTCAGATCGTGGGTGGGACGACTCATCCCTTCGACGACGCCACCGAACTCGCCGAGGCCTTGCGCGTAGATGCCTGAACCGACACCGCCTCTCTGGACGGCGCAAGATATAGCCGTCGCGACCGGCGGGCGGATCGAAGGCGGGGTCTTCGACGCAGGCGGCCTGACCTACAACAGCCGCGAGATCGAGCCGGGCGACCTGTTCCTGGCTCTGAAGGGTGCGCGCGACGGCCATGACTTCGCCTCCGGTGCCTTCGCTGCCGGAGCCTCGGGCGCCCTGGTCGAACGCCCGGTCGACGGCGGCCCCTGCATCGTTGTGCCCGACACGCTCCACGCCCTGGAGGCCCTCGGAGCCGTCGCCCGCGACCGGGCACCCCACGTCCGGCGCGGTGCCGTCACCGGCAGCGTCGGCAAGACCAGCGTCACCCAGGCCATCAAGGCCGGGCTCGACCTCGCCGGCCCGGCACACGCCTCGATCAAGAGCTACAACAACCACATCGGCGTGCCTCTGACGCTGGCCCGCATGCATCCGTCGGTCGAGCGCGCCGTGTTCGAGATCGGCATGAACGCGCCGGGCGAGATCGGCCCACTGGCCAGGATGGTCCAGCCCCACGCCGCCTGCGTCACCACGGTCGGCCCGGTGCATATCGAGGCCTTCTTCGATGGCGAGGCCGGGGTGGCCGCCGAAAAGGCCGCCATCTTCCAGGGCCTGGGCCCCGGCGGCCTGGCGGTCATCAACGGCGACAATCCGTGGGTCGAGATGCTGCATCAGGCCGCGCTCCGCGTCGGGGCCCGGGTCGCGACCTTCGGCTCCGAGCCTGCGCACGACGCACGCCTGATCGACTTCACGCCGGGCACCGAGGGTGCTCGCGTTACGGCCGAGGTCTATGGGCGGACGCATGTCTTCCCGCTCCGACAGTCCGGCTTCCACTGGGGCCTGAACAGCCTGGCCGTCATCCTGATGCTGGATGCCCTGGACGTGCCGGTCGAGACGGCGCTGGAGGCCCTCGCCCATTTCGAGCCTCTGAAGGGGAGAGGCGAAACGCGCCTGGTGCATCTGCCGAAAGGGGCATTCACCCTGATCGACGAGAGCTACAACGCCAATCCGCTGTCGATGAAGGCGGGGTTCCTCAGCCTGGGCGCAAAGCCGGTCGAGCGAGGCGGTCGCCGCGTCGTGGTCCTGACCGACATGCTGGAACTGGGGGACCAGTCCATAGCCCTGCACGCGGGTCTCGCCACGGCCATCGAGGCCGCTGCCATCGATGTGGTCCATGCGGCGGGCCCCCAGATGCGTCACCTCTACGATGCGATAAGCCCCGAGCGCCGGGGAGTCTGGGCCGGGACGGCGACGGCCCTGGCCGATCAGGCGGCCGATCTGGCCGGTCCCGGCGACATCGTCATGGTCAAGGGCTCGAACGGGTCCAAGGCATCGCTTGTCGCGGCGGCGCTGCTACGGCTAGAGCGACAGGATACCGGGGGCGTCTGAGACCATGTTCTATCTGCTCTATCTCTACTTCGGCGACGCGGCGAAGGATTACCCGCTGCTGAACCTGGTCCAGTACCAGACGGTGCGCATCGCCCTGGCGATGGCCACGGCCATGATCGTCGCGGTCATGATGGGCAGCCGCTTCATCGCCTATATGCGGGTCAAGCAAGGCAAGGGTCAGCCGATCCGGGCGGATGGCCCCGTCAGCCACCTGTCCAAGGTCGGCACGCCGACGATGGGCGGGCTGATGATCCTGGCCGGTATCGCGGTGGCGGTGTTCCTGTGGGGCGACCTGACCAACCCCTATATCTGGATCGTCTCGGGTGTGACGCTGGCGTTCGCCGTCCTGGGCTTCGTCGATGACTATGCCAAGGTGACGAAACAGACCTCGGCGGGCCTGACCTCGAAACAGAAGCTGGTGGCCCAGATCATCGTCTCGGTCATCGCCGGGGTCCTGTTCGTGCTCTGGACGACCCGATCGCCCACCTCGCCGGGGCTGGAGACCTCGATCGCCTTTCCGTTCTTCAAGAACGTCCTGCTGAACCTCGGCTGGTTCTACGTCGCCTTTGCCGCCTTCACGATGGTCGGGTTTTCCAACGCCGTGAATCTGACGGACGGACTGGACGGCCTGGCCATCGTCCCGGTGATGATGGCGGCGGCGGCCTTCGGCATCATCGCCTATCTGGTCGGCAACTTCATCTTCTCGGACTATCTGGGCGTCCACCATGTGCCCGGATCGGGCGAACTCGCCATCTTCTGCGCCGCCATCATCGGCGGGGGGACCGGGTTCCTCTGGTACAACGCCCCGCCGGCCAAGATCTTCATGGGCGACACCGGATCGCTGGCGCTGGGCGGCGCGCTCGGCTCCATCGCCGTGGCCACCAAGCACGAACTGGTGCTGGGCATCGTCGGCGGCCTGTTCGTGGTCGAGGCCGCCTCGGTCATGATCCAGGTCGCCTATTTCAAGGCCACGAAGAAGCGCATCTTCCTGATGGCTCCCATCCACCACCATTTCGAAAAGCTGGGCTGGCCGGAATCGACGGTGGTCATCCGCTTCTGGATCGTCGCCGCCATGCTGGCCCTGGTCGGGCTGACCACGCTGAAGCTCCGCTAGGCCGATGATCCCCGTTCCGGGATTCGAGGGCCGCCGCGTCGCCGTCTTCGGTCTGGGCCGGTCGGGCATCACGGCGGCGCGCGCGCTCAAGGCCGGCGGAGCCCTCCCCATCCTGTGGGACGACGGCGTCTCGGGCCGGATGCAGGCACAGGCCGAGGGATTCGTCGTCGAGGACCTGACCACCGCCGACTGGTCGGGGTTCGCGGCCCTTGTCCTGTCGCCCGGCGCGCCCCTGACACACCCCAAGCCCCACTGGACGGTCGACAGGGCCAGCGCCGCCGACGTGCCGGTGCTGGGCGACATCGAGCTTTTCGCCCGAGCGCTTGCCGCCCTCCCGGACGGGCAGCGGCCCCGCGTCGTCGCCATCACCGGCACCAACGGCAAGTCGACCACGACCGCCCTGATCGGCTGGGTGCTGAAACAGGCGGGCATGACCGTCCATATCGGCGGCAACATCGGCATCGGCGTCCTGGCGCTGCCGACTCCGAGCCCGGACGCCGTCTATGTCGTCGAGGTCTCCAGCTACCAGCTGGACCTGACCACGACCTTCGCGCCCGACGTCGCGATCCTGACGAACATCAGCCCCGACCACCTCGACCGCCACGGCGGGATGGAGGGCTATGTCGCGGCCAAGACGAGGCTGTTCCAGCAGATGGTATCGGGTCAGCTCGCCGTGGTCGGCGTGGACGAAGGTTATGGGCAAGCGGTCGCGCGTGATCTAGCCACATTACGGGGTCGGCGGGTAACGGTGGTCTCCACTTCGCCCTATGGTGTTCCCCTCGTGGAGACCGCCATGTCGGCTCTGGCTGCGCCTCAACGGGTGCTGTTCGAGAACGGTGAGCCGGTCGTCGATCTGACCGCCGCCCGCTCGCTCCCCGGCCGTCACAACGGCCAGAACGCCGCCTTCGCCTATGCCGCCGCCCGGGCCGTCGGTGTGTCGCAAGCCACCGCCGTCGAAGGCCTGATGACCTTCCCAGGCCTCGCCCACCGCATGGAGACGGTCGGCCACCTCGGCCCCGTCCGCTTCGTCAACGACTCCAAGGCCACCAATGCCGACGCCGCCCGTCAGGCCCTGATGTCCTGGCCGACCAGCTACTGGATCGCCGGGGGCCGGGCCAAGGACGGCGGGATCGAGGACCTGCGCGATCTCTTTCCCCGCGTCGCAAAGGCCTATCTGATCGGCGAGGCCGCCGCCGACTTCGCCCGAACGCTCGGCGACACGCCCCATGTCATCGCCGGGGACATGGCCACGGCCGTCACGCTCGCCGCCGCCGATGCCAAGGCCGCCGGTGGCGATCCGGTCGTCCTGCTCAGCCCCGCCTGCGCCAGCTTCGACCAGTTTCCCGATTTCGAGGTGCGGGGCGAGGCGTTTCGGGCCGCCGTTCTTAACCTCGGGGCTACCCCTTCGGTTCATGGTTGAGAAACCATGACCGACGCGACCGCCCCCTATAGCCATCCGTTCTCGCGCAACGACCCCAGCCCGATCGCCCAGTGGTTCTGGACGGTCGACCGGGCGCTGCTGGGTGCGGCCCTGATCCTGATCGGCCTGGGCGTGGCGCTCAGCTTCGCCTCCTCGCCCGCCGCCATCCTGGCCGACGAATCCCTCACTGACCCCTTCCACTATTCCTGGCGGATGATCGTCTTTTCGACCGGGGGTATCGCCGGCATGCTGACGCTGTCGCTACTCAGCCCCCGCGGCGTCCGCCGGATCGCGGTCCTGGCCCTGCTGGGGGCCATCGTCGTCATGGCCCTGCTGCCCTTCATCGGCGACACGGTGAAGGGAGCCGCCCGCTGGGTGAATCTGGGGCCGTTCAGCCTGCAGCCCTCCGAGTTCGCCAAGCCGAGCCTGATCGTCTTCGCGGCCTGGATGTTTGCGGAAGGGAAAAAGGGCCAGGGCGTGCCCGGCGTCTCCATCGCCTTCGGCTTCTACATGGTCGTGGTCGCCCTGCTGTTGATCCAGCCCGACATCGGTCAGACCCTGCTGATCACCACCACCTTCATGGCTGTTTTCTTCATGGCCGGCGTGCCGCTGCGCTGGGTCGCGGTGCTGATGGGCGCGTTCACGGCCGGCATGACCGCCATCTATCTGCTCTTCCCCCACGTCCAGGCGCGCATCGCCAAATTCGTCTCGCCCGGCATCGAGGACACCCACCAGATCGACCGTGCCTCAGAGGCCATCCGCGCCGGCGGCCTGGTCGGGCGCGGCATCGGCGAAGGGGTCATGAAGCGCTCGGTGCCCGATCTGCATACCGATTTCATCTATTCCGTCGGGGCAGAGGAGTTCGGCCTCGTGCTCAGCCTGACGATGATCGCGCTCTATGCCTTCATCGTCATCCGGGGCATGCGCCGGGCGATGAAGCTGAACGATCCGTTCGAGCAGACGGCGGCGGCCGGCCTGTTCATGCTGATCGGGCTTCAGGCCTCGATCAACGTCGCGGTGAACCTGAACCTGATCCCGACGAAGGGCATGACCCTGCCTTTCGTCAGCTATGGCGGCTCCTCCATGCTGGCCATGGGCGTGACCATGGGTTTCGCCCTGGCCCTGACGCGGCGTCGCCCGGGAGCCTACGAGCCGGGAGCCAGCCTGGCCCGGCCGCGTCGCCTCCTGATGTCGTAGCGGGTCGGCGTCGCGATTGATGCCGCACTGCAAAATCCCTATATGAGCCGCCTGCGAGCGGGGGCCTATCGCCCCGCGTCACGATCGGACCGCACTCCCCATGCTGGTCACCATGATGAAGGCCAAGCTGCACCGCGCGACGGTGACGCAGGCGGACCTCGACTATGAAGGCTCCATCGCCATCGACGGCGATCTGCTGGATGCGGCCGGGATCTTCCCCAACGAACAGGTCGATGTGCTGAACATCACCAATGGCGCGCGCTTCACCACCTATGCGATCGAGGCCCCGCGCGGGTCGAAAGTGATCGGCGTGAACGGCGCGGCCGCGCGGCTGGTTCAGAAGAACGACAAGGTGATCGTGGTCACCTATGGCCAGCTGCCGGTCGAGGAGGCGCGCCAGTGGTCGCCGACGGTCGTGCTGCTGGACGACGGCAATTCGGTGAAGAAAGCCGCCTGAGGTCTTCTCACCCCGAGGGGGAGGGAGACGGCGTGACTACGCCCTCACCGCCCCCCGCGCCGCCGCGACCCCCAGCGCCTTCAACGCGGCGGCGGCGATGTGGTCGGCGTCGAGGCCAGCCGTGACGTATTGGGCGGCGGGGCTGTCCTGGTCCTGGAAAACATCGGGCAGGTGCAGGGTGCGGATCTTGAGGCCGGCATCCAGCGCCCCTTCCGACGCCAGGAATTGGAGCACGAAGGCACCGAAGCCGCCCATCGCCCCCTCCTCGACCGTGATCAGCGCCTCGTGCTCGCGCGCCAGGCGGCTGATCAGGTCGTGGTCCAGGGGCTTGGCGAAGCGGGCGTCGGCGACGGTGGCGGAAATGCCGTGGGCGGCCAGCAGGTCCGCGGCCCTGAGCGATTCCTGCAGCCGCGTGCCGAACGACAGGATGGCGACGGCGGTGCCCTCGCGCACGATCCGGCCCTTGCCGATCTCGAGCGGGGCGGCCAGCTCGGGAATCTCCACGCCCACGCCGTCACCGCGCGGATAGCGGAAGGCGGAGGGGCGGTCGTCGATCTCGCAGGCAGTGGCGATCATGGCGGCCAGATCGGCCTCGTCGGCCGCCGCCATCAGGACCATGCCCGGCAGCGCGCCCATATAGCCGATGTCGAATGACCCGGCGTGGGTCGAGCCGTCGGCCCCGACCAGGCCGGCGCGGTCCATGGCGAACCGGACCGGCAGCTTCTGGATCGCCACGTCGTGGACGACCTGATCATAGCCCCGTTGCAGGAAGGTCGAATAGATGGCGCAGAACGGCTTCATGCCGTCGGCGGCCAGACCGGCGGCGAAGGTGACGGCGTGCTGTTCGGCGATGCCCACGTCATAGGTGCGCTTGGGGAAGGCCTGACCGAACAGGTCCAGCCCGGTGCCGGACGGCATGGCCGCAGTGATTGCGACAATGGACGGGTCGATCGCGGCGCGCTTGATCAGTTCGGTGCCGAACACCTTGGTGTAGCTGGGCGCGTTGGAGACCGATTTCGACTGCTTGCCCGAGACGACGTCGAACTTGACGACCGCATGCAGCTTGTCGGCGCTGCTCTCGGCGGGGGCATAGCCCTTGCCCTTCTGCGTCACGACATGAACCACCACCGGACGGTCGGTGATGGCGGCTGCGTTCTTCAGGATGGGGACCAGGTTGTCCATGTCGTGCCCGTCGACGGGCCCGATGTAATAGAAGCCCAGCTCCTCGAAGAAGGTGCCGCCGACGATCATGCCGCGCGCGTATTCCTCGGCCTTGCGCGCGGCCTCGCGGAAGGGGCGGGGCATGTGCTGGACCACCTCGCGGCCGAACTTGCGAAAGTTCTGGTACGCACCGCCCGAGACCTGTTTGGCCAGATAGGCGCTCATGCCGCCGACCGGAGGGGCGATCGACATGTCGTTGTCGTTGAGGATGACCGTCAGCTGGCCGGTCGTCTCGGCCGCGTTGTTCATCGCCTCATAGGCCATGCCGGCGGACATAGAGCCGTCGCCGATCACGGCCACGACCTTGTTCTTCTTGCCCTGCTGGTCCCGGGCGGCCGCGAACCCGAGCGCGGCGCTGATGGAGGTCGAGGCGTGGGCCGCGCCGAACGGGTCGTATTCGCTCTCGGACCGCTTGGTGAAGCCCGACAGCCCACCGCCCATACGCAGGGTGCGGATGCGGTCGCGGCGGCCGGTCAGGATCTTGTGCGGATAGCACTGGTGGCCGACGTCCCAGATCAGAATGTCGTCGGGCGTGTTGTAAACGTGGTGCAGGGCGACGGTCAGCTCGACCACGCCGAGGCCAGCGCCCAGGTGCCCGCCGGTGGTGGAGACCGCATCGATCGTCTCGGCCCGCAGCTCGTCGGCCAGCTGGCGCAGCTGGGCGGCATCGAAGCCGCGCATGTCGGCGGGGACCTGAACCTTGTCGAGAAGCGGAGTGTCGGGCATCGAACGCGCAAACCTTGGCTTTATTGGCTGTTTGTCGGCCGGTCTGACGCCGGACGTTTCCTCACTACGACCTTCGATTTAGCACGAAGTCCACGCTGGCCTTGAGGTTTTCGGCGTCGGGGCCGAACACGTCGAGGTGTCCACGCGCCTGATCGGCCAGTTGCGCGACCCGATGACGCGCCTGTTCGACGCCCAGCAGGGTCACGAAATTGGTCTTGCCCTGGGCCGCGTCCTTCTGGGCCGCCTTGCCCAGCACCGCCTCGTCTCCGTCGAAATCCAGCAGGTCGTCGACGATCTGATAGGCCAGACCGATGTCGTGGGCGAAATCGGTCAGAGCCTGGCAATGCCGCTCACTGGCCCGGGCGACGATCAGCGGAATCTCGAACGCATAGGAGAACAGGGCACCGGTCTTGAGCCGTTGCATCCGGGCGACGCCTTCCAGGTCGTCGCGGACGCCCAGCAGATCGACCATCTGCCCCCCCGCCATGCCCCGCGCGCCCGAGGCCAGCGACAGGCGGGCCGCGAGCGCGCACCGGATGTTGGCGTCCTCGTGGGTATCCTCGTGCAGGATGATGTCGAAGGCGGCGGTCTGGAGTGCGTCTCCGGCCAGGACGGCAGTGGCTTCGTCATAGGCGCGGTGAAGCGTGGGCCGGCCGCGACGCATGTCGTCGTCGTCCATGCAGGGCAGGTCGTCATGCACAAGACTGTAGGCGTGCACGCATTCGAGAGCACAGGCGGCGCGCAGCACCGGCCGTTCCTCGATGTCGAAAAGCCGCGACGCCTCCATGGCAAAATAGGGTCGCAGGCGCTTGCCGGGACCCAGCGCCGCATAGCGCATGGCCTCGGTCAGGCGAGACTCTGGCCCGTCGGCACGTGGCAGGAGCTCGTCGAGCGCCACGGTGACCAGATCGGCGACCTCGGCCACACGGTCGGCGACGCTCTGGACGGGGGCATTGGCAGCCAGTCGCATCAGAACAGCCTTCCCCCCAGCGGCACGTCGCGATCCACGCCGATTAACACGACCTCTCCCGCAGCATCCGGAAAGCCCAGGGTCAGGACTTCGGACATGAAGGGGCCGATCTGGTGCGGGGCGAAATTGACGACGGCAGCGACCTTCCGGCCTGCCAGCTGTTCGGGCGCGTAATGGTGGGTGATCTGGGCCGAGGAGCGTTTGACGCCGATGTCGGCTCCGAAATCGATGGTCAGCCTGTAGGCGGGCTTTCGGGCTTCCGGGAAGGCCTCGGCGCGAACGACCTTGCCGACACGGATGTCGACGGCAGTGAAGGCGTCAAAGTCGATGCGGTCTGCGAGCGCGGTCGCCATCAGCTGAACTCGGCCGGTTCGACGCCCCTGGCCGACCCATCGGCTCCGACGACGATCTTGTCGACGCGCAGTTGGGCGGCCTTCAGACGGTTCTCGCAGTGCGCCTTCAGCCGAGCGCCTTCTTCGTAAAGCGTGATGGATTCTTCCAGCGGGGCCTGACCCGATTCCAGGCGCGAGACGATGGTCTCGAGCCGCGACAAGGCATCCTCGAAGCTGAGATCGGCGGGTATGGAAGGCGTTGCGTCTGACATCGCCCTCGACCCTAGAGGGGCGATGCGCTCGCTTCAACGGGGAAGCGAGTGCAGGAGGGAGCGATTGCAGGCAGTAAGGAAATTCCTTACCCTGTCGCCGAGGAGGTCTCATGGTCACGAGCAAACTGACATCCAAGGCACAGACCACCGTGCCCCAGGCCGTGCGCGCCGCTCTCGGTCTCAGCGAGGGCGACGAACTGCTGTACGAGATCGATGGAGACAGCGTGGTCCTGAAAAAAGTGCGACGGCCGGTCGGTGACGACCCCTTCGCGACCTTCCACGAATGGGATGGAGACGCAGATCGCAAGGCCTATGCCGACTTTTAGGCAGGGGGACGTCGTGCGCGTTCCGTTTCCCTACACCGACCGCAGCACCCGCCAGCGCCGACCGGCGCTCGTCGTGTTGAACGGCGGGGTCGGCGACCAGAGCGCATTCCTATGGGTGCTGATGATCACGAGCGCGGAAAATCGGCCGTGGCCAAACGACGTTTCGTTCGGCCAGGGTTATTCTGCTGCCGGTCTGCCAGCCCCTTCCGTCGTTCGAGCGGCAAAGATCGCGACAATCGACGCGTCGGCGGCCGAGCCCGTCGGGCGAATAGACATGGAAATGATGCTGCGCGTGAGAAACGCGATCGTCGGCATGATCTGATGATCAAACCCGTTCGTAACGGCGCTGGGACCAGTATTTGAAGCCCTGGTTGTGGACCAGCTTCCAGCCGTCGGCTTTCAGCCGGCCTCCGACCATGTGATTGAAATAGCCATGGGCCAGGACAAGCACGTCCTCCCCGGCCTCGGCGCGGGCGATCAGCTTTTGCGCGGCGCGCCCGGCGCGAGCCTCGGCCTGCGCCCGGGTTTCCTGGCCGTCGTGATGATCGAAGGCGTGCCACCAGAAGCGGGCGACGGCCCCCCAGTATTTGGGCGGCAGCTTGAACCACGATGGGAACCGGGGTGGCGGCAGCGGTGCCTCGATGAACATTACGTCCGAGGTGATCTCGCGCCCGGCCGAGATGGCGGCCGCGGTCTCCTGGGCGCGCTGGCGGGTGGAGGCGAAGATGACACCGGCACCCTCGGCGGTTTCCAGCAGTTCGCGCGGAGGCGTCTGGCCGGCCAGCAACCCGCCCAGCTCATACTTCGCCCACCAGTCGCGGTACTGGTCGGACGTCAGCAGGCATTTGCGCGACAGGGCGGGCTCGCCATGACGGGCCAGGGTGATGGAACCGGTCCGTGTCGGGACCGCCCGCGAGGCCGCCGTGGCGTGCGTTCGCGAGTCGGCCGAAGGATGATCGAGGGTGTCTGGCATCATGGTGCGGACGGAAGATACGGGCGGCGCAACCGCCTGGACCCCTTCGTTACGCCTCCCCCAAAGCCCGGACATGAGCGAGGGCCGAACGGCCCAGTCCTTCAAGGTCGTAACCGCCCTCGAGCGAGGAGACAACCTTGCCGCCGCATCGACGGCGCGCGACCTCCAGAACCGCTCGGGTCGCCCAGGCGAAATCATCGGGCTCCAGCGACTGGTGGGCCAGCGGATCGCGACGGTGGGCGTCGAACCCGGCGGAGATCAGGATCAGGTCCGGGGCGAAATCATCGAGCGCCGGCATCAGGCCGCCGGCGAAGCTCGCGCGCCACGATTCGCGCGCGGCATGGGGCTCGACCGGGACATTGACGATGTTGCCGACCCCGGTCTCCGACGGGGCACCCGTGCCGGGATACAGCGGCATCTGGTGGATGGAGGCCAGGAACAGGCTGTCGTCCGCCTCGAACGCCTCCTGCGTGCCATTGCCGTGGTGCACGTCGAAATCGACCACGGCGACGCGGTCCATGCCGAGCGTCCGGGCGACCCGGGCCGCGACGGCGACGTTGGAGAACAGGCAGAACCCCATGGCCCGGGCCGGTTCCGCGTGGTGGCCAGGCGGGCGGACGGCGGCGAACGCCCTGGCGGTCTGGCCCTCCGCCACGGCGCGAACGGCATCAATAACGGCCCCGGCCGCAAGACGGGCCGCACGGACGCTTCCGGGGGAAAGGACGGTGTCGGCGTCCAGCTGGGCCAGTCCCCGCGCGGGTGAGGCCTCGATCATGCGTGTGACATAGGCGGCCGGATGAATCCGCTCCAGATCGGCGACAGCGGCCTCGGTGGCGGCATGGCGGTCGAGCGACAGGTCCGAATCATCGAGTGCGGCCAGGACGGCAGACAGTCGTTCGGGGCGCTCCGGGTGACCCGCACCGGGCGCATGGGCGATCATGTCGGGGTGGGTGAACAGGGCAACGGACATCGACGGCAGACTATCCGCGACATGGCGAAAACAACATGGGGGTTGAGGTCGCCCGCATCCCATTCCACAGGGACGGAATGACAGACGCCACGATCCGCCCTGCCCGCCCCGATGATGCCGCAGCCCTCGGCGTGCTGGGCCGCCAGACGTTTGTCGATACATTCGTGACCGGCTTTGCGATCCCCTATCCGGAGGCCGATCTGGCGGCCTTCCTCGACGCCAGCTTTGCCGAAGCAACCATCGCAGCGAAACTGGCCGAGCCGGGCGCGGCCTGGTGGGTGGCGGAGCGGGACGGGGCCTTGCTGGCCTTCGCCAACGCCGGGCCGAACACCCTGCCCCACCTGGACGGAAAGGCCAGCCACGCCGAGCTGCGTCGTCTGTATGTCGGCCGGGGTGCCCAGGGACTGGGTCTGGGGACGCGACTGCTGAAGGTCTCGCTGGACTGGATGGAAGCCAACACAGACGGCCCGCTCTGGATCGGTGTCTGGAGCGGTAACGAAAAGGCGCAAAAACTCTACACTGCCTACGGCTTCGAAAAGGCGGGCGAATATCAGTATCCGGTCGGCAACTGGCTGGACGACGAGTTCATCTTGCGGCGCGGCTGATCGAGGCTCAGGTTCGGATCATGCTCCTCCCCTTCTTCACCGCCCTGCGGCAGGCCAAGGTGCCCGTCTCGACCAAGGAATGGCTTCATCTGATGGAGGCCATGGACAAGGATGTGGCCGGAGGGCGGGTCGAGGACTTTTATCACCTGTCGCGTGCGGTCCTGGTCAAGGACGAAAAGCATTACGACCGGTTCGACCAGGTGTTCGGGACCGTGTTCAAGGGTATCGAGACGATCGGTGCCGGCGAGGAGCCGGGCCTGGATGTGCCCGAGGACTGGCTGAAGCTGCTGAACCAGAAATTCCTCACCGACGAGGAAAAGGCCGAGATCGAGGCGTTGGGCGGCTTCGAAAAGCTGATGGAAACGCTCAGACAGCGGATGGAGGAGCAGAAGGAGCGTCACGAGGGCGGATCCAAATGGATCGGCACCGGCGGGACCAGCCCCTTCGGCCACGGCGGCTACAACCCCGAGGGCGTGCGAATCGGCGGGCCGGCCAAACAGGGCCGCGCAGTCAAGGTCTGGGAGAAACGCGAATACCGGAACCTGGACGACACAGTCGAACTGGGGACACGCAACATCAAGGTCGCCCTGCGCCGCCTGCGCCGGTTTGCGCGCGAGGGCGCGGCCGAGGAACTGGACATCGACGGGACGATCGACGGGACGGCGCGGCAGGGCTGGCTCGACATCCGGATGCGCCCGGAACGGCGCAATACGATCAAGGTGCTGCTGTTCCTGGACGTCGGCGGGTCGATGGATGGCCACATCAAGCTGTGCGAGGAGCTGTTCTCGGCGGCCCGGACCGAGTTCAAGAACCTCGAATTCTTCTACTTTCACAATTGCCTCTACGAGGGTGTCTGGAAGGACAACCGCCGCCGGCATTCCGAGAAGATCCCTACCTGGGACCTGCTCAATCGCTACAATGGCGACTGGCGCGCGATCTTCGTCGGCGACGCAACCATGAGCCCGTACGAGGTCACCATGCCCGGTGGATCGGTGGAGCACTGGAACGAGGAAGCCGGAGCGGTCTGGATGCGGCGCGCGCGGCTACAGTGGGACAAGTCGGTGTGGCTGAACCCGGTGGCCGAACGGTACTGGAGCTACACAGCCTCGGTGAAGCTGCTCAGCGAGGTCATGGACGAGCGGATGTATCCGCTGACACTGGACGGGCTGGACCGGGCGATGCGGGCGTTGACGCGCTAGCCTGTGCGGTGACGCAGAGGTGAGATGCGCTGCGCGGCTATCCGTGTCACTGTGCACGGGATCTGGAGGCCACCGATGCTGACCGCCCTGATGATGGCAACGATGCTGCAACAGACGGTGCCCATATGGGACACGCCGCAGGCGGAGCCTCCGGTCGTCAACGAGGCCGTCGCACCCGCCGCGAACCTGCCCGCCTGGGCCCTGGACGATCCGTTCGGCTGGGAGCGGTCGCAGTGCAGTCCGCTTCTCAGGAAAGAGGCTTCCCTGGAGATTTGCCAGGCGCGCGTGCGGGGCGAATTGTCGGCCGCCCTGGGGGATCGCCTGCCGGCGGGCCTTCAGCCGCCGGGCGAGCCGGTGCCGTGTCTGGCCACGCCGGACACTACAGGGGCCTATCCGCTTCAATGCGGACTGCCGGAGCGGCGCACGGCACAGACCGTGACGCCCCGCATCGCCGAATGCCGCTCGCGGCCCACGCGGCAAGGCGGATCAGTCGCTTTCGTGACGGAATGCGAGCCGGAGGCGGCAGAGACCCGCGGCCTGACCTTCCGGCTTGGCGACAGCGACTGAGCCGGAACGCAAAAGGGCCGCTCCGGCGGAGCGACCCTCTCGTTCATGCGGGAAACGAAAGCCCTAGTTGCGCTTGTCGTTTTCGCGCAGGCTGTCCTTGACGCCACCGACGGCATTCTGGACCTTGCCCTCGACCTGCTCGGCCTTGCCTTCGGCTTTCAGCTTCTCGTCACCCGTGAGATTGCCGAAGCCCTCCTTGATCTTGCCACCGACGTTTTTGGCGGCGCCTTCAACGCGATCATGATCGGCCATGGGGAGGCTCCTGTCGTTCGGCGTCAGCCACAGCGGCGACGCTTCGGCAGACAGAGCGAACGATCCGGAAAGCCGTTCCGTATGCTGGAGCTTAGCGCCTGAGCCATTTCACCACGGCCCAGGCGTGGGCGTCGTGGCGAAGTTCCGCCAGGGCGGTCCTGGGATGCAGCCAGACCAGTTCATGGTCCGTCTCCACCTTTCGCGTCGGATCGAGGGCCAGCATTTCGGCGATCCAGAACCCGCCGACATTGTTGACGGGAACACCGTCGGACTTGCGAAAGAACTGACCCGCTTCAGCCAGACGTTCCAGTGGCCGGACTGTCATCCCGGTCTCTTCGAGGAACTCGCGGATCAAGGCCTCTGGTTCCGTCTCGTCGCCATCGACGGCACCGCCGGGCAGGTCGAGATAGGGCGTGTCTCGCGACACGCGGACACAGGCGATCTTTTCGTCGTGGAAGACCAGTCCGAAGACGGCCGGACGGAGCAGAAAGGTCGCCCCCGCATCGGCCTCGCCGAACTGCAGCGCGGGAGTCAAAGGTCGAAGGCCAGGCGCGCGCGGACGCCCTTGTGCGCCCCATCGATTTCAACGGACGAACGCAGGCCCGAGGCCATGGCGGTGATGATCTTGCCGCCCAGACCGGTTCCCTTCGGCTTGCCGTCGCCCAGACCCGGACCATCGTCCTCGACCGTCAGGATGGCGCGCCCGGCCGAGTCGGGCTCCAGGATCACCCGGATTTCGCCGGTCTGGCCCGGCGCATAGGCGTATTTGACCGCATTGGTGACAAGCTCGGTCACCACGACCCCCAGCGACACGGCCTGATCGGTCGTGACCCTCATGGCGGTGGCCTGCAGGGTGATGCAGGGCGAGCAGTCGTCGGGACCCAGGGACTTGGACAGTTCGTCGACCAGGCCCTCCAGATAGGCCTGCATGTCCACCGTCTCCATATCGCCCGACGTGTAGAGACGCCGGTGCACATGAGCGACGGCCTCGATGCGCGCCTGCGCCTCCCTCAGCGCACTACGGGCTCCCTCGTCCGCGAGGTGACGCAGTTGCAGCGACATGAAGGTCGAGACCAGCTGCAGCGAGTTGCCGACCCGGTGATTGACCTCACGCAGCATGGCTTCGGCGCGATCGCGGGCCAGCCGCACCTGTTCCTGGGCCTCTTCGTTTTCCCGCTCCAGACGGCGGCGCAGCAGCGCATCCTCCAGCGCCGAACGCAGCAGGGCGGTGAAGTCCTCGGATACGTCCTTGATCACATAGTCGGCCGCCCCGGCCCGCAGGGCGGCGACCGCGATCCGGCCTTCCTGGGCCCCCGTGACATAAACGACCGGCGGGGGTGCCGGGCGGTGCAGCAACTCGGGCAGGACGTCCAGCCCGTCGCGGCCGGGCATGTAGTGATCCAGCGCACAGACATCATAGTCGTCGGCGTCCAGCGCCGCGACGCCGGCATCGCCGTCAGCGGCGAGGGTCACGTCATAGCCGTGGCGGCCGAGTTCCTTCTGAACGAGCCGCGACAGACCACGGTCGTCGTCTATGTAGAGCAGCCGAATGAGCGGCTTGTCAGGGGTCATTCGATGTCCGGGGCCTGCATGACCGACAGGAACAGGCCCAGCTGCCGGATAGCCCCCGCGAAGCTTTCGTAATCGACCGGCTTGGTGATGTAGACATTGCAGCCCAGGTCGTAGCACCGCTGGATCTCGGTCTTGTCGTCGGTGGTGGTCAGGACGACGACCGGTGCGCGCTTCAGGCGATCGTCCTTCTTCACCTCGGCCAGGATGTCGGTCCCGCTCATGTCCGGCAGATTCAGATCCAGCAGGATCAGCATGGGACCGTTGGCACGGATTTCGTCGCTGAACAGATAGTCGAGCGCGGGCTGGCCGTGATCGAAATGGACGATCTCGTTGGAGATATTGGCCCTGCGTATGTTCTTCTCGATCAGTTTGGCATGACCGTGATCGTCCTCGACCATCACGATCTTGACAGGATTGCTGCTGGTCAAAGGGCGTCTCCGGCGGCGTCGAGGATGAGGCGTTTGGGGAATTTCAGGCGGAATGTCGAGCCTTCGCCCGGGACGGACTCGACCCTGACGTCACCGCCCAGACGGCGAACGCTGTTGCGGACGAAGGCAAGGCCGAGGCCTTCGCCCTTCTGGTCCTGGCGGCCTGCACGACGGAACAGCTCAAAGACCCGTTCATGGTCTTTTTCAGCGATCCCGCGGCCGTTGTCGGCGATGGCGTACTCGACCCATCCGCCAGGCAGATCGCGGCCGGTGACCTCGATACGACCCGGTCGACCGGGCTGCAGGTATTTCACGGCATTATCGATCAGATTGCCGAGGATCTGTTCCATCGACAGGCGATCGCTCTCGATCGGCACCATTTCGCCGACGACAACCTCCGTTTCGGTGGCCTCAAGCTGGTGGCGCACGGTGTCTGCGATCCGTGCCGTCAAATCGCCGACGTCGAGTGTTTCCGGCACCAGATTGCGCCGTCCCTCACGCGACAGCTTCAGGATGGCGTTGATCAGCCGGTCCATCTTCTCGGTGGAGGCACGGATGAACCCGACCGCCTCGGGGATGTCCTCTCGCGCGGCGGTCAGCGCATCCCGTTCCAGCAGCTCGGGTGCCACCGTCTCGACCCTGGTCATCTGCAGATCGATGGTCCTGCCGGCCTGTTCCAGCTCGGCCGTGTAGCCCATCACATTGACCAGCGGGGAGCGCAGGTCGTGACTGACGATATAGGCAAAGCGCTGCACCTCTTCATTGGAGCGGAGCAGGGCAGCCGTGCGGGCCTTCACCGTTTCCTCCAGTCCCGCGTTCACACGGTCGATCGCGGCCTGGGCATCCTTCAGCTCGGCCAGATAGCGCCGGACCAGCAGGAAGACGACGACCCCCAGCAGCAGGATCAGCAGTCCGGCGAGTCCATTGACGACGGCCGTGAAGGCGGCCGAGCCCTCCGACTGAGCCCGCCTCTCGGCGAGGCGAGTGCCCATCCGCCTGTCGAGATCGCCGAGTTCGGACTCCAGCTGCTCCATCAGGGCCTTACCGTCCCCCTGCGCGATCCGCCGGGTTGCCTGCTGGCCCTGGCCACCCTCGCTCAACCCGATGACCGCCGACATTTCGAGAATCTTGTCTCGCGAAAGGCGCGTCACGGACTCGACCGTCGCGACATCGACCGGATCGTTTCCCAACCGCTCGGCCAGGGTGTCGATCAGATAGGCATTGGCCTGCACCGCCCGGTCATACTCCATGCGGAAGCTGTACAGCCCGGTCAGGACGTAGCCGCGCTGGGCCGTCTCGGCATCCTTGAGGTTGAGCAGCAGGAGCCGGCCAGAGCGTCGGGCCTGCCAGGCCGCCTCGACCTGGTCGTTGAACGCGGCCGTACGCTGGATCATCACGAAGGTGGTGGCGTTGACGATCAACAGGAGCAGGATCGCCACCGACAGCAGCAGGACGATCGAGCGTCCCAGCGTGCGCTGTCGCAGAAGCGCGCCGACGTTCGAGACGATGTCCGAGAACGAAACCATAACCCGGTGCTTTAGCGGAGCGGTATCGCCTGTCCAGAGAAGTCGTTCGCGGCACCAGACGTGCAAGGCTAAAGCATTCGGTCAAGAAGCTGTGCCGTTCAGGGAGGTCGATTTCATGGTGTCGTGGTGGTGGTTCATCCCGACGGCTGTCGCCGTCATCGGAGCCTTGATCCTGATCAGTGGCCTGGCCGGTCTTTTCAAAGGTCGCTTCTTCGGGGGACTGTTCGGCACCCTCGCCGGCGGCATGCTGCTTGCCGTGGCATTGGGTGCAGCCCTGCTGGGCCAGAACGTCCAGACCTATTCACGCCTGGCCTATGAGCGACCGGTCGCCGGCCTGGCGGTCCGCCAGCTCGCCCCGCAGTATTTCGAGGTCACGGTGACCCAGCCTGCCAACGGCGACCTGCCGGCACGAACCGCCGTCTATCCGGTGAACGGCGACGAATGGCGGATGGAGGCGCAGGTGTTGAAGTGGAAACCGTGGGCCAGTGTCCTCGGTCTGGACAGCCAGTATCGGCTCGATCGTCTGTCAGGCCGCTATCAGGACATCGACCAGGAACGCACCGGCGCGCGCAGCGTGCATGCCCTCCATGTCGAGGAGCCCGGAACGATCGCGGGCGTCCAGACGCCGTGGTCGCTGAGCGCCTGGGACATGGCGCGCAGGTATCGTGGCTATATCGATGCCGTCGACACGCTGTACGGTTCGGCGGCCTATATGCCGATGGCCGATGGCGGGACCTATGAGGTCTGGATCACCCAGTCCGGCCTGATCGCCCGGCCAACCAACGACGCGGCGCGTGCCGGGTCGGCGGGAGGGTTCGTGCGGGTGAACTAGACGCTGCCCAGGGTCCGCAGCCGCGCCCTGGGATGAACCTCGTTCTGGCTCATGACCACGGTCTGGCCCCGGAAGCGTTCGATGATCGAGCGGACATAGGGCCGGATCTGCGGGCCGGTCAGCAGGACGGCGCTTTCGCCAGACATGGCGGCGCGTTCGAACACGTCGCGGACGGCGCGGATGAAGTCCTGAAGCCGTGACGGGGCCATGGCCAGCTGCTTTTCCTCGCCGCCCCCGACGAGGGCCTCGGCAAAGGCGCTTTCCCATTCGGGCGACAGGGTGATGATCGGCAGGGCTCCGTCCTCGCCCTTGTATTGCCAGCACAGTTGACGGGCCAGGCGGGTGCGGACGTGCTCGACCAGGGTGGTGACGGACGAGGAATGCGGCGCGGCCTCGGCCAGACCTTCGAGGATGGCCCCGAGATCGCGGATCGACACCTTCTCGCGCAGCAGCGCCTGCAGCACGCGCTGCAGGGTGGTGACGGTGACGACCGACGGCACCAGTTCGTCGACCAGCTTCTTTTCCTCGACGCCCAGTTCCTTGATCAGCTTCTGCACCTCGGCATAGCTGAGCAGATCGGCCATGTTCTCCTTGAGGATTTCGGTCAGATGGGTGGTCAGCACAGTCGCGGGATCGACGATGGTGTAGCCGCGGAACGTCGCCTCTTCGCGCAGGCTCTCGTCGATCCAGGTCGCCGGCAGGCCGAAGGCGGGTTCCTTGGTGTGCTCGCCGGGCAGTTCGACCTGACGCCCCGCCGGGTCCATGGCCATCAGCGAGCCCAGCCGCACCTCGCCGGCGCCCGCCTCCATCTCCTTGATGCGGATGGCATAGCCCTGGTTCGGCAGACGCATGTTGTCGAGGATACGCACCGACGGCATGACGAAGCCGTATTCCTGGGCCAGGGCGCGGCGCAGGGCCCGCACCTGATCGGTCAGGCGGCGACCCTCCAGGTCGTTGATCAGCGTCAGCAGGGAATAGCCCAGCTCGATCTTGACCTCGTCGATGGTCAGGGCGGTGCCGATGGGCTCCTCGACGTCGTCCTTGGGCTTGGCATTGGCGGCGTCGGTCTCGGCGGGCGGGGGCTTCAGCTTCGCCCGGCCAAGGCGCCAGGCCATGAAGCCCGCGCCGATGGCCAGGGCCGCGAACGGGATGATCGGCATGCCGGGGATCAGGGCCAGCAGACCGGCTGCGGCCGACACCATGCCGAGGCTGACGGGATTGGTGGCCAGCTGCGCGACCAGAGCCTTGTCGGCCGAGCCCTCGACACCGGCCTTGGACACGAGGAAGCCCGCGGCGATGGAGATGATGATGGCCGGGACCTGGGTGACCAGACCATCGCCGATGGTCAGCTGGATATAGGTGTTGGCCGCCTCGGCGATCGGCAGGCCATGCTGGACCGTCCCGATCAGAATACCGCCGATGGCATTGATCGCCACGATGATCAGCCCTGCGACCGCGTCGCCGCGCACGAATTTGGACGCACCGTCCATGGCCCCGAAGAAGGTCGATTCCTGCTCCAGTTCCTTGCGACGCAGCTTGGCCTGGTCCTCGGTGATCAGGCCCGAGGACAGGTCGGCATCGATGGCCATCTGCTTGCCCGGCATGGAGTCGAGGGTGAAGCGGGCGCTGACCTCGGCGATGCGGGTCGAGCCCTTGGTGATGACCACGAAGTTCACCACCAGGATGATGGCGAAGATGATGATGCCGATGATGAAGCTGCCGCCCATCATCAACTGCCCGAAGGCGTTGATGACCTGACCGGCCGCGTCGTGGCCCTCGTGGCCGTGGCTGAGCACCAGCCGGGTCGAGGCCAGGTTCAGGCCCAGCCGGAACAGGGTCGAGACCAGCAGAACCGTCGGGAAGATGGCGAAGTCCAGCGGCCGCTTCATCATCAGCGCCGTCATCAGGATCAGCACGGACGAGACCAGGCTGATGGCCAGCAGCAGGTCCAGCAGGAACTTGGGCACCGGCAGGATCAGCAGCAGGATGACGCCGATCACCCCGACGGCCATCCCTACTTCGCCACGCAGCAGCCAGCCCCGGATGTCGCCCCCGGTCGGACGGGCCATGCCGTCCTTCATCATAACGGGCGTGTCGGTCACGCGCGACCCAGGCGGGTCAGGGCAAGGCGCGTCGCCTCGGCGATCACCGCGGCGTTCCGGGCATCCGAGGTGTCGCGGCCGGCGTGGTAGTAGGCGGCGACGATGACCGGATCACCGGTCGGTGGATACAGGATGCCGATGTCGTTGGTCGGTCCGTAGCCGCCGGTTCCGGTCTTGTGCGCGACCCGCCAGCCGTCCGGCACGCCGGCCTTGAGCCGGTCGACGCCGGTGGGGGATGAGACCATCCATCCCAGCAGCATGGTCTTCGACTCCGCCGACAGGGACGAGGTCGGGTCAACGAACAGGCGATGCAGGTTGGCGGCGGACTGGCCCGGGGTGATGGTGTCCTTGTCGCCGTCCAGCCGGTTCATCTCGGGCTCGAAGCGATCGACGCGGGTCGTCTCGTCGCCGATGCCGCGGTAGAAGGCGCGCATGGCGTCGAGGCCGCCCAGCGCCTTCAGCAGCAGATTGGCGGCCGGATTGTCGGAGACCTCGACCGTGCCCTTCATCAACTGTTCGACGGTCAGGCTCCCGCCGACGGCGGGTTCGGTCACCGGGGCGTGATCGAGCATGTCGGCACGGGTGATCGGAATGGCGCGGTCGAGCCGTTCCTGACCGGCCTGGACCCGCATCAGGATCGCGGCCGCCAGATACATCTTGAACGTCGAGCAATAGACAAACCGCTCGTCGCCGCGCGCGGTCAGCTGACGGCCCGAGCCGAGGTCGTGGGCGAAGACGCCGAGGCGGCCGCCGTGCTCTGCTTCAAGAGCGGACAGGTCGAACGCTTCGGGGACGGTCGGTGCCGGCGCAGCTGCGGGCGACGCCTTTGGCGCACAGCCCATCAGGCAGAGTGCACCGAGGCCACTCAGGACGCTTCTGCGGTCCGAGACGAACATCCTAGGCCGCGCTCACGCCGTAGCCGGCGGTGGCGATGCCGGTCTGGGGGGCCATGATCTGCGTGCCCTCGTCGGCGTATTCGTTCAACTTGTTGCGCAGGGTCCGGATCGAGATGCCCAGGATGTTGGCCGCATGGGTCCGGTTGCCGAGACAATGGGTCAGGGTGTCCAGGATCAACGTCTTTTCCATCTGGGCGACGGTCTGGCCGACATAGGCGCGAGACACCGCATCGGCGGTCTGGGCGGCGCGACCGGCCAGTCCATTGTCGACCGCCCCGCCCACTGCCCCCATCAGGGGTTGTCCGTCCGGCAGGCGGATGGCCTGCGCGTCGATCTCCGACCCGATGGCCAGCAGGACCGCACGGTGCATGGCGTTTTCCAGCTCCCGCACATTCCCGGGCCAGCGGTGGGCGGCCAGCGCACGGCGTGCATCCAGCGACAGCGGCCGCACCGGCACGCCATTGGCGGCGGCGTATTTCTTGACGAAGTGGTCGGCCAGGACTGCCACGTCGCCCGGCCGCTCGCGCAGGGCGGGCAGGCGCAGGTTCACGACGTTCAGGCGGTACAGCAGGTCCTCGCGGAACGTGCCCTCGGCCACGGCCTTGGCCAGATCGCGGTTGGAGGTGGCGATGATGCGGATGTTGACCGGCACGGGCCTGGTGCCGCCGACCCTGTCGATGATCCGCTCCTGGATCGCGCGCAGCAGCTTGGCCTGAAGCCGGGCGTCCATCTCAGAGATTTCGTCCAGCAGCAGGGTTCCGCCGTCGGCCTCCTCGAACTTCCCGATCCGGCGGGCAACCGCGCCGGTGAAGGCCCCCTTCTCGTGGCCGAACAGTTCGGATTCCAGCAGATTGTCGGGGATGGCGGCACAGTTGACACTGATGAAAGGGCGTTCGGCGCGTTTGGAATGGGTATGGAGATAACGGGCCATTACCTCCTTACCGACGCCGCTTTCGCCGGTGATGAGGATAGAGGCCTCGGAGCGCGCGACCTGGTCGGCCAGCTTGATCACGGCCTGCATCGAGGGATCCGCCGAGATCAGCGGACGCTCGTCGTCGGCGACGGCGGCCAGGACGGCGGCGATCAGGTCGGCCTCGGGCGGAAGGGGGATGAACTCCTTGGCCCCCGCCCGGATGGCGGCGGCCGCCTTGTCCGCATCATTGTCGACGCCGCAGGCGACCACCGGCACGAAAATCCGTTCGGCCTCGTTGGCGGCGATCAGGGCCCCGATGTCGAGGTTGTAGTCGACCATCAGCAGGTCGGCCCCCTGCCCGCGCCGGAGCTGTTCGGTCGCCTGATCGGTGCGCTCGACGTGATTCACCTTGGCGCCGTGCGCCATGGCCATCTTCACCGCCGCCGCGAGCTGGCCCGAGAGCCGTCCAACCACCAGAAGCCGCATAGGTCTTCTCCTCTACTTCTTACGCGCGATCCGAACGCCTAGGCGTTCGAATCCTCGGTCTTGACGATTTCCGTCATGGTCACGCCGAGACGATCCTCGACGACGACGACCTCCCCGCGGGCGACCAGACGGTTGTTGACGAAGATGTCGATGGCCTCGCCGACCTTGCGGTCGAGCTCGAGCACCGAGCCACGATTGAGCTTGAGCAGCTGGGCGACCGTCATGTGGGCCTTGCCCAGCACGGCCGAGATGTTGACCGGCACATCGAAGACCGTCACCAGGTCAGAAGCGGACTTGTCCCCGGTGTCGTCGATGGTCGCCAGGGCGGTGGAGTCCGGAAACTCCTCAAGGGCAAGATCGTCGGCCATCAGTGTTGACCTCCATGGTCAAGGGATTCTGCATGTCCGGCCTCAACGGCGAGGGCGGATCGGAGCGCGGTGGCAATGCGGTCGGCGGCGGCGGCAGGGTCGAAATCAGCGCGCCCGTCGGCCCACTCCAGCTGGAAGGCCGCGACCGGCCCGTCCGGGTCGTCGCGGAAGGCCACGAGGCCAGAGAAGCCTGCATCGACGCAGACCGCCTGGATCTTGGTGCGGGCAGCCTCGTCCAGGCCGGAGGCGCGCACGACCAGCCGGGGCGAGGCATCGATCTCCTGCCCCAAGGCTTCCAGCGCAGACTGCAAGGGACCCGTCGGTAGATGATCCAGGGCGATGGCGGCGATGACCCGGGCGGCGGCCATAGCCAGGTCGGCCGCCTGTTCGCGGTGCTGGTGGGCCACCTGGTTCAGGGCCGGCGCAGCCATGGCGACGGCCTGTCCGATCGAGGACAGGGCCATGGCCGTCAGGCTCGCGGCCTCGGCCAGGGCGGCCTCGCGGGCCTCCAGCCGGGCCTGGGCGACCAGGGCCTCGACCTCGGCCGGCAGATAGGCCCGCTTGGCAGGCCGGAAAGTTGAGGTCCGCACGACGCTGCCCGCCTCGTCGAACTCGGTGTCGAAGGCGAAGGGACGGCTGCTGAGGGGGGCTGTCTCGACCATGTCAGTAGATCAACTCGTCGTCGCCGGAGGCTCCGGCCAGCATGATCTCGCCGCGCGCCGCCAGATCCTTGGCGACCTGCACCATGGACATCTGGGCCGTGTCGACGTCCTTGAGCCTGACGGGGCCCATGGATTCCATGTCCTCGCGCATGATCTTGGACGCGCGCTCGGACATATTGGTGAAGAACATCTCCCGCAGCGGCTCGGACGCGCCCTTCAGGGCCAGGCCCAGCGAGTCCTTCTCTACCGCGCGCAGCAGGGTCTGGACGCCGCCGGGGTCGAGCTTGGACAGATCCTCGAACACGAACATCAGGGCGCGGATGCGCTCGGCCGAATCGCGGTTGCGTTCCTCCAGCGCGCCGATGAACCGGGCCTCGGTCTGGCGGTCGAAGCTGTTGAAGATGTCGGCCATCATTTCGTGACTGTCGCGCTTGGAGGTCCGGGCCAGGTTCGACATGAACTCGGTGCGCAGGGTCTGTTCGATCTTGTCCAGGATTTCGCGCTGCACGGGCTCCATACGAAGCATCCGTTGAACGCACTCCAGGGCGAAGTCCTCGGGCAGGCTGGTCAGGACGCGGGCGGCGTGCTCGGGCTTCACCTTGGACAGCACCACGGCCACGGTCTGGGGGTATTCGTTCTTCAGATAGTTGGCGAGGACCGCCTCGTTCACATTGCCCAGCTTGTCCCACATGGTGCGACCGGCGGGACCGCGGATTTCCTCCATCAGCCCGTCGACGCGATCAGCCGGCATGAAGGAGGCCAGCAGACGTTGGGTCTGCTCGAAACTGCCCATGACCGCGCCGGAACCGGCCATGGACACGAACTCGACCATCAGTTCCTCGACCACGGTCGAGGACACATTGCCCAGCGACGACATGGCCTGGGAGATTTCCTTGACCTCGTCGTCGTCCAGACCCTGCCACAGGCGGGTGTGCTCCTCGCCGAGCGCAAGCAGGATCACGGCCGCCTTTTCGGGACCGGTCAGCTTGTTGACGTCATCGACGGACGCCTTGCCGGATCCCCGCCCCGCCATCAGCCTTCGTGCACCCAGCTACGGAGGATCGCGATCGACTCGTCGGGATGCTTCTCGACGTAGTCGGCGAGCTTCTTGATCGAAGAGGCCTTAACCTGGCCCTCGATGCGGGCGATATCGATGCGCTGTTCCATCTCGGTCGGAGCAGCCAGCTGCCCCATCTCTCCGCCGATCACCGAGGCCTCAAGCGGGGTGATCGGAAACTGCCCTCCACCCGCCAGCGCCATCTGCTGGCCCCCGCCGCTGCCCGAAGCGCTCTTCAGCAGCGGGCGCAGGACGAAGAAGATCAGCAGCAGCGCTGTAACCAGCAGCACCAGCAACTCGACACCGCGCATGATGTCGTTCTTGGTGAAGTTCAGCAGGGGCGATCCAGCGTCGGTTCCGCCGGCTGTAACGAGAGCATCGCGGTTGAAGCGGACGTTCGTCACCCGGACCTGGTCGCCGCGCTCCTGGTTGTAGCCCATGGCGGCCTTCACCAGATCCTCGATCTGCGTGATCTCCTCGGCCGTGCGGGGGGCGTAGGTCGGCTGACCACCCGGCTGGGCCGCCGGGGTCAGCTTGCCGTCGACGGCGACCGCGACCGACAGCTTCTTGACCTCGCCGGGTTCCTTCACCGTGGTCGTCGTGGTGTTGGAAATCTCGTAGTTGGTCGTCTCGGTGTTGGCGGTCTCGGTCGAGCCCTGGGGGGTCGTGGTCGGGGGCGCACCACCGGGGATGTTGTTGGTCGCCGTGACCCCGCCGTCGGAGACGCCGGTCGTATCCTGGGACTGGCTGCCGTTGGACGAGGTCGAGCGGACGACCTGGCCGTCGGGATCGTATTTCTGCTCCTGGGTCGTGGAGCGCGTCATGTCGATGTCGGCGGTGACCTGGACACGCGCGGCCCCGGCCCCCACGACGCCCTCGACCAGATCCTTGATCCGTTGCTGCAATTGGGCCTCGGTCGCGCCCTTGGCCTCTTCGGCGGTGGAGGAGGTGAAACCCTCGTCATCGTCGGCTGCGGCCAGGGTCTGGTTCGTCTCGTCGACGACGGTGACCTTGGTGGGCTTCAGATTGGGGACCGAAGATGCGATCACGGCGCGGATGGCGCGGACCTGATCCGTCGACAGCTTGCGCCCGCCAAGGCCGACAACGACGGAGGCCGTCGGTTCGGCCGCATCCTGCTGGAACAGTTCGCGCCTGGGCAGGGCGATGGCGACGCGGGCAGACTGGACGCCACGCATGGACATGATGGTACGGGCCAGCTCGCCCTGCAGGGCGCGCTGCTCGCTGATCTGCTGCTGGAATTCGGTCTGGCCCAGCACCGACTGGGTGTCGAACAGCTCATAGCCGACCGAGCCGGACGTCACGAGCCCCTTGCCGGCCAGCATCAGTCGCGCTTCGCCCACCTGATCGCGGTTGACCATGATGGTCGAACCGTCACCGCGCGTCGTGTATTTGATGCCCGACTGTTCCAGCGAGGCCGTGATCTCACCCGCCTCACGCAGGTCCAGATTGGAATACAGAAGCGCGTCCGGGGCCTGGCCGACGCGCAGCATCACGGCGACCAGGACGGCAGCCACGCCCGCGCCGACGCCCAGCACCATGGCGAGGCGGCCGATCCCGAATCTCTGCAACGCCTCCGTAAAGCCGCCCACGCATCCCCGCCAAACACTGTCGCGGGAGCCCAGACCCCTCCGCTAGGCAGAAAGTGCCGCCCGTGTGGTTAACGGCGGTTTAAGTGGCGCGGTGAACGTCGAGAAAGTCCCCGGTTTCGTCACCCGGGTTTCGCCGCATCGACCGGATGACGACGATTCAGACCCGGCTCTTCCGACTCGACGCCATTCTGGCGTCCAGTTGCGCAAGGACGCCCGACGCCCGCGACGGCAAGGTCTTGCCCGGATCGCGCAGGATGGCCGCGACGTCCCGGAACACGACCTCGGCCTGGAGGTCGCGGTTCAACAGGTGCCAGCCATCGGGGTAGAAGGCCGTGCGCAGCTCGGGCCGATCCCCCGCCCGAATCAGGGCGCGCCGCATGGGGCCCGGCGCGATGATCTGGTCGTGGGCTCCATACATAAGCATCGTCGGGACGCGGACCTGGCCCAGCTCGCGCGACGCGCTCTCCATCAGATCGACGAGCCCGGACAGGGTGTCGAAGCGGGTGGCGCGGATGAACAGCGGGTCGGTGCCGTTCGCAACCAGTTCAGCCAGATTGTCCGTCGCCCGGATGTGACGCACGGCCCAGTCGGGGGCCTCCACGGCCCGCGAGCCCAGAAGGCGCGCGGCGGCCCACAGGCTGGCGCGGTTCATCACGTTCTGGCTGGACCAGCCCCAGACGGCAGGGGCGAGCAGGATCGCCTGATCGGAAGCGGGCGGACGCTCCGAGGCGAAGGCCGATATGGCGACGGCCCCACCCATGCTCTCGCCGACCACCGCGATCCGGGCGTTCGGATGCCGGGCGCGGACAAGGGCAACGACGGTGCGCAGGTCCTCGACCATCACCGCCTCCCCGGCCCAGGTCCCGCGCCCCGGTGCCCGGCCGAAGCCACGCTGGTCATAGGCATAGGTGGCGATGCCCCGTTCGGCCCACCACGGCCCGGCCAGGCGCCAGGCCGCGGAATGGTCGTTCATCCCGTGCAGGGCGACGAGCACCGCCCAGGGCTCGGCTTGAGCGGGCGTCCACAGGCGATACGGCAGGCGTGCGCCGTCCCGGACGATGAAGGCATCGGGTTCGATCAGGGGACCGGTGAAGTCCGGCCCGGGCGTGAGTGGCGGCTGGACATGGGGCAAGGCGCAGGCCCCGAGCCCCAGCATCAATCCTGTCAGCACCGTCCGGCGGATCATCGGCCCAGAATGCCTCGAACCCTTTGACGAAGATACGGCACGACCTCGAGCTCGAACCACGGATTGCGCCGCAGCCAGGCGGTGTTCCGCCACGAGGGATGCGGCAACGGCAGGATGGACGGACCATAGTCCCGCCAGGCGCCAACGGTCCCGGTCATGTTGGGCTTCACGCGGTCGCCCAGCGCCCAGACCTGGGCATAGCCGCCGACCAGCAGGGTCAGCTCGATCTGCGGCAGCGCCTCCAGCAGGCGGGGCCGCCACAGCTCGGCGCAGCGGCGTGGTGGAGGATAATCACCCCCCTTCGGCGCGGTGCCGGGATAGCAGAAGGCCTGGGCTGCTACGCCGATCCGGTGATCGGCATAGAAGGTCTCATAATCCACGCCCATCCAGTTGCGCAGCCGGTCGCCCGACGGATCGGTGAACGGCAGGCCGCTTTCGTGAACGCGCCGCCCGGGTGCCTGGCCGCAGATCAGCAGGCGGGTTGCGGGAAAGACGCGAACCACCGGGCGTGGCGTGTGCGGCAGTTCACCCAGGCAAGCACGGCAGGCGCGGATATCCGAAAGGACAGCGTCCAGATCAGGCGAAGTCGTCATCGACCTCGGGCTTGGGCGGCAGGGCGGCAAGCGCGGTGGCCGTCTCGGCCTCCGTCGGCAGGCGCAGACGGGTCACGCCCCGGAAGTTCGTGGGGTCCACGACCTTGCCCTTCTTGGTGATGGTCAGGCGGCCCTGACGCATCAGGTGCAGGGCCGTCGCCCGGACCTTGGGCAGGACGCGCTGCCACTGCTCGGTCTGGATGTGCTTGGCCACGTCCGCGGGCTCGACGGACTTGCCGCCGACGCCCTTGGGGTCCGCTTTCGCCAGGGTTTCAAAAATTGCCGCTTCGATTGGATCGCTCATCGGGCCTATATGCTGCACTGCAGAAACGAAAAGAAGGCAAACTTGGCATGGTCGCCAAAGTCACGGTCACCGAAGGCGAGTTCACGGGCTGGAAAACCTACGACCTGCACGGCACGTTCGACCAGGTCGTCGGACCATTCTACTTCAGGCCGGACCCCGACGGGCGCATGCGGTGCGCCTTCCGGGCCGAGCCCAAACACATGAACGCCGGTGACCGGATGCACGGCGGCTGTCTGATGACATTCGCCGATATCGCCCTGTTCCAGACCGCCTATCAGGAGATGGAAGGCAAGAACGGCGTCACGGTGCAGCTGGATTCGACGCTGATCGACGGGGCCTATGTCGGCGAACTGATCGAGGCGACGGGTGAGGTCGTGCGGGCAGGCGGGTCGCTGATCTTCGTTCGCGGTCAGATCACGACGGGCGAGCGTACGCTGATGACCTATTCCGGCATCATCCGGAAATTCACGCCGCGCTGATCAGATCCCTGCCTTGGCCGCCGGGCGGGCGCGACAGGCGTCGAGCCAGCGGGCCAGGTGGATGAATTCTTCGGGCGGGCGGTATTTGACCATGCGGGCAAAATCCAGCCCGACCGCCCCGACGACATCCGCGATCGTGAAACGGTCCAGAGCGATGAATTCACGCTCGGCCAGATGCCGGTCCAGGGTCTTCATGAAGCGCTCGGCCGACAGCCGGTTGTAGTCGGCGACCTGGGGTTGCGGGGTGGCCTCCAGCACCGCCAGCGCCGGATGGGTCAGGCGCACGTTCAGCATGATGGGGTTGGCCAGATAGAATTCGCAGCGGCGGGTCCACATCTCGACGATGGCCTGTTCGCGAGGGTCGTGACCGAAAAGATTGGGCTCAGGATAGAGCGCCTCCAGATAGCGGCAGATGGCGACGGACTCGGAGACCACCGTGCCGTCGTCCAGTTCCAGGGCGGGCACGTGTGGCACTCCCACCCGGGCGCGGTAATCCGGCGTCTTGTGATCCCCGGACATGATGTCGATCTGGACGATCTCGACGTCCTCGATGCCCTTTTCCGCCATGACCCAGCGGACGCGCCGGGGGTTGGGGGCGCGGAAGGAATCGTACAGCTTCATCGGATCAGCCTTTGCGGTTCAGCCGAATATGGAGGCGGGCATCGCGCCCACAACCGCCGCCGTCATCAGGGTGGCCAGGAAACCGGCGAACAGCGCCTTCCAGACCATCCCCAGCACCTCTTCCCGGCGCTCGGGGATCAGGACCGACAGGCCGGTGACCGTGATGCCGACCGATCCGATGTTGGCGAAGCCGCACAGGGCATAGGTCATCAGCATGCGGGTCCGCTCGCTCATGTCGCCGACCGGGATCTTGCCCAGTTCGATGAAGGCCACGAACTCTGTGAGCGTCAATTTGGTGCCGAGGAGCCAGCCCGCCTTGCCGGCCTCCGACCAGTCCACCCCGACCAGCCAGGCGACCGGCATGAACAGCCACCCCAGCAGGCGCTGGACCGTCACATGGTCGCCGAAGATCCAGAAACCGCCCAGCATCAGGTTGACCAGAGCCACCAGGGCCACAAACACGATCAGCACTGCCGAGATGTTCAGCACCACCATCAGCCCATCGGCCGTGCCCTTGACGATGGCGTCGATGGCCGAGTCGTACTTCAGGGCCGAGCCATAGTCGGCGACCTGTCCCCCCTCGCCCGGTTTTTCGGGGATGATGATGCGGGCGAGCAGAACGCCGGCCGGGGCCGAGACGATGGATGCTACCAGGACGTGCCCTGCCGCATTGGGCAGGGTCGCGGACAGGATCGAGGCATAGGCGACCATGGTCGAACCGGCCACGGTCGCCAGGCCGACCACCATCATCAGGAAGATCTCGGACCGGGTCAGCTTGTCCAGGTAGGCGCGGATGACGATCGGGCTCTCGATCATGCCAAGGAAGATGTTGGCCGCGACCGCCAGGGCCGAGGCGCCGCCCAGACCCATGGTCTTCTGGAACAGGAAGCCGAAGCCCAGCGTCAGCCACTTCAGGATTTTCCAGTGCCACAGCAGAGCGGACAGCGCCGAGATCACCAGGATCAGCGGCAGCACGTTGAACGCGAAGGTGAACAGACCGCCCGGGTTGGTCACCGCATAGGGCTGATCGCCCCCTGCCAGATAGCCGAACACGAACTTGGTCCCCTCGGCGGTCGCCACGGCCAGACCATCGACGGCGCTGGTCACCGCCGCCAGCACGCCCTGCGATCCGGGAATGGCGAACAGCGCAAGAACCAGCAGGGCCTGGACGCCGATCGCGCCCAATGTCAGCCGCCAGGGAAACCGGCTCTTGGTCTCCGACATCAGCCAGCAGGCGGCGACGATGGCCACGAGGCCGCCCAGGCTCTGGAGGTTCAGCGTGGTGAACATGGAAGGTTCCGTCCGGCCCCCTGCCGGCCCATTCCGTTGAACCGAACCCGGCCCCTCTGGCAAGGGTGAGAGTCGTGGAGAGAAGAAAAGTGACTCTTACTTCTCCAACGGACCCTCCGGGTCGAAGGTTCGGGGTCACCTTAAGGGCCGCTGGCGTCAAGATCGGTCGCACCCGGGATCGGCGATCACGACCGCCCGTCGGAGCGAGCGGCGGCTGTCGAGGTCAGGTCTGATGCCGCACCAGCTTGCCGTAGTCGTCCATCAAGGTCAGCGAGATATCACCCGGCGTGAACGTATATTCGCCGATCGACTGGACGGGGGTCACCTCGGCGGCCGAGCCGGTCAGAAAGCACTCGGAGAAGGTCGACAGTTCCTCGGGACGGATGTGGCGAACGACCACCTCGATGCCCTTCGATTTCGCGATATCGATGACGGTCTGGCGGGTGATGCCGTTCAGGATGTGGGTCACGTCGGGGGTGTGGATCACACCGTCCTGGACGAAGAAGACATTGGCACCGGTCGCCTCTGCGACGTAGCCGCGCCAGTCCAGCATCATGGCGTCGGAGAAGCCGCGCCGCTCGGCCGCGTTCTTGGACATGGTGCAGATCATGTAGAGCCCGGCGGCCTTCGCCGTGGTGGGGGCAGTCATCGGATCGGGGCGACGCCACTTGGCCCACTCCAGCCGGATGCCCTTCTTCTTCACTTCCGGGTCGAAATAGCTGGGCCAGTCCCAGACCGCGATGGCGACGTGGACCTTGTTATTCAGGGCCGAGACGGAGGTCTGTTCCGGCCCGAGGTAGGCGACGGGGCGGACATAGGCGTCCTCCATGCCCATGCGCGCGCAGGTTTCCTTGCAGGCCGCGTCGATCTCGGCCACGCTGTATGGCAGCGCAAAATCCAGAAGTTCAGCGGAGCGGGCCAGACGCTCGGAATGCTCTGTCAGCTTGAAGATTTCCCCGCCATACATACGCTCACCCTCGAACACCGACGAGCCGTAGTGCAGAGCATGGGTCAAAACGTGCGTTTTCGCTTCCCGCCAGGGCACGAAATCACCGTCCATCCAGATCCAGCCATCACGATCGTCGAAAGGAACCAAGGCCATTGAACAACGTCTCCTGCGCAGATTGCTCGCTTAGAACGCTCGAAACGCCCGAGGTCAACGCCACGCGCGCGGGAATGTTCGCATGAGCAGCAGCCGTTCAGGGCCTGTGGCGGGCGCCGGCGTCGGACGTCACCTGCTGATCGTCGACGACGACGACCGAATTCGCGAGCTGCTGAAGGAATATCTGGCGCGCGAGGGCTATCGCGTGACGGGGGCAGCGCACGCGGCCGCCGCCCGTCGCCTGATGGAGCTGATCGAGTTCGATCTGGTGGTTCTGGACGTCATGATGCCGGGCGAATCGGGACTGGAGCTGACGACCTGGGTTCGGTCCAAGGCGCAATTGTCCAGGACGCCCGTCCTGCTTCTGACCGCGCGCGGCGAGGCGGCGGACCGGATCGACGGCCTGTCGCGCGGAGCCGACGACTATATGTCCAAGCCCTTCGATCCCAGGGAACTGGCCCTGCGCATCGATGCGATCCTGAGGCGGACGGGGGTCAAGCCGATCATGCCGCGCGAGATCCGGCTGGGCACCGCCATGTTCGACCTCGAACGGCTGGAGCTGACACGCGACGGTGCGCCGATGCGGCTGACCGAGGCCGAGGCGCAGTTGCTGAAGACCCTGGCGCTTCACGCCCACGCCCCGGTCGAGCGCATGGACCTGTCACCGGACACCGCCGACATCACCGGCCGCGCCGTGGACGTGCAGGTCACCCGGCTGCGCAGGAAGCTGGAGGCGGATCCGAAGAACCCGCGCTATCTGCAGACCGTGCGGGGTGTGGGCTATATGCTGGCCCCGGACTGAGATGCGCCTGATCCCCTTCCCCGTCGTGGCGCGCGTTCTGAAGCGCCAGTTGCCGACGACGTTGTGGGGGCGGTCGCTGCTGATCATCGTGTTGCCGATCCTGATCATGCAGGGGGCGGTGACCTGGGCCTTCTTCGACATGCACTGGCAGACCGTCACGGCGCGCCTGTCCGAAGGCCTGGCGGGCGACGTGGCCTGGGCGGCCGAGAGCTATCGCGACGACCCGACGCCCTCCAACCTGGCCGCGATCGCCGACCGGGGCGAACGGTCCATGCAGCTGTCGATCGCGCTGCGACCGGATGCGAAATTGCCAGGGGAACAACGACGCGGGCCGATCGGCGTGGTGGACCGCACCCTGGAGGCCGCTCTGGCGTCGCGCCTGGACCAGCCCTTCTGGTTCGATACGACCCGTTATCCCGCCTATGTCGACATTCAGGTACAGCAGCGCGACGGGGTCTTGCGGATCATCGCGCCGCGCGAACGGGCCGTGGCCACCCAGGCCCACATCTTCGTCCTGTGGCTGATGCTGGCGACGGTCCTGCTGATGAGCGTGGCGATCCTGTTCATCCGCAACCAGGTCCGGGCCATCGAGAGGCTGGCCGAGGCGGCAGAGGCCTTCGGGCGGGGTGAGATGTCGCCCAAGTTCAAGCCGCACGGCGCGCGCGAGGTGCGTCAGGCCGCGGTCGCCTTCCTGGCCATGCGCGACCGGATCCAGCGTCATATCGAACAGCGGACGGCGCTGCTGGCTTCTGTCAGCCACGACCTGCGCACGCCCCTGACCCGGCTGCGGCTGGAGCTGGCCCTGGCTCCCCCGTTCAAGCGTCAGAGCGCCATGAAGGGCGACCTGGACGAGATGGAGCACATGATCGACGAATACCTGGCCTTCGCAAAAGGCGAGGCCGGTGAGGCCCCGCAGCCGGTGGATGTGGCGGCCCTGCTGAAGGCGACGGGCGAGGACGTGAAGCGCGCCGGAGCCGAAGTCGAGATCACCGCCCCGACCAGTCTGACGGCATCCCTGCGGCCCCTCGCCTTCAAGCGAGCGCTGGCCAATCTGGCGGGCAATGCGGCGGCGCACGGCGAGCATGTCCGGCTGACCGCGCGCGCCCTGTCGTCCGGCGGGTTCGAGATCGCGGTCGAGGACGACGGACCCGGCATTCCCGACGACCTGCACGAGGAGGCCTTTCGCCCCTTCAGCCGGCTGGACGAAAGCCGGAACCAGAACCGCAAGGGTGTCGGCCTGGGTCTGGCCATCGCGCGCGATGTGGCGCGCGGGCACGGTGGGGACATTACACTGGCGCGCAGCGATCTGGGCGGCCTGCGGGCCCTGATCCGGCTGCCCGGCTGAGGCCCGATCACATTTGCGGGCGCAGGACTGGCCAAGGGCCTGGCCGAAGCCCATCTTCGCCGGATCAGCATTGCAGGAGATCGTCATGCGTCGCTTCGCCTTCATCGCCCCCCTTGCCCTTGTCGTCGGTATGGCCGCATCGCCGGCTCTGGCCCAGGACCCTCAGGTCAACGTCACTGTGGGCGGCGATCTGATCGACAAGGTCGAGGAACTGGGCCAGCGGGACGTGGACCGGCAGGTGGAACGGCTGACCACCGTCGTCGCGCGTGAACTGGCGCGGAGCGGCAGCCTCGAAGGGGCCCAGATCAACCTTGTCCTGACCGATCTGAAACCCAATCGTCCCACCTTCCAGCAAGCCGTCGACAAGCCCGGCCTTTCGATCATCGACAGCATCTCGATCGGCGGGGCCACGATCGAGGGCGAGGTCGTAACCGCCGATGGTCAGCGTCTGCCGGTCAGCTATTCGCGCTATTCCACGACCCTGGCCGACGTCTATGGCTACAGCACCTGGCAGGATGCGGAGCAGGCCTATGGACGCCTGGCCTCGAACCTGGCGTCAGGCCGCCTGGTTACCCGCTAGGGCCTTCGCACGGGCGATCGCCGCGTCGACGGCGTCGCGTGCGGCGGCCGTGAAATCCGAGCGGTCGAGCGCATCCAGACCGGCGCGAGTCGTCCCGCCCGGTGAAGCGATCCGCGAGACAAGGTCGTCCAGGGAGACGCCGGTGCCGGCACCGGCACCGGCCGAGCGCAGGGCACCGCGAGCAAGGCGTTGAGCGGCCTCCAGCGGCAGTCCCGCCTGCTCACCCGCCGCCGACAGCGCCTGGGTAAGGGCATAGAAGAAGGCCGGCGCGGACCCGGCCACAGCCGTTGCAGCATCCATCAACGATTCGTCATCCAGATCGACCGTGTCGGCCACCGGATCGAACAGGCGGTGCGCGAGGGCCCGGGCTGGCGCATCATCGGACCAGATGGCGGCGACGCCCTGGCCCTGTGCGACGGCGGTTGTCGGCATGACGCGGACGACCGGATGTCCCGGCAGCATCGCCGCGATATCCGCCGCGCGAACGCCGGCCATGACGGACACCAGTGTGGTGCCAGACGGCAGGCTCGCCGACAGCGGGGCCAGGGCCTCGCGCCAGGCGGCGGGTTTCACCGCGATCACCAGCGCTCGCGTGTCGGGTGGACAGACCGCTGGCACGTCGCGGGTGAGGATGGCGGGATCCGCAACTGTGCCCGTCAGCCGCCATCCTTCGGTGATGGCCGACCCGAGCCGGCCGTGACCGAGAAGGGTGACCCCGCCGACGGCCATGTCAGGCCGTGCCGACGGTCTCGAACAGGCAGGAGTCGATCGCGTCCTGGGGCTTCTTGTTGCCGCGGATCATGAAGTCAAAGGCCGGATAGTAGCGGTCCGAGGCCTCCACCGCAGCATCGATCATGGACGCGGCCTGGGCGAGGGTCGGGCGTTCGCCGTGCGGCAGGGCCAGCGAGTGGCGGAAGACGATCTCGCCGTCCTCGGCCCAGACCTCGAAATGACCCATCCAGGTGCGCTGATTGACCATGGAAACCAGTTCATAGGCCGCGTTCCGACGGGACTTGGTCGCACGCAGGTCCAGCGCGCAGCACAGCTGAAGGCAGTCTCCCTCGGGCCGCCAGGCGAACCACAGCTCATAGTCCTTCCAGTCGCCGGCCAGGGCGAATGCCAGGTCGCCGTCGTCGGTCCGGTCGAACGGCAGATTTTCGGCGTTCAGGACATGCTCGACCACATCCAGCGGATCAAAGGGGGTGTCGGTTTCGTGGCCAACAGCATCCATCAGGTAAACTCGATCTCGCGGGAGGTCGGCCGCGACTCAGCGACCTTGGGAAGACGGTAGGCGTGTTCGCGGATTCGGCTCAACCGGCTGCGTCGGGAAGACGAGTTCCGTCTGTGGACGTTCCCGTTTTCGGCGCTTTAGGCTTGGCCGTAGCCGCCTTCTGAAGCTCGGCGACCTCGGCGCGCAGCGCGGTGATCTGGGCTTTCAGCACATCGAACTCGTCGCGGCGGACCAGATCCATCTCGGCCGCGATGCGATCGGACTGGGCGCGAAAGGCCGCCTTGGCCTCATCGCCGGCCGCCTGGGCCAGGCCCATCGCGCTGGTCGACAGCTTGGCGAACTCGTCGAGGAAAGGGTTGCGGGTCTGCATGATCGTCTCCGGCCCGGGGCGGCGGGCGTCGTTAAGGGAGGGTTGCCTGATATGGTGAACGAACCCTTACCCGGCCAGCCCTGCATAAGCCCAAACGGGGCCGAAACGTGTCACGCTCGCGTGACGCATCGACCCTTGCTAAAGGGCTGCGACAGCCGTTTCAGGAGCGCCGCGCTTGCCCTTTCCCGAGTTCGACCCGGTCCTGATCCACCTCGGCCCCCTGCCGATCCGCTGGTACGCCCTGGCCTATGTGATGGGCATCGTGCTGGGCTGGGTCTATGCGGCCAGGATCCTCAAGAGCCCGCGCGTCTGGCTTCCGGGCAGACCTCCCATCAACACGGTGCAGCTGGACGATCTGGTGCTGTGGATTACGCTGGGCATCATCCTGGGCGGCCGGTTCGGCTATGCGCTGTTCTACAAGCCGGTCATGTATGCCCAGCTTGTCGGTGAGTTGTTTCCCAAATTGTTCCCACACGGCGTCACCTGGGGTGAGCGGCTGGAGCTGTTCCAGCTATGGACGGGGGGCATGTCGTTCCACGGCGGCCTGATCGGCCCCACGATCGCAGTCCTGCTGTTTGCCAGGAAGCACAAGGTCAACCCTCTGAGCCTCGGGGACATGCTTCTTCCCGTCGGAACAATCGGCCTGTGCTTTGGCCGGTTGGCCAATTTCATCAATGGCGAACTGTGGGGCCGCGTTACCGACGTGCCCTGGGCCGTCCGGTTCTGCAATGCGCGGATCGAGCAGATTTACGGGTTTTGCCCTGCGGGCAACGAACCCCGCCATCCCAGCCAGCTGTACGAGGCGGGGCTGGAGGGTATCGTGCTGTTCGGCATTCTTTGGCTGGCGGTCTGGAAATGGCGGCTGCTCAGCAAGCCGGGCTACATCACCGGCCTGTTCCTGGTCGGCTACGGACTGATCCGCGCCCTGCTGGAAAACGTCCGACAGCCGGATGTGGGGCTGGACCATCTGCCCTTTGGCCTGACCATGGGCATGATCCTGTCCATCCCGATGATCCTGATCGGCGCCTGGCTGATCCGGCGGGCGTGGATGCGGCCGCCGGCGGTGACGGCGGAGTCGGTCGAGGCCTGAGACCATGGCGCTGAAGGACAGGCTGGCCCGCGAGATCGCCCTGACCGGGCCGATGACGGTGGCCGACTATGTCACCCGGTGCCTGCACGATCCGACCGACGGCTACTACGCCACGCGACCGGCGCTGGGCGAAAGCGGCGACTTCATCACCGCGCCGCTGATCAGCCAGATGTTCGGCGAACTGATCGGCCTGTGGGCGGTCGAGACCTGGCAGAGGCTCGGGGCACCCGAACGGTTCAGACTGGTCGAGGTGGGCCCCGGCGACGGCACCTTGATGGACGATGCCCTGCGGGCGGCGCGGGTGGTGCCCGGATTCCTGGAGGCCTGCGACCTGATCCTGATCGAGCCCAGTGGGCCGCTGCGGGACGTCCAGGCCCGCAGGCTGGCGCAGGCCGACGTATCGCCGCGCTGGATCAGGACGCTGGGCCAGATCGACACCGATGCACCGGTCATCCTGATCGCCAACGAGGTGCTGGACTGCCTGCCCGCGCGTCAGTTCGTCCGCACCGAAGGTGGCTGGGCCGAGCGGCGGGTGGGGGTCAGGGACGACGGCGCTCTGACGTTCGGACTGGTTGGGATCACGGGCGGCTTCGAGCGGCCGGAGTTCGCGGTGGAGCCCGGGCAGGTGATCGAGGCGTCGGAGCAGCAGGCCGCCTTCGGGCGGGACCTGGCGGTCCTGATGGCCGAGACCTCGGGCGCGGCCCTGCTGATCGACTATGGCCGCGACCGGCCGGGCGTGGGTGACACGCTTCAGGCCCTGCGGCGGCACACGAAGGTCGATGTTCTGTCGACGCCGGGCGAGGCGGACGTCACACAGTGGGCGGACTTCCCCGGCGTTCTGGAGGCGGCGATCCGGGCCGGGGCTGACGTCACCGGCTGCATCGGTCAGGGCGACTTCCTGCGGCGGCTGGGGATCGAGGCACGGGCCGAACGGTTGGCGGCGGGACGGCCCCATGCCGCACCGATGATCGGACGCCAGCTGGCCCGGCTGACGGCCCCGGACCAGATGGGCGAGCTGTTCAAGGCGGCGGCGATCTTCTCGCCCCGCAGCCTGGGCGTGCCGGGGTTCGGGACATGAGCGCACCTGAGCCGATCACCCATCCGTTGCTGACGCAAGGCGGCATCCGCCACGGGTTCTTCACGCGGCACGGCGGGGCCTCCACCGGCCTGTATGAAGGCCTGAACACCGGCCTGGGGTCGGCGGACGATCCGGCGGCGGTGGCGGAGAACCGCAGGCGGGTGGCCGAAGCGATGGGCGGTGGGTCGGACGATCTGGCGGGCTGCTACCAGATCCATTCTGCCATCACGCGTGTCGCCGACGGCCCCTGGCGCGGGGACCGGCCCGAGGGCGACGCGGTGGTGTCACGGACGCCCGGCGTGATCTGCGCCGTCCTGACCGCCGACTGCGCGCCCGTGCTGCTGGCCGATGCCGAAGCGGGCGTCGTGGGCGCGGTTCACGCGGGCTGGAAGGGGGCGCTGGGCGGCATCGTCCATTCCGCCGTGACGGCGATGGAGGCCCTGGGGGCGCGGCCGGACCGGATCGTCGCCGTGGTCGGCCCCTGCATCGCCCAGCCGTCCTATGAGGTCGGGGCCGATTTCCAGGACCGGTTCGAACACCACGATCCGGGGTCGGGCCGGTTCTTTGCGGCCGGTGTGGCTGCGGACCGCCGCATGTTCGACCTGCCGGGTTTCGTGCTGTGGCGGCTGGAACAGGCGGGCGTCGGCGCGGCGGCCTGGACGGGCCACGACACCTGCGCCGACGAGACCCTCTTCTATTCCAACCGCCGGGCCTTCCAGCGCGGCGAGCCGGATTTCGGGCGGCTGATGTCGGCGATCTGTCTGGGGTGAGGTCTTTCGGACCAGACCGGAGAGTGAGTCACCCCGGCTGAAATGCCGTGACTCACCGTGACTCACGGCGACCCGAGTTCTTTCAAATCAATGCGTTGGCACGTCAGGCCAGAGTCACCCTGCCAGATTATCGGAAATCTGGCGCACCCCATCAGCGGCAGGAGCAGTTGCGACCTGTCAAAGACCCGGCGATCCAGATGGGTGCCGGAGCAAAGAGAGCAAGCCCTCGATGGGAATTAATTCCTACCTGTGCACTTTGCATACCGGAAGGATTATCCTATGACAGCCGATGACAGGCCGGGCCTAGAACACAAAATCGCAGACATGATCGGTGTCCGGGAGTATGCGGAGGGACACACAGTGGAGCTGCGGCAAGATGCATCGGGAAGAATGTTGGTGCGCGCCTACAATGAGGGACGGCACAACTGCGTTGAAATCGATCTCGCTGATCTCTTACACTGGGTTCGAGTTTATAGAGCTCAACCTGATTTCCGAAACGTCACCGCTTGAAGTCGTCTTGGATGAGATTTTCAAGTGTATAGCGGCTGGTCTAGTTTATCCTGCACTTCATTTGGCGCTGTCAGTGCCGGACGTATGTTCGTCTCTTGAAACTGCACACGATGAAGATGCCCGTTTCCGCATTCAGAGACGTTATGTGGCGTGGTGTGAAACCTACCTCTCCCAAGAGTTTCTTGTGTTCACTGCAAGTGATTGTTGGGCGTTAAGGGGTGGTGTTTTGCACAATGGAATGTTCGCTTCCCATCCCGGATCGCAATACGATCGAATTCTGTTCACTCTCCCGAACCCTCGCATGACACTACACGAGAACATATCCAGGAATAACGGTGGAATTATTGAGAGCGCCCTACAACTAGACGCTAAGCTATTCTGTGAGGCTATGGCGACGGCGGCTCGACGCTGGTATCTGCTGAAAAAGGATGATCCAAAAGTTGTCCAAAACCTTCCCAATTTGGTCCGCGTTCGACCTAATGGCGTTTCTCCTCATATCGTTGGCGTGCCCCTCATCGCATAGGAGTTTTGGGTGTCCGAAGCAGCCGTAGAGAAGCGTCGCGACGAGGTAATCAAGCGAATGCTCGCCACCCCGCCGCAGCCGAAGATCAGTCCCAAGAAGCGGAAGGCCTCTTCCGACGCATCCTCGCCAGACGCCAAGCCTGAAACCCAAACATAGGCTTGGTCAGTCTGTCGGTACGTCAGGCGCTTGCCGATCGATCCGATGATCGCAAGGTCCGTCCGTTCCCCGTCATTGATGCCCAGCAGGGCGCGGGTGTTGTGGCGGAAGCCAAACTCGGTGACGTATCGGTTCAGGTGTTTCTCAGAGCAGTGTTGATAGACGCCCTTCATGCCCTTCTTGAAGACACCGACGAAGCCTTCCGCCGAGTTCGTGGTCACGTCGACACGGGCATAATCGCTATGATCACTTCTCGATGCTTTAGGCACAGCGACCGATCGGGGTCGGGAGCAGCCATCTAGATCATCCCCCCAAGCGGTCGCCCCGGCCGGCACGCGGGGGCGAGGGAGCCCGGGCCCTCGCGGATCCTAGCTTTCCGCCTCGACCACGCCGCTCTGGAAATACGGCTCCACCGGGCCCTGCAGCTTGACGGTCAGGGCATTGCCCTTGCGATCGACGCGCTTGCCGACGGCCAGGCGGACCCAGCCTTCGGACACGCAGTATTCGTCGACATTGGTCTTTTCCTCGCCCTTGAACCGGATGCCCACGCCCCGCGCCAGGATGTCGGCGTCATAGTATTTGCTGGCGGGGTTGACCGAGAGGCGGTCGGGAGGCGTGTCGGACATGGCGGGGCCTTCGAGCGGCGGAGCGGAGCGGAGGCGGGTGATACCCCTCCCCGCTCCCGGTGCCAACCGTGGGGCGGCGTTTACTGCACCGACTGGCGGGGCGCGGTCGGGTTCGACGGCGGAGAGGTTGGCGTCGTCGGGGCGTAAGGCTGCGGACCGGTCGTGGCCGAGGCCTGGTTTGCGGCAGGCGCACGGGGGCTGGACCGGGTCGGTGTCGTGGGCCGACGGGTCTGGCGGGGGGTCGGGCGCGTCTGGGGCGCACGGTTCGCGGCCGGCTGGGTCGTCGGCGGCGTGGCGGCCGTGGTGTTCGAGGCCGGCGTGGTGCCGGCCGTCGTGGGTGCGGGCGGGGTCGCGGCAGCGGTCTGGGTCGGACCCGTGGTCGGCGGCGTGGCAGCGGCAGCGGCGGCGGCGCGCGCGGCCAGCTGCTGGGCCTGGAAGCGGCGGGCCAGTTTCTCGGTCAGCTCGCGGGCGGCGGGGGCGGGCATCTGGGCCAGGATGGCCGACAGGCCGCGCGGGCGCATGGCGGCGGCGATGGGCAGGCGCACGCTGTCGTCCAGGGTTTCGAAGACGGCAGCGGCCTCACGCGGGCGCATGGCGGAATAGACGGCGACAAGCCGTTCGGTCTCGGCTCTCTGGCGCTCGTCGACCTGACCCAGCAGGCCCTGGACCTCGGCCTTGATGGCGTTCAGGGCCTGGACCTTGGCGTCCAGCTTGGCCTCGGCGGCGACCATCAGTGGCAGGGTTGTGGCGAAATCGGCGTCTCGGGCGTCCAGTTCGGTGCGGCGGGCAGACAGGGACTGGATGATGCGCAGCTCTGCCGGCGAGATCCCCGCCTGCTGGGCCAGCTGTTCCGGCGACAGGGCGCAAACCGCCGGAGCAGGGCGGTTGGCGGCGGGCGCAGCGGCGGCCTCGCCCACGGCGGTGGTCGCCTCCTCGGCCCAGGCCCTGGCCCCCTCGAACAGGCCGGGGCCCGCGCCGACGGCCCGCACGGCCACGACCCCGCCGATGGCGATGGCGATGAGGGGCAGGAGGCGGGGCAGCTTGGCCATTGTCGTCGATCCAGTGGTCTCGCCCCGCACGGCGTCCGCCACCAGGTGGCGAACATCGGGGCACTAAAAATTCAGGCGGCGAAGAGGTCGTCGTCGAGGCTAGCCTTGGCGCGGTTGAGGCTTTGCTTCGCGGTTTGGTTAGCGGTCAGGGCATGCAGGATGGCCTGGACGTTCCCGGCCCCGGCGGTAGCCTTGGCGGGGGCCGCCATGCCCTGGATGCGCTCGGCAAGCGCGGCCATGCGGAAGGCGCGGTCATCGGGATCGGGCGCGCGGGTCGGGGCAGCCTTGACGGTCGCCCCTGCCTTCAGGAGTGAGGGGGTAGCGGAGCGACCGGATGGGGACGACCCGGCGATGCGCGCGCGATCGGAGTCCGGCCCGCCTTGCCTTCCCCTGCCGGTCTCCGCTTCGCTTCGACCCGCTCCCCGATCCACAAGCGAGCCTTCGTCGACCCCGTCCCGGGGAGACAGAGGCGCGCTGCGTGCGCCACTGGCGATCAGCTGTTCCAGATCGGTCTTCAACTGCCGCGCCTTCATGATACGATCGTGCAGCAGGTCGGCGTCCTCGCCGGAGGCCCGCAGGGAGGCCAGGGCACTCTCGGCCCGGCCGCAGGCGGCGTTCAATTCGGTGACGGCACCGGCAAAGGCAAGCTGGCCGGCGCGGAGCTGGGTCAGCTTCTTCTCCAGCCGCACGCCATAGGCGATGGCGGCGACCAGCAAGAGCATAAGCACGCCGTCAAGGATCATGCCGGTCATGTCAGCGCCTTCCCCGGGTGAGGCTGTTGGCCGCCTCGATACTGATGGGCGCATCGACGCGCACGGCGATGTACTGACCCTTCCGGCCCATCTTGCCGGTGGTGACAGGGATCGAGCCGCAGCGGATGGAGACGTCGGACTCCGGCGTCGCGTTCAGCATGAAGGTGTCGCCGACCTGCAGGTTCAGGACGGTGGACAGGGACGCGGATTGCTCGTCCAGCACGACGCGGACCTCGGTTTCGGTCGTCCAGAGCTCGGTGGCCAGGTGACCTTCCCAGATGTTGTCGCGGCCGAACTTCTCGCCCATGAACTGCTGCAGCAGCAATTTGCGGATCGGCTCCAGCGTCGCATAGGGCAGCAGGAGCTCGACCCGCCCGCCGCGGTCTTCCATGTCGATGCGCAGCTTCACCAGGATGGCCGCGTTCGCAGGGCGCGCGATCGCGGCAAAGCGCGGATTGGTCTCCAGCCGGTCCAGGTTGAGGTGGACCGGGGTCAGGGGCTCGAACGCCGCCTGGGCATCGGCGAGGATGACCTCGACCATCCGCTGGACCAGCACGCGCTCGATCGTGGTGTAGGGCCGGCCCTCGATGCGAAGCGCCGCCGTACCGCGACGGCCTCCCAGCAGCACATCGACGATCGAATAGATCAGGTTGGAATCGACCGTCAGCAGGCCGAAATTGTCCAGCTCCTCAGCCCGGAACACCGCCAGGATGGCCGGCAAGGGGATCGAGTTCAGATAGTCGCCGAACCGGATCGAGGAGATGTTGTCGAGGCTGACCTCGACGTTGTCGGAGGTGAAGTTGCGAAGGCTGGTCGTCATCAACCGCACCAGGCGGTCGAAGACGATTTCCAGCATCGGCAGCCGCTCGTAGCTGACGAGGGCGGAGTTGATGATGGCGCGGATGCCGGTGCGTTCGGTCCCATCCTCGTCGCCCATATCGAAGCCGAGCAGGCTGTCGATCTCGTCCTGGTTCAGGACGCGTTCGGTCGCACCGCCCAGGCGGTCGTCCGCGAAGCTCTCGGAGTCGGCGAAGGGTTCGGCCGCAGCGACGGGACCCGGCTCGGTGTCGGCAACGCCCGTGTCAGACATCAGGCGCACCTGTGCCGGGTGGTGATGCGCTTATCCGGAAACTGCTGACACGTTTCGGCATCATGCCTATTGAACCAGCATTTCTTCGATCAGCACGGCGTCAACGCGCGACGGCGCGGCGATCAGATTCACCCGGCGCAGGATCTCGGCGCGCAGCTGATACGTCCCCTGCGAGCCCGCCAGATCTTCGGGTCGCAGTTCGCGCAGGAAGCCCTGGAACATGTCCTGCATGCGGGGCATCTGGCCCTGCAGGGTCTCGGCCAGTTCGGCGTCGTGCATCTCCAGCGTCAGGGTCAGCTTCAGGAAGGTCGGCTTGCCGTCCGGCGACTGAATGTTCACGACCATGTCGGGCAGGGTGTAGAAGGTGATGCCGTCCGGGCCCTCGGAGATCTTGCCCAGCGACGGATCGGCCTCGTCACCCTCGCCTTCCTTCTTCTCGCCGTGACCGCCCTTCTTTTCTTCCTTCTTCTCGGCCCCGTGGCCGCCCTTGGCCTCCTTTTCGCCGTGCTCTCCCCCGGCGGCCGCGGGCTTGGGCTGGAGCATGAAATACGCCCCCGCTCCGCCGCCACCCAGGACCAGCAGGGCCACGGGCGCGATGATGAAGAGCAGCGGCAGTTTCTTCTTCTTGGGCGCGTCGTCGCCGTCCTGCGCGTCGGCACCGTGGGCGACGGCCAGCTTGGTGGCATCATCGGCGTCGGCCGGTGCCTTGTCCTTCTTCTTGCCAAACTTGAACATCGGCGCGTCCCGGAAAATCCCAATGTCCGAGATGCGGCGCGTTTGGTTAACGCGAGGTGTAAATCCGGCAAGATTTGCCGGGTGCGGAACGACGCCCCCCCGCCGAAAGCCCCACGACCGCTGGATTAACCCTGTTGGCACGGTCGTTGCGAGGACCCGTTCGAAGGAGCCTCGCCGCCGTGGAAAATGCCGCCTACATCGGACTGTCCCGCCAGATGACGCTGCGCCGCGAGCTCGACATCGCGGCCAACAACATCGCCAATGCGGAGACGACGGGCTTCAAGGTCGAGCAGTTGCTGCTCGGTACCGAGATCGGCCAGCGGGCCCGCAACGACGCCGTGCGCCCGGGCGTCAGCTTCGTTCTGGACAAGGGCGTGGGCCGCGACTTCGGCCAGGGTGCCCTGAACGAGACCGGCCGGACGCTGGATTTCGCGATCGACGGCGAAGGGGCCTTCTTCAAGATCCAGGACGGGGCAGGCGAGGCCTATACCCGCGACGGGGCCTTCACGGTCGATCCGACGGGACAGCTGGTGACCAAGTCGGGCCTACCGGTGCTGGGCGACGGCGGGCCGATCGTCGTCGATCCGGCCAGGGGAGCCCTGACCGTGGCCGAGGACGGCACGATCAGCCAGGACGGCCAGCTCCTCGGCACGCTGACCCTGGCCCGGTTCGACGATCTGGCGGTGCTGTCCAAGGACGGCGACGGCCTCTACCGCAATGCCTCCAATGCCCCCGCGCTCGACGCGACGGGCGTGCAGGTGCGCCAGGGGATGCTGGAGGGATCCAACGTCAACACCCTGATCGAGATCACCAATCTGATCGAGATCAACCGCGCCTACGAACGCGCGACCAAGATGATCGAGAATGTCCAGGACCTGTCCCGCCGCTCGGTCGAGCGGCTGGGCCGGTCATCATGATGGCGTTCCTCAAGCCGCGAGGCGCCGCGCGCCAAGCGACCGGGACAATGGAGTAGAATAATGCGCGCTCTCAGAACCGCTGCCTCGGGCATGTCCGCCCAGCAGCTGAACGTGGAGGTCATCTCCAACAACATCGCCAACATGAACACGGTGGGCTACAAGCGTCAGCGCGCCGAGTTCCAGGACCTGATCTATCAGAACGTCGAACGGATGGGCGCGCAGTCGTCCAGCCAGGGCACGATCGTCCCCACGGGCATCCAGGTCGGTCTGGGCGTCAAGGCGGGCAGCGTCTACCGGATCACAGAGCAGGGCACGCCGACCCAGACCGGCAACGACTACGATATCGCGATCGACGGAAAAGGCTATTTCCAGGTCACCATGCCCTCGGGCGAGATCGGCTATACCCGCGCCGGCAATTTCTCGCTGAGCGCCGAAGGCCAGCTGGTGACCGAGGACGGATATGCCGTCGAACCGGCCATCTCCATCCCGCAGGACGCGATCGACGTCAGCATCTCCAAGAGCGGCCAGGTTCAGGTCACCACGGCCGGATCGCCGGAGCCCACCGTCGTCGGGCAGCTGGAGCTGGCCAACTTCTTCAACGAAGCCGGGCTTGAGGCGATCGGCGACAACCTGCTGCTGGAAACGGCCGCCTCCGGACCGGCGACCCCTGGCACACCGGGCGACGCCGGCTTCGGGCAACTTCTGCAGGGTTACACCGAGGCGTCGAACGTCGACGCCGTAACCGAGATCAGCGCCCTGATCGTCGCCCAGCGGGCCTATGAGATGAACTCCAAGGTCATCACCACCGCCGACGAGATGATGAGCGTCTCGGCCCAGGTGAAGAGCTAGGATCATGCGGGCTCTTTCCCTGATCGCCGCGCTCGGCCTGCTGGCCTCCCCTGCCCTCGCCGGGCCGGTCACCCTGAAGGCCAATCCGGTCGACGACGACGGCCGCGTCACCCTGGGCGACGTGTTCGACGGGGCCGGACCGGCCGCCAATTTCGTTCTGGCCAGCCGGGCGGGGCCGTCCGTCGTGTTCGAGGCGTCCCAGCTCCAGGCCATCGCCTCCCGCAACGGGCTGCAATGGGCCAATCCGAACGGCCTGCGTCGCGTGGTGGTCCGCCAGGCCTCGCTGGCCCCGGCCACGGGCGGCAATATCGTGACGGCTGCGACGGCCGGCCCTTCGGCCGTCACCCCGCCCGCGCCCACCGTCGCGGCCCCCCTGCAGCGCCAGGCCCGCGCGGCCCGCGTGATCGCCCGCAACGACATGGTCGAGGTCGCCTATGCCGTCGGCGGCGTGACGCTGACGGTCACCGGACGCGCCACCCGCGACGCCGCCCCCGGCGAGAGCGTGCCGATCCTGAACGTCGTTTCCGGCCGCACGATCGATGCCGTCGCCATCGGCCCGGGCCGCGCCATCACGGGCCCGGAGGCCCAGGCCGCCCGTGACCAGCTCCAGTTCGCCTCGCGCTAGAAAGATCCCGACATGCGTAAGTCCATCCTCGCCCTCGCCCTTGCCTCGCTGACCCTGGGAGCCTGCTCCACGGTGGTCGAGACGGTCCAGGGGCCGCAGCTGGCCCCCATCGGCTACCCGGCCCAGCTGGTGCCGGTGAGCCAGGCCTATACGACGGTCCCGGAACCGCGCTCGGCCAGCGCCAACTCGCTGTGGCGGGCCGGCGCGCGGGCCTTCTTCGGCGACCAGCGCGCGCGCCAGATCGGTGACATCCTGACTGTCAACATCGACATCGACGATCAGGCGCAGACATCGAACACCACGAGCCGCAGCCGGACCAACGATATCGCGGGCGGCGTGACCAACTTCCTCGGGCTGGAGAACAGCCTGGGCCGCGCCTTTCCCGGCGGTTTTACTCCACAGAATCTGGTCGGCCTCGAAGGGTCGTCGAACGCCAACGGCACCGGCTCGGTCAGCCGGTCGGAGAAGGTCAGCCTGACCATCGCCGCGGTGGTCACGGACATCCTTTCCAACGGCAACCTGGTGATCCAGGGTCGGCAGGAAGTGCGCACCAACCGCGAGGTCCGCGAACTGACCGTCGCCGGCATCGTCCGGCCCGAGGACATCTCCTCGGCCAACACCATCGCCCACACCCAGATCGCCGAAGCCCGCATCAGCTACGGCGGCCGCGGTGACATCAGCCGCGTCCAGGCGACACCGGCGGCGCAGGGCCTGGTCGAGCGGTTCAGTCCCTTTTGAGCGGGGGCGCTAACGCTCGCGACGCGGTCGCTCGCTGCATGAGCGCATTCTGGCTAGAGGCGCTAACGCTCGCGACGCGGTCGCTCGCTGCATGAGCGCATTCTGGCTAGAGGCGCTAACGCTCGCGACGCGGTCGCTCGCTGCATGAGCGCATTCTGGCTAGAGGCGCTAACGCTCGCGACGCGGTCGCTCGCTGCATGAGCGCGGGGTTGGCCAGATTTCGGGCGTGAACCGTTAACGGGGACCCGCGTTGGACGATCAGACGCAAGGTTCCCGCCATGTTCAAGATTCTGATCCCCGCAGTCTGCGCCCGAGGCCTCCTCGCCGTCGCGGCCCGGTCGCGATCGGCTGATGCCCGTTGGGAGGACGCTGTTCAGGCCGCACCGGTGATGAGCTGGAGCCTTCAGCATGAAGGCGATCTGGCCAGCAGAGGCCGGATGGCCGTGCTTGGCGACGCGGGATCTTTCCAGCTGATGGCCACGGCCGATGAACGTCGCGCAGTGGGTGATTTTCTGTCCTATTGTTCGATGGGTCGCGCCTGACGGCCCGTCGACGGGACGGATCCTTGACCCTTCTGGCCATCATCGCAGCGACCGCTGCCCTTCAGGGCGGCTGGACCTGGACGCTCTATGAGGGCGAGGGGCCTCTGGTGCTCGCGAACGAGGTTCCCGACACGGCGCAACTGCGGACGACCTTCCAGTGCGCGCCCGGGTCCGGCGTGGCCCGTGTCGATCTGTATGGCGGACCGGGCGGATCGGGGTTCGCCACCCTTACCTCCGGCGGTGCCTCCGCCACCGCCGAAACGACGCGCGTCAGCGATCGGCAATCTGTCGTGCTCCGAACGGACCATCCGGTGTTCGGCGCGTTCATGGTGACCGGCACGCTCGACGTGGCGGTCGGCGAGCGGCATCAGACCGTGGAGGTCCCGGCCACCCACCGGGGCAGGTTGAGACGGTTCGCGGAGCTTTGCGCAGGATGACCCCCATGCCCCTTCACCCGTTCGCCTGGCTATCGATACTGGGGACCCTCGTCCTGACCTCGGCCTGTGCCAGCGTCGAACCCGTCAGCAAGGCTCCAGCGCGTGCGGCCATTGCCGCGCCGCAACCGGTCGCAGGCTACGACTGGCACCTGACGACCGACGAAGGCTTCGCCCGGCTGGCCTATGGCATCGCCGAAAGCGACGATCTCAGGCTGGGACTGGACTGCGCGGCCGGGTCGTCGCGCGTCGATATCACGGCCACGGCGCCGATGGGCGCGCGGACGCTTTTGCTGGAATCCGGGGGCGAAACCGAACGGTTCGCTGCCGAGGGCGAGCCGTCGCAGCTTTCGGACGACGATCTTCTGACGGCCTCGGCCGCGGCCGAAATCCCTGTGTTCCAGAGCTTTCGCCGCCTGGGCTGGATCGCGCAGTGGACCGGCAGCGACAGCCGCGAGACCTATGTGGCCCACCCGGAATCCCGGGCGGACATCGAGCGGTTCTTCGCCCTCTGCGACTGATCAGGCCTCGACGCCGACCCCGATCGGACAGACGACGCCCGTGCCGCCGATGCCGCAATAGCCGTTCGGGTTCTTGGCCAGATAGCCCTGGTGATAGCCCTCGGCGAAATAGAAGGGCCCGGCCCGGGTGATCTCGGTCGTGATCGTGCCGCGACCGGCGTTCGTCAGGGCCGACTGATAGGCGTCGCGCGACGCCTCGGCCCGGGCCTTCTGCTCCTCGTCCAGATAGTAGATCGCCGAGCGGTAGGTCGAGCCGATGTCGTTGCCCTGGCGCATGCCCTGGGTCGGGTCGTGGCCTTCCCAGAAGGTCTTCAGCAGTTCGGCATAGGTGATTCTGGCCGGATCGAACACGACCTGGACGACCTCAGTCTGGCCGGTCAGGCCGGTGCAGGTTTCCTCATAGGTCGGATTGGGCGTGATGCCGCCGGAATAGCCCACCGCCGTCACCCAGACCCCCGGCAGCGTCCAGAACTTGCGCTCCACGCCCCAGAAGCAACCCATGCCGAAGATCGCGGTCTGGAACCCTTCCGGATGCGGCCCCTTCAGCGGGCGGCCCAGCACGAAATGGACCTCGTCGGTCGGCAGCGGCGTGGCACGGCCCGGCAGGGCGGTGTCGGGCGTCGGCAGGGTGGTCTTGGCGCTCATGGTCGAAAACATCCGCGAGAAAAAGGACATGGCAGCCATATGGGTACCCGGCCCGGTCTTGCCCAGAGGTCGGGGGCCAGACGACGCTTGCCGGACGCGTCCGCCTGTTCTATCAGCCTGCCCTCCCCGGGCGACCTCCGGGGAGGTTTGCCGTGTGGTCAAACGGACAGGTGGCGGAGTGGTCGATCGCGCACGCTTGGAAAGCGTGTGTAGGTGAAAGCCTACCGAGGGTTCGAATCCCTCTCTGTCCGCCACCGTCCCCGCCCAGCGGTCTCATCTTAGCCTTCAGCGCCAAAGCCTCCGGAATTCCGGGCCCTTTTCGGCCCGTTCCTGAACCGCTTTCGGTAGAAATCCCGCCTTCTTGCCTGTTTCGCCCTCAATCCTTTGGGCGCGACTCTGCGCGTCTACGGCCGTACACCGTTTGGGTGCCTGTTTTCCTGTTATCCCGCATTTCGAGGACGTTTCGGGGAGGCGGATTTGCGCCAAAGCTCGCAAACCCCGACGTGGCCCGGCTTCGCCCTCCGTTGATCGTCAACCCACCGCGATCAGGAACAGGCGATAACAGGCCCTGCCGCGCAGCTTATCAGGACCTACGAAGGCGAGGATCAGGGCCTGCAGACTGTCCGGTCAGACGGAGAAGCCGAGGGCCTTGCGCTGCGCATCCCATGAGACCGGGATGTCCACATCGCGCAGGGACTGCAGCGTCAGGCCCACGGGCTGACGTCCGTCCATGATCGCCTGCTGAATGTCGGGGGCGAGGAAGGCCAGCCGGACCAGATGGCGGATGTAGGGATCGTTGACGCCGGTCGCGTCACGCCAGAGCGGCGTACGACTTGCCGTATGGATTCCCGCCTTCGCCAGCTCGGCATGGGCGCGGCGTAGACCCGCGACGAGGGTGCGATCGACGCGCCGACGATCCTGATGGGCACCCCGCTCGAGCCAGGCGCGCCCGCCGCGACGTTGCAGCGCCACGGGCACGATCAGCCGTATGACGCCTGCGTCGTCGGGCGGCGGCAGATCGTGGATCGCCCGGGCCTGGGCCGACAGGCTGAGAATCAGCACGATCCGTTCCGGATGCAGCCGCACCTCCGTGACCAGATCTCGCAGCGCCGCCCAGTCCGCCAGCGGCTGACAGATCAGCTCACGCAGCGTGTTGGCGACCGCCTGCTCCACGGCCGGCGCGGCGACCCGTCGAAGGCTGTCGTCATTCGCGTCGGCGAGCTGTCCTTGCTGCACCTTCGCCTTCACGTAGTAGCGGTAGATGCCGTCGCCCTTTCGGGCGGTTACCGGGCTCATCGGCTGGCCCGCCGCATCGCGGATCAGGCCGGTGAGCAGCGCGGGCGAGCGCCGGACTCTCTGCTGGCGCGGGGTGGTGTTGGCGTCGAGCAGGGTCTGGACGCGATCAAACAGGTCGCGGTCGAGGATCGGCGGATGCAGGCCGGGCCAGACCTTCTCCTTGTGCACGATCTCGCCGACGTAGACCCGGTTGCGCAGCATGCCGAACACCGCGCCGCGCGGAAACGGCGTCCCGCCGGTCGTATTGCCCGCGCCCGAAGTGCGCCTGCGCGACAGGACGCCGGCCGCCTTCATCTCGCGGCACAGGACGTGGACCGAGCCCAGCTCGAGATAGCGTTCGAAAATCCAGCGGACGGTGCGGGCCTCCTCCGACTCGATCGTCAGGGTCCTCTCGTGCGGGAGGTAGCCAAAGGGGGCGTTGCCGCCCATCCACATTCCTTTGGCCTTTGAAGCCGCGATCTTGTCGCGGATACGCTCGCCGGTGACCTCGCGCTCGAACTGGGCGAAGGACAGGAGGACATTGAGCGTCAACCGGCCCATCGAGGTCGTGGTGTTGAAGGCCTGGGTCACCGAGACGAACGAGACGCTGGACCGGTCGAAGCGATCGACGATGCGGGCGAAGTCCGGCAGCGACCGGGTCAGGCGGTCGACCTTGTAGACCACCACCACATCCACCTTGCCCGCGTCGATGTCCGCCAGCAGGCGGACCAGACCGGGCCGCTCCATGTTGCCGCCGGAGAAGCCACCATCGTCGTAGCGGGCCGGCAGCAACTGCCACCCCTCCCCGGCCTGCGACTTCACATAGGCCTCGCAAGCCTCGCGCTGGGCGTCGAGCGAGTTGAAACTCTGGTCGAGCCCCTCCTCTGAGCTCTTCCGCGTATAGATCGCACAGCGTAGCCGGGGTGCCACGGTCAGTCCTGCCGCAGGCCGAAGAACTTCGGCCCGTTGCGCTGAGTGCCGCTGATGGCGGTGGCGATGCCCGACAGGCTCTTCCAGCGTCGGCCGGCGTAGAGGTAGCCGCCTTCCACCTTCTCCACCTCATGACGCTGACCCTGCCACTCCCGGACAATGCGGGCCCCGTCATCGACCTCGCCGCCCCGCGCCGCCTGTCCGCGAAGCTGGCGACGCAACGTCTGGTCGATGCCGCCGAAGGCCGAGGTCTGGATCAGCCACGCAAGGCTGCGGCGCACCAGTTCGACCGATCGCAGGCTCGGAGGCGCGCCAAAGCGCGTCCTCCATTCCTGCCGCAGCTCCTGCAGGCTCATCGTCTCCAGCGCCCCGGCCGCCTCGTCGGGGCTCACGAGGCGGCCCCGGTCAGGCGGTAGAGGCGACCGCCCTCGCCGGCCTCCGAGGTCGCGGCCAGGCCATGGGTCTTCTTCAGGGCCCCGGCCATGAAGCCCCGCACCGAGTGCGGTAGCCAGGCGGTGGCGTCCGAGATCTGCGCCACCGTCACGCCGTCGGGCCGGCCAAGCATCTCGATCACGGTCGCCGCCTTGGTGCCGGGCTTGGGTACTCGACCGCTAACGGGCGGCGACGCTTCCACCGAGACGTCCGGTGCCTGGGAGTCTCCGGGCGGCACCGGCTGCGGCGTCAGGCCAATGGCGGTGCGCCCCTCTTGCGTGAGGCTCCAGAGATCGCTCTCCCCGGTCAGGAGGCCTCGCCGGGCCAAGATGACGGCGGTCGCACGGGCGCGGGGCGCGATCTCGAAAGGCTCATCCCCGGTCTCGGCGATGCGGCGCAGAAGAATGCCCTGGGCGGTTGAGAGCTTGTCGGTCATTGGGTGGCTCCGATTAGCGGCGGGATGGCCGCACGACCCGAAGCCCCGGTCGCGAGACGCCGTGGGCGGGCCCGGCGTTCTCCGCCGGGCGCGTCCTCATCACGCTCTGGTCGCGAGCGAAGTCCAGTCCAAATCAGAGAGCCGGCGAGCCTAAGTCGGGGGATCGAGAAGATGTCCGGCTGGCGTATCCAAGGCCTGCGCAATCCGCTCAAGGACGGTGATGGTCGGGTTGCGAACAAGTCGCTCAATACCACTCACATAGGTACGGTCCACGCCTGCGGCGTCGGCTAGCACCTCCTGCGACCAGCCTTTGGCCTTCCGTAGGCGCTTCATGTTAGCGGCGAGCCGCCTGCGGACTTCCATCGCCGCAATCGTCGGCGAGGATGACCATCGGGCCACGGACTATGATACCCATTTTCCGCTGGACTTCATCGATGCCCAGAGCGACCACCCGGATATGTTCGACGCCTGGTCCAGTCACGCCTCGGTTCTCCGCGAGAAGGTCTTTGAGCACATCTTCCTCGGTGACCTGACGCGAGCCCTGCTTCGCTCGGGCCGCCGGTGCGAGGTGCTGCGGGCGGAGTTCGACGGCTCGGGCTTCGACCTTGCCCTGGAGGCGGACGGGGTCCTGCGCCACATCCAGCTCAAGGCGATGCGTGCGGACGGCAAGCGCGCCGACGTCGATATCCACACCGCCCTGGCGGCCAAGCCCAGCGGGTGTGTGATCTGGATGCTGGTTGATCCTGCCACTTTCACCACTACGGCTTGGCGCTGGTTCGGAGGAGCGCCGGGCGAGCCTCTCCCGTCACTAGGGGACAAGAACGTCCGGCACGCCAAGGCCAACAGTCAGGGCAAGAAGGCCGAACGGCCAGATCTGCGGAAGGTGGGTCGGGGCCGGTTCGAGACCGTCACAACAATGGACATGCTGATCGAGCGGCTGTTCGGCGATGCCCACGCCCGGGAAGTCCTGAGATTGAAAGCTCATCTGGCGCGACAGCCAGCGCTGCCCTCCTCGGCACCAGCATGGATGCGGCTGGTGCAGCAGGGGATGTTCGACGCCCTGCCCGAACAGGTCGATGCAGATGAATCGGTCGATCTGGCTCACCTGGTGGACGGCTATGCGCTCGCGGGGCTTGAGACGCCCGACGCCATCCAGATGGCTTTGGCCGGACGGCGGCCCGAGAGTTTCGACGACCTCGGGCCTGCAGCGCTCTGGGCGGCGATGTTTGTCGAACACCGCCGCCTCAGATTTGGCCAGGAGGAGAGCAAAGACGATCTGCGCTGGTTCGAAGACGCCTACGCCCGGCTACGACGCATTATGATCAACCCGATCAGGTGAAGTTGCGCACCTTCCGCTCCTCCCACAGCCTGTTCTTCTCGGCCATGCGACGGTCCCATTCTTCCTGGGAGACCACCAGAACGCCCGTCCTCTGCTTTTCGGCCTTCTTTTCATAGGCATCCACCAAGGCCTCAAGCCTGGCCATCTCGCGGAACTGGAACTGCACGAGTGCGTTCGTGTCGCCGTAGACGCCGGCTGCGCTGTCCACATGCTGCAGAAGCAGCTTCTGCGACGGCGCATGGCCGGCCAGAGCTTTCTGCGCCACCGCCATCAGGACGCCGCGATAAACGGTCGTCGTCTCCCTCTCGCCGTTCCGGTTGGTGATCGTGATCGGCGTCTCGGCGACCTCGAATGCAGCCAGTCGATTGACCATCGGCAGACGGTGTCGTTCGGGCTCCTTTCGCGGGCGGCCGAGCGGGTTACCGGACTGCCCCTTCCGGAACCGTCCGTCGCGCCTTTCCTCTTCTTCCATCATGCCGGCTCCATCTCGAGGGCAGCGTCGGCACGGGCTTCCATCTCTGCCGCACGGCGCGCGCCAAGCTCAGCGAAGGTCTCGCCCGTCTCCGCGAGCACCGCCGACTTTCCGGTCAGCGCTTCCCATCGGCCGATCGTCACCTCGCAGTACGTCGGCTCATATTCGATGAGCCTTGCCCTGCGGCGCGTCTTCTCCGCCGCGATCAGCGTCGAGCCAGAGCCGCCGAAACAGTCGAGCACCACCTCGCCCCGCTTCGAGGCATCCTTGATCGCGTCCATCACTAGCGACACGGGCTTCACCGTCGGGTGCAGCTCGAGCTCCGACCCCTTCCCGGTCTTCCTCACGCCGCGGCAGTTCCAGACGTTCGTCCTGAAACGGCCGTGCTTCCCCAGTTCGACGGTGTTCAGGTGCGCGGCCTGACCCACCTTCCACACGAAGACCAGCTCATGCTGGCTCCGGTAGAAGGACCCCATCCCGGCCGTATCCTTGGCCCAGACACATACGTTCAGCAGACCCGAATAGGCGGTCCGTCCGGCCGCCATCATCTCCTCGACATGGCGCCAGTCCATGCATTGATAGTGGACGGCCCCGTCGATGGAGACCCCGGCGGCGTTACGGAAGGCAGCGGCGAGGAATTCAGTGAACTGCGCCGGCGTCATTTCTCCCGACGCCATCGCGAACTCAGCGTGCTTCACCTTTCCCAGACCGCCGACGAAGCCGTCGATCGGGACATTGTAAGGCGGATCCGAGAACACCAACCTGGCCCGGTCATCGCTCATCACCCTGAAGAAGTCCTTCGGCTCACGAGCGTCGCCGCACAGCAGCCTGTGATCGCCGAGCGTCCACAAATCGCCCCGCTCCACCGTCGCCGTCGCGCGCTTCTTCTCCGGCGCGGCGTCGAGCGCGGTGTCCTTCGCCGATCCGCCGTCGAGCAGCACCTCCATCTCTCCCGTCGAGAAGCCCGTCACCTCCAGATCGAAGTCAACCAGCAGCTCCAGTTCGCCGAGTTCGAGCTTTAGTAGATCGTCGTCCCAGCCCGACTTCTCCGCCAGACGGTTATCGGCCAAGGCATAGGCGCGCAGATCGGCGTCCGAGAGGTGCGACAGCGCCAGCGTCGGCACCTCGGCCATCCCCAGCGACTTCGCAGCCTCAACCCGGCCATGGCCCGCGACGATCCGCCCGCTCGCGTCCGTCAGGACCGGGTTGGTGAACCCGAACTGACGGATCGAGGCGGCGATCTGCGCCAGTTGCTTCTGCGAGTGCCTCCGGGCGTTGCGCTGCGCCGGCTTCAGTTCGCCGGGCGGCCTCATCACCACCTGCGGCGCCCACGCGTGGATGTTCGGGTGTTCCGTCATCTCAGTCTCCCTGGTCTCGCCAGGGAACCGGATTGGCCCCTGCCGCAAGACGCACCTCGCCGTAAAAGCGAAGTGCTCCGGGGAGCCGGTGCCTGTGTGGGGACGCCAAGGCGGTTGTGGCCATATCTCGCGGACGGAATCAACCCTCGTTCGGCCGGACCGTCGGCCCGCCCGAACGAGGGTCGATCTCAGGCTCGCAGCATCCTGGCCGAGATGACATCCAGTCCGGTGCCACTGTCGGTGCCGATATACTCGACCATCCATGCCTGCTTTCCTGCGGCGGGCGGGCCGGCGAGCCAGAATGCGCCCTCCATCACCAGGCAGCCGACGCAGAGGGTAGTGCGTCCCTTCGTCTTTCCGGCCAGCCAGGCCAGCACCCTTTCCCTGATCATTTGCGACCTCTCTTCGGAGGGGGCACCCGAAAGGGACGGTACGGGCAGGAGATTGAAGTCGTCGATATTCAGCATGCGTGACCTTGAATCTGGCCCTCGGGCCATTGATGATCGCGAGTTCTCCTCGCGGCCCTGACCGCATCCCGCAGTCATTCCACGCTATCTGCAGGGTCTGCATCGCGCCGACGCCAAAGGCACCGCCCTGCCCTTCACATCAGGCAGCCGCCATACAGCACATCGAAATCGATCGGAGGACCAACGTTTCTCATGGCCGGTAAGCGCCAAGACCGGACGTTGATGCCCTGCCGAGAAGTCGACCTTCGCATTCAAGCGGCGTAATGTTCTGGGGCTTAGGTCGAAGGCCGATTGCAAAGCCTGAGAGGACGCAGTGCGCACACCATCGGATTGGATCGAACTTGGCCGGCGAGGGGCTTTTACCACAACGCAGGTTGCAGTGCTGCTGGACGTTGAGCCGACCAAAGTGGCGTCTTGGCTATCTGGACGTCCGCCGCTCATTGAGACTGATCTGCCGTCAGTCGCAGGCCGGATTGCCTTGTCATTCGACGGGCTGATCGAAGCGCGTGCCGTCAACTACCTCCTCTCTGAAGGCATTCCGCGTCGTCGACTTGGAAAGGCAATGGACGCGATGCGTCTGCGGTGGGCTGATCCACATCCGCTAGCGCGCGAGCGGACCCTCACTACAGACGGCTCTGCTGTGCTTGAACTGAACGGCGACCGCATCATCGATCTGCTCACTGACGCCTATCTACATCCGGAGATCCTTCGGCCGGCGCTGGCTGGACGTGTTGTTTTCAAGAGCGGGCGGGCTGCATGGCTTGAGCCCTTTCCGGACGAGATGCCTTTAGTTCGCATTGACCCGTCCCGGGCGTTCGGCCGGCCTGTTGTGGTGGAGGAGACCACATCGGTACCCACAGAGACGCTGGCCAACTCAGCGTTTGTGGACGGAACGGCCGAGGCTGCAGATTGGTTTGGCGTGACAGGCCAGGCGGTGGATCAAGCTGTCGCTTTTGAACGGCGTATCGCAGCTTGACGCTTATCCGCTTCGACGAATGCATAAATCCTCGCATCGTCGATGCAATACGAGCGATCCGAGTTCCGCCCGAAATCGAGTTAGAGACCCCGCAAGAACTGGCTCAACGGGGCCAGCCAGATGTCGGATGGATTGAAGAGTTTGGGGCCCGCGGCGGACGCTTGGTCGTTTCCGGCGACGGAAACATGCGCCGGGTCCAGCTTGAGCGAGCGGCACTTGAGGCCTCCGGGCTGATCGCGGTGTTCCCCCATATGAAATGGTACGGCGGCTTGGGTCGGTGGGGGCAAGCAGCATTCTTCATGGCTTGGTGCCCCAGCATTGTGCGGCTGGCGCAGGAGGCAGAACCCGGCGCTCATTTCCGCATTCCACCCTCGTTGTCGGGCGAGTTTGCTAGCTTGGAACGCCTCAAGTCACTCGCAGAAATCGAGTCGGATAGAGAAGAGAAGGCTGTCCGTCGCGCGGCAGCAAGACCGGACCGCTAAGCCTAGCGACTGAACAGCGCCAGTTGCAGACATTGACGTGGCGCCCGAACCCGGACGCTCCTACGTCCGATTGGCGGTAGCTTTGATATCGTCGGCCTTAGTGCGCGCGGATCGTATAGCGCAATCAATCGGGGATATCGGGCTCATCCCCCCACAGGCCAGAGCCACCTCGATTGCTCGCCCCACTACCCGCCTTATTGGCGGCGGCAAACGGTGACTTAGTGGAGGCGCTATGGGTCGAACGATAAACGAGCCTGTCGCTGACTATAGTCCCAACATAATGGCCATCGGGGCCGTAAACCCTGTCGCCGTGAATCCGTCCTACGACTTGGCCCGAACGGCTGTACACTTTGTCGCCAGACACCTGCAGCGGCCGGCCGTCCTTCGTGTGCAATCCCATTGATTTCTCCAACGGCCGAGTCCGGTCTTCAGCAGCCTCTTCGCTTGTCCGGCTAAGCCTTTCTATTGGTGTAAGGGGCCATCTACCCGCGCACCTTATTTCGAGACCACCACATATCCATGCTCGTAGGTTCCGCCGACCGCTACCCCTCCTTCAACATCATCGAGGCAAGTCAGGGCTCCTGCCAAAACGTCCATCGCAAGTCCGCCGTGCAGGCGACGCAAAAGCTCCGAAATCACCAGCACACCCGCAAAGATGCCCACGAAGGGGACGCCAACCGTCCTTGAGGCCAATTGCGCGAGGCCACACGCGTCTAGGCCTCTCTCCTTCAGCGCGGCATAGGCCGGCATGTGAGAGACATTCGGTCCGCCCGCCATCACCGTCGACGGCCAAATCGCCTTGGCGGTCCGCGCGCCGGGGAACACATGCATCGCAACATTGCGGAAGCTCTGCGGGCCCGCACCCAACCCCGATTCGACGACTAGACCGAACCCACCATCTTCGAGGGCCGCGCGGGCGATGGGGTTGTCCACCCCGCACAGGGCGACGCCCGGCTCATGCTGTTGGCGGCGAGTCCAGTGGCCGTAACGTCGCTCTTCAAGAAAGGTGGCGAAACCACGATCCTCCAACCAGGCCGCGACCATGCGCGTCTTCATCTGGCCCAGCATGTCCAGACGGGTTAGCACGGACGTGCTGTCATTCGATTCCACCAGCCGATCATCATCCTGCAGAACCAGCTCGAGCCCGCCGCGAGGATAAGGCAGCGTAGCGAGGAGCCAGGCATAGGCCTGTCCGAGATTGCCGAGGCCGATCAGCCAGAGCTTTGACGGCAGGAAGCTCAGGTCAGGCTCGCCAAGGTCGCCGATCGTCCAGTCCGAACCGGGTTGCCACAGCGAGAACCCCGCCGCTCGCTTGCCCGCCATCGGGTGGTCGCCCGCATGGTAGGCGAAGACTTCCGCGGCGCAGATCGCCGCCGCCAGCGCCGGGGCCAGCGGCACTTGCTCGTCATCGGCAAGGCGCCAACCTTCGTCAGACGGAACCACCCCTCCGCGCCATCCCTCCCAGGTCATGCACCACACCGGCGAGCCCGAGGCGGTCACGTCAGCCGTGCCGATCATCGCAACCGGGCAGCGTGGTTTGGCCATCTCGGAGACATGCCCTCCGAGGTCAAGCACGGCGTCAGCCAGCGAGGGTTGGAGCGACAGCGGCACGAGGACGGGCACGTCCAGCGGGCCGACTACATGAACGCCGCCAAGAAACGTCCGGCGGGCTAGGTTGACCAGGGTTAGCAGCGCGATCTGCGCGGCGGGGCTGCTGCGAATCTCCGGGCCGACGGCGATAGTCAGGCCGAAGCTTTCCAGCAGGCCCATCGCCTCCTCGGCGGTCTGCGCCCGGCCGTTGTCCATGAAGTATTTGGCAGTTCGGTTGAAGCGCGAGTGAAGCGGCTCGGTCATGTCAGCTCCAAGGGCCGGTGTAGAGGAAGCCGGGGCTGGTCTTGGGAGAGCGGTCGCTCCACCGGTGGCTGCCCTGGTATTCGTAGATGCCGACTTCGCCCCACGGGATCGGCGCGATGGCAAAGTTGGGCAGGATGATTCCGACGTGGCCGGCGCGGGCCACCATCGGATTGGTCCGGTCGGCCTCGCTTTGGAAGGCGCGGCCGCCATGGGTGTGGATGTCGGCCACCACGGTCAGCTGGTGTTCGCGGCAGAGCGCCCACAGTTTGGCGAAGGCGGGCGCATGCAGAATGCAGACCCCACTGTCGTAAGCTTCAGGTTCGAGCTCGTCATAGAAAACGACGCGGGTCACTTCGCGCCGCCCGCCCCGCAGCTGGCCGAGCAGGAACACCCCGGCTTCGTGCTGGCGTTCCCCCCGCCGGTCGAGTTCGGCGACGACCGCGTCCCACAGCACAGAGGGACAGCTGAGGCGGTGGTCAGGCGCGACGAGCGCCCGAATAGTCGCTTTGATGGAAGAGATCATAAAGCTGCTCCAGGTAGCAGATGATGCCGCGGCCGGGTTGCCAGAGGCGGCTCGGATGGTCGTTGCGCCAGGCGTCGTGGCCCTCGATCGAGAGCCGGTCGCAGGGCAGGTAGAGGCAGACACCGAGCTTCCAGTCGGGGCGGAAGATGGACGGGATGATCGTCTTCCCGGTGGGCCAGCGGTCGAACGCCAGCGGGCTGTTGGCCGCCACATCCCAGGGCTGGGCGGTGACGGGCGTCTGCCGATAGCCGGAGCACTCGTAGCGGAAGGCATATTCTTCCGGTCCGACTTCCCGGGCTTCGGCGGCGACCGCGATGAAGACGTAGGGCCAGTCGGTGGCCACGTGGCGCCAGCGCCCCTCCACCTCGCCGCACCGGAATTCTGGCGCGGCGAGGTCTTGGTCGAGGAGCAGCCGGTCGGGAGAGACCGCGATGTTCATCTAGCCCTCGACGCGCTTTTCGGGAACAAGGTCGAAGCAGACCGAGCAGACCGGTGCCGCGGTCAGCTGGCGCAGGGGCGTGTCCGTGGCCGGGCGGTCCGTCGAGCCGCAGAGCTGGAGCACGTGCTCGGCAGCGTCGTTGGCGTCGAGCCCGAACGTCTTGACCGCCCAGGCCTTCACCTTCTTGACGCGAGCGCCGGGCGCGAAGGTCTGGTCGGCCGTCTTTTCGAGGTAGTTCACCGTCACCTTGATCTTGCGGCACTTGGTGACGTGGATCCGGCAGCCCCGCTTGATCGGCAGGAGCAGCTCGCCCTTCTTAGGCTTGCGCTTCAGCGGCTCGTCTTCTTCATCGAGGAAGACGAAGCTGTCGTCGCCGAGCTCGACGCCGAGCTTGGCGAGGATCTCGAAGAGCTGCTCGTAGGTGGGTTCCGCCGGCAGGGTCGCCTCAACGAGGCTGTCCGAGCCCTGGACTTGGATGAAAACGATGGTGGTCATGTCGGTGTCCTTTCCGTCCGCCTGAATGGCGTTCTGAAAAGGAAGCGACGTCAGGCCGAGAAAACCGGAAGCCGGTCAGGCCGAGATCATGCCCCGCAGATGAAATAGCAGGGGCAACCGGGGCATCGTTGCGGATCGGGCTTCGGGTGGAATTCCCCCCGCTCGATCCCGGTAATGGCGTCGGTATATTCGCCAAGAAGCTTGTCGTCTTTCCCCGCCTCCATCGGCGCCGCTTCGTTGGTCGCGGGGTAGTAGGCTTCCACCGACACGCGACACCCGGGGTAACGCTGAGCGGCTCCGCGCCGAAGGAGCGCATAGATGCGGTTCTCCGCCTCTGACTTGGATTTGCGACCGGTACGGACCCGTTGAACACGCACACTTCCGTCGGCGACCAGCACCACCCGGTCCGGCTCGTATGTCACCACTCGTCCTTCGAGCTGAACGGACCAGGGCTCGCGGTCATACTCGCCCGCCTCGGTGGCAATGAGCCTTGCAATGGAGACCACCATGCTGTCCGCCGCGGACCGGTAGTAGCCATTGAAGCCATGATGCACTGGCCCGTGCATCTCCCATTGCCTTGCGAGTTCTGCGCGAGCCTGCTCCGGGCTTGCTGGCGCTCCGTCGCGTGCCTGTTGCTCAAGCCACGCCATGGTCCGGTAGACGCAGCGATGGAAACGCAGGTAAGGCGAGGCCTCGCGGCCACCCCGTAATCCATCGACCACTTCGTACTGGTAGCGGGCGGGGCATCGTAGATAAATGTCGAGTTCGCGCTCAGCGTAGCTATCTTGCCGTCCACGCGGCGCCCACACGGGAGCCGGTTGGACCTGGGGAGCGGGTCCAGCGAACCGCGTGACCATTACGTGGCGTGCGACCGTATCGAGGAACTTGGAAGCGCTGGCATTGACCTGTGTGTACCGTTGGGCGCGACTGAGGCAGAGATAGTCGCGTGCGCGCGACAAGCCGACGAAGAAAAGACATTCCTCTTCGGCGTCGTGATCCTCCTTCTGCATCACCAGTTTAGCCAGCGACGCCGGAGGCGGGCACCGCGCCCATTGGCGGTTGCTGGGCATATAGCGTGTAGCTAGCGCGGGAAGATGGACACCCCGGAATTCCAGCCCCTTGCTTCCGTGGATGGTCATGACGCGGACGGCGTCGAAGTCGGAGGCCTCCGAGACGACGGCCCGGTATCGGCTATCCTGGTTTAACGCCTCGATCCGGCGGATGCGCTCGAGAAAGGCTTTACGGCCAGGATCGCGCAGGGCGGACCCGCCGTGCAGGTCGCGTTGCTCGCTGCACACTTTTAGGAGCTGATAAATGGCGATCAGTTGTTGCTGCGCTTTCGGGTGGTTAGATTCGAGCAGCGGACGAAGGTAATCGCTCCGCTCGAACAACCAGCTCGTCACGAGTGTCCAAGGTGAGGTCGCCGAACCAAACCCGGCCAATTGCCCAGCGAGTTTTGACAACCCGGTTTTGCCCGCTTCGCTAATCCCTTCCATCTCGGTCAGCCGATGGAGGGCGTCGAAGATCGTGGCATCGTTTTCCTCGGCCCACTGAATAACAACGAGGGCGTCGGCTTTGCTCGCACCGTACTCAGGTAGCTGGGCGAGCCGCACCAAGCCAATCCCACCGAACTCGGCGTCGATGGCAACGAGCGAAAGAAGGTCGCGAATATCGTCGCGCTCGAACAAGTCGCCGAGATAGAGCAGCGGCACGTTCAGCTGTTCCAGCACGCCAGTGATGCGCGAGAGCGTGAGGTGGCTGCGGGCGAGGATGACCTGGTCCCGATAGGCGATGCCGGCGGCGCGTAAGGCTTCGATCTGATCGCGTATAGCTGCGGCTTCCTCGGCGACGGTGTCGGCGACGGTGAGCGTCACCTCGCCGAGTTCACCGCGATGCGCATTCCAATTTGCGGCTGCGCCGGGATCGGCCGCCATGTGCCTTGAGAATGCGGAGAAGGCGCGCACGACCGGCCCGCCTGAACGGTAGTTACTTGTGAGCGAGAGCTTGGCGCCGCGGAAATCGGTTTGGAAACGTCCGACGTTGGCGGGCTCCGCACCGCGGAACCGGTAAATCGACTGGCGTTGATCGCCGACCACCCAGACATCCTGGCAGGCACCCGCGAGTACCTGCAGGAGGCGCGCGCTGGCGAGGTTCACGTCTTGATACTCGTCGACCAGGATATGTTGGAAACGCTCACGATACTCGTTGCGAATATCGTCGTGGTCGGTAACGAGCTGCACCGCGAGCATCACGAGATCGCCGAAATCCATGGCGTCCGCTTCGCGCAGCAGCTCCTGATAGATTTTGTAGATGTGCCCGACTTCGACGGCTTTCTCGGCCGCTTCATCGCCGGGGTTCAATGCCAACGCAGCTTCCGCTTCCGCCAGATATTGCTCGGGCGAGAGTAGCTCGTCTTTGCAGCGCGAGATCGCGCCGAGCACGTGGACCAGCTCGAAGGCCGGCTCATAGAGGTTCTGGTAGTGCCGCAACGGCAGGCGCGTGAGATTGTCCTCGAGCAAGGCCAACTGGGTCGTCTGATCAAGGATTTTGACGTTCGCGGTGCGGCCGACGCGGCTCGGCCATTTCGTGACGAGCTCCAACCCGAACTGGTGGAACGTCCCGACCCACATCTCGATGGATTCATCGGGATGCGAGACTGACAGCCGCTCGCGCATTTCCTCCGCAGCCTTGTTGGAGAAGGTGAGTGCGAGGAATGTACCGGGGAGCGCGCCGGCCCGGAGTACGTGCCCGATCCGGTGTACCAGGGTGCGCGTTTTCCCGGTGCCTGGGCCTGCATCGAGCAAGAGCGGCCCGCCGGACCAAGTGGCAGCTTTCTGCTGGCTGTCATCCAACGCGACAGCTGGGCCCGGCTGTGCAGCTGGCGGAGCCATGAGCGGAGGAAGTAGTAGGGCGCGGATCGCCTGGTTCAGCACTAACCCATAGGGAAGGCCGAGCTCTTCAGCGATCTCTGAAGGACGGCGGCGCTGTCCGACCAGCCGGCTACGCAGCCAATCGGCCGGACAGAGAAATTCACCGGCGAACACATCCGCCTGAATTTCCTTCCGCTCGCGCGGCGAGTGACCTTCGACCACGCCAGCGCCGCTGTCGATGATGTCGCCGCCGAGCTGGGATTGAACGCTGCGAACTTCCGTTGTTGCGTCGTGGTGCAGTTGCGAGTGCCCGATCTCGTGCGCGATGACGACGACTTCGTCCTTAGGATCCTGACCGCGCACCACATAAACAAGTCCATCGTCTCGGATGAACATGCCGTAGACCCCGTCGCCAAAACGCTCGCCCGGATCGCAAGGCTTCAGCTCCAAGTCGCCTTCCTTGATCGCCGCATCAACGAGCGCCCGGCCGCGGCGATCGCCGTTCGCTCGCGCCAGGGCGAGTCCATGACAACGCCTGGCTTTCAGCCGGATGTCACGCCAGGCGTCCATCGCTTATGCGTCCTCAAGCCAGTACGATATCCGCTCGGGCGACATCGTACTTTTGCGAACGATTTCCGCGTAGCTCGACTGCACCACGGTCGGCGTTTTGGACGCCTTCGCATGTCCCACTTGGGGATGGTCGACAGCGTAGTTCACTGCCCAATCAAACTGCGCGGCGGTCACTCGGAGTTTGTCGAGCAGGGCTTGGGTAAGCCGCGATCCGACAGGCGGTTTCATCCATCCGTTGAAGAGTGCGGCAATCACATCGCGGCCGATATCCAGCGATTTGCTTAGCTCAGGCTTGGTAAGGCCCACGGCACCGAGGAGTTGATCGAAGGTCGCTTGCTTCCCGCCGCTCGACTGCGATGCCATCTCGGCACGATAAATCGCGTTGAGGGTCCGGCTGTGGGCGCGGCTCAGCATCTGCTCGCTGATTTCTTCTTCCACCGCATCGCCGGTGCCGGCTCCCCACTCGCGCATGAGACCCGCGTGATCGCGAATGTCGTCAGCGAATTCCGGATAGCGCTTGGTCCAACGGATGATGTCATCCACCGTCGGCGACGCGCAGTCGCGATAGAATGCGAAAAGGACCTCGTCTCGCCGCGTGGCTTTGGTTTGGTCCGTCATAGCTCAGCTCCCAAGATCGTTTTGAGTTCTTCCTTTGCTTCCTTCACCCAGGTCTCCGCCGTTTTTGTGGAGACCCCGAGTGCTCGGGCAATCGAGTGGCCGTTAGTCCCGCCACGCTGGGCACCATCCATGTACAGACGGATTGCGAGTGCCTTGCGCGGGTCCTTCATTTTTCTGAGGACGCTCTCGACATAGGCCTCGCCCTCCTGAACGGCGGGCACCGCGCAACGCGATAGGACGCCCTCATCCCCGCCGGCTGCGTCGTCGCGGCGCTTATCCTCTCGCATCTCACGCCTGATCTCGTCGTGCGCCCGAAATTTAAGGCGAGCGAAGAAGGCTTCCCGCATGCCGGCCCCGTCCGCCGATGTGGGATCCAGTACGGCTTCGATCAGCTGGCCGTGCACTTCCTCGATGATCTTCCACCCGCGGTCACGCCGGTTGGTTCCAACCACGCTCCTGAGGGTCCTGAGTATGCGACGGTTAAGCTCATCCATAAGTGCGCCAACCACATGTCGGTGCGCGGTGAGATCGATCTGTTGGACGGCTGCAACCATGCTCTCGCTCCGAATAGCCGGAAGCGATTGGTCTCGAATGGCCAGCCGCCAAGCCTCAAGGTCGTTGGGATCAGGTCCCTCGTCTTGTGTTTCCATTTCTCACCCTCAATCGATCGTCGACGCACTCCTTCAGCAGAGCGAAGCTGGTTGAAAAAAACCGGAAGCACTTCGATAGATTTTTGGCGAAGCCCCCACCGCAGCCAGAACTCTACAGTTACAGAGCGCACTTTGGGGGAGAATTCGTGGAGCGCGTCAACCCGCGGTCGCGCCAAGGCAGAATGGCACCCTTTGCCGGGCAACCTGCGGTGGGTTTTTGGATCCGGGATGCCGGTCTGACATCCAGCGTGGAATGCCGTTACGCCGCTAAGGAGGAATCACTCGTTTCGTGAACCTTCCGCTGAAGAGACATTCCGGAGGCCTGCTATGAGTCACGTCCAGAAGTTGGCTCGTGGAAACGACGTCAAACCATACCGGCAGCACTACGCCCAAGCGGGCATCCGGGCATCTCGCAATTCACCTCCGAAGAACGACGCAAAATCCACCACGTTGGCGTGGCGGACGTACTCGGTGGACTTCGACGACTTCAGGCTCTCGGGCACGACGAGGGTGATGTTCATCGAGGCCATGTCCTCGATGGCGTTGGCCGCGATCGTTTCATCGACGGTGGCCAAGAACAGGTCTCTGCCGCCCATTTCCCGCTCCACCTGCTTCCACCGTTCGCGCAGCGTCGTCTTGGCGCTGAGGATCAGTCCCCTCGCCGGCCCTTTCAGGTCGGCCCGAAGGTGTTTCAGCGATGGCAGCACGAAATCCGGGCGCTTTTTCGCGTCCATGACGACCTGTTTTGCGAACGGGATCTTGCCCGCAATCAGCATCGCCTCAATCTGGTGCTCGAACGAGTAGCCAGCTCGGGATTTCCGCTGCTGGCTGGCAGAAAGCATGATGCGGTCGATCTCGCCGACGCTGTCGACCATCCGCCGGACGACCGATCGCATGTCCATATCGGCGGGCTGATCCCCGAACACGGCCCGCACCAGTTCGACCGCGCGTTCCTTGCGCTGGTAGTCCCGAAACAGGTCCCATTCGATGACGCGGCTGATCTCGCGGATGGCGTCGCCGGGGGCGTCCAGCGCAAACGGATCGAGCGTGGCCATGCCGCGACCCTCCAAGAAGGCTGTGCGCGCGAGTTCGGCCAGCACCGCGGTGGTCGGCATGGCAGCACGGTCGCCGGCGAAGCGGGCGATATCACCAGCCAGCCAGGCCGTGGCAACCTCCTCGGCGAAGTCCATGATCAGGTCGCGCTCCTGCGCGACGACCGCAGCGGGCTCGAGGACGCCGACCGTAAAGTCGGCGCCGAGGCCCAGGGTCTCGGTCAGGACGCCGGCGGCGTCAGAGCCGGAGTCGATCGTCAGACACAGGTATGCCGGGTCCTCGACACCGGGCTTTGGCGCCATGACCAGCCATGACGCCGGGCCCAGATCGCCGAACGCGGCCTTTGGCACGCCGGTCATGTGGGTCTCGGCGCCCTTGCTCGTGTAGTTCACAAGCCGGGTTTTCCTCCGCTCATCGACCTGGGGCCACTCGGTCAGAAAGAAGACCTCGCGGATCTCGTCGGCCCCCTCTGCGTCCCGCGCCTTCACAGTCAGTGGCGGGAAGAAGCCGCCATCGCGCTGGGCGGGCGGGATATAGACGCCGGCCTGATGCTTGTTGGCCAGACGGGCCCAGTCCCGGTCGTTGTTCGACAGCTTCTTGACCAGAACCTGGGGGGCACGGGCCAGCAGGTCCGCCAGCATGGCGCCGGTCGCATCATCCCGGTCAAACAGGTCGGGCTGTGGCGGCATCATGTCTCCGGGTCGGTCGAGCAGTGATAAGCGTACGGCGAGACGCGCGCCAGCAGCATGGGCCTCCGGATCGACGCCGTCAGCCGCCCCGGATTTCCAAAGCGGGCTCGGTTCCCCGTAGCCACGCCTCGCACCCGTCCAGCACGGCTTCCAGCGGCAGCCTGGTCCGGCCCTTCAGGGCGCATTCCCAGACCACGCCGACCCGCCATCCGGCGGCCTCCAGCGCGGCCGTCGAGCGCGAGTCGACGACCTGGTTGCGGGCGATCTTGGCCCGCCAGAACTCCGGCCGTGTCGAGGGCATCCGGAACAGGTGACAGTCGTGGCCGTGCCAGAAGCAGCCGTGTGCGAACAGCACCGCACGCCGCGCCGGGAAGACCAGATCCGGCTTTCCGGGGAGATCTTTCGCGTGCAGCCGGTACCGCAGGCCGCGCGCATGCAGGCCGTGACGCAGGATCATTTCCGGCTTTGTGTTTTTGCCCCGGATGCCGGACATCATCCGGCTGCGGGTTGCGGCGTCGACGACGTCAGGCAACCTCGCGCTCAGGCTCCTGCCGGGCGAGGGCTGTCATCAGATGCGGCTCCATGTGTTTCGCGATCGCCTCGATGACCGGCACCACCACGGCGTTGCCGAACTGCCGATAGGCCTGGGTGTCGGAGACGCGGATTTTCATGGGCGGTCGGCCGGGCTGGTCGAAACCCATGAGACGAGCGCACTCCCGCGGTGTCAGCCGGCGCGGGATCTTTCCCTTGCCCTGATCGATCAGGATCTCCGAGCCGTCCTTGTGGTAGCGGGCCGACAGGGTGCGGGCGACGTCCTGTGGCCCCACCAGACCGAAGCCAAAGCCATTGCCCTTCAGGCGGTGTTTCTCAGCGTAGTTTTGCAGGTAGGTCCAGAGGTGCTGACTGAGGGTGTACTTCGCGGCCGCCGGTCCCTGTGAGCCCTCGCTGTAATCCTCCATAGGCGGCGTCTCGTAGCCGTTGGCGCCATGGAGGATCGAGGCGAGGGTCGGCTTCTCGTCAGGGATTGGCAAATCTAGCATCGAGAAGGTGGTCGGATCGCGGAAGCCCACGATGAAGATCCGCTCCCGGTGCTGCGGCGTCCAGGCGCGGCCGTCCACCGTGCGATAGCTGATGTGGTAGCCGAGCCGCTCCTGCAGGACCTCCTTGATGACCTCGAAGGTACGGCCCTTGTCGTGGCTGGTCAGGTTCTTCACGTTCTCCAGCAGGAAGGCCGCCGGACGGTGGTGGGCGATGATCCGCGCCACGTCGAAGAACAGGGTCCCTTGCGTCTCGTCGGCGAAGCCATGGGCCCGGTTCAGGGAGTTCTTCTTCGACACGCCGGCTAGGGAGAAGGGCTGACACGGAAAGCCTGCCAGCAGGACATCAAACTCGGGGATGTCGGCTTCGGCGACATTGCGGATGTCGCCGGCGATCGGATGCGGATCGTGAGGGAAGTTGGCCTGGTAGGTGATCTGGGAAAACTTGTCCCATTCGCTGGTGAACACACACCGGCCGCCGATGCTCTCGAACCCGCGGCGCAGGCCGCCGATGCCCGCGAACAGGTCGATGAACCGGAAGGCGGCGGGCTTGGAAAGGTCTTCGGGCGGCGTCGGGGTGTGGGCGCGCAGCACCTCCAGCACGGCCTTCCTCGGTTTCGCCTCCCCGCGCTCCCAGCGGTAGCCCGTGCGCTCGTCATACCCTGCCAGTTCAGCGGCCTCGGCGACTGAAAGACCGGCCTGGAGGCGGAGGGTGTGGAAGTCTGACAAGAATCACCTCTGGGTCGATTTCCGACACCGTGGCGTCATTCGACACAAAGAACAAGTCAAGAACCTTGAGGCCGCGCGACACGGCTGGAGAGCACCTCGTCGATCGCCCGGAGCCGGTCGCGGATCACAACCAAGCGGTCGTAGCTGACTTCGCGATCGTAGGTTTCCTGCGCCAGCCGGTAAGCCTCGCGGCGGAGCCGCGCGCGTGTTTTCTGGTCTTCGGTCCTCATGCCGCAAGCGCCTTACGGCCCTCGGCGGTGATGGAAATTCTATCGTTCTGGACGATCAGCAGCTCCCGTTCGATCAGCGTCGTGACCGCCAGCTCGATTTCCAGCGGCGGCGGCATGCTAGGGCCGACATCGGCACTGGCGGCCAGTTCGAGTATTTCCCGGTGAATGTGCAGCATGGGTGCCTCCGTTCAGGGGCATCAAGAGCCCCACCAAGGCGAGCCCGGACTGGCCGGGCGTAGTGACACTCACGCTCTGTCTCTCGGGGAAGTCCAGTCGAGCACTGCATTCACCCTGCAAAAGACTCTTATGCGATCCTGGGTTTGATCAGGAATTACGCACCTCGATCGTCCGTGGAGAAAGCTTCCCTACCCTGAAATTCCTCGGCCCTTCTGACCTCCGGTGCGAATCTTTCACCCTGAGCCCGTGCGCCGGACTGTTGCTTCTGCATCCACAAAGACAGCATCCACAACTTCGCGCAGATCCTCGGGCGTCAGCGCGCCGAGCGCGACGATCTCATTTCGCATGCGTATCCTGATGACCGCCGAACGCATGACTGGCTGCATAGCGGCGCGCCCGTAGCGTGAGGCGGCAGCCAGCCAGCCCTCCGCCAGCGCACAGGAGAGTGTCCGACTCGCCGCGATGGCGGGCCGCTCCAGTATTGCGACAAAGGCGTCTTCGGTCAGGCCCTCGACCAACCCCCACCGATCGCTATGACCGTCTCCCCGGTCAAGTACCGTGCCGCGCATCCACAAGCGCTGGAAGGTGTTTCGCACCCCGCCGTGATGACGATCTGGTGCCTCTCCATATCGCCACACGGTAATCGGCCGGAACAGATAGGCCGCTATAAAGGCCCAGACGTCATCGCGATGCGCTTCGCCTGACTGGAAGATCGGCAACTGCGCCAGATGCCGGGCGCAGGCAGCGTCGAACGTCGCTCGTGCCGCGACCGTCGTGGCGTTCGGGTAGCCCGCCTCGCGAGCGACCTTTTCCACACCCTCCTTGAGGGCGATGAGGTCTGCGCCGTGCAGCCGGCTTCCGCCTACCGCCCCGTAGGTGATGGCGTCAGGCAGGTCGATGACCCCCGCCGTGCTGGCGGGCCCGGGCGGGGCAGACAGCAGCTGGTCCACGGCGGCGGCGCTCAGGCGAGGAAGAAGCGTGATCGGCATCGTCAGAGCCTTACGCTGGCGAGTATGGCAGACCGGAACTCCCCGGGCCGGTTCTCGAGGGCGGCCTTCGCTGCGGCGACGTCCGGAAAGGCCTGCCCCAGCCAGTGCGCCACCCGTCCCGCAACGGAAGCCGGTTCAGCGCTGTGGAAATCATCGTCCCATCCTGCCCTCAGCGCGGCTTCGCACATCTGGGACACGACATCTCCCATGATGGCCTGAAGGGTCAATCCGTCCCCTTCCTGAACGCGGTCCACGAAATCTTCCTCGTCGATGTTCAGATAGAGGCGTGCAGCTCCGTGGAAGTCGCGCCCCGGACTGGCGGGGCTCCACGAGAGCATCCAGAGCGCGGCTTCGTGGGGGCGACCGGCGAAAACGGCGGAGAAACTGATGACTTCCATGGGGAAGCGTGGATCATCACCCTCGATCCGGGTGACGCATCGCTCATCCCACAGCCGGGACGCTGCTCGGCTGGGTGCGAGTGGATCGAGTGGCTCCACAGCGGAAACCAGCAGGACGGAGGTCCTCAGGCTAAGCTGAACCGAGAGGCGGGAGGGATCAACGCGGATGGCGATCGCGCAGGGCTCTCCGGGCTTTAGCGGCAGGCGGGTCTGCAGTACGACTTCCCGGGGGAGGTCACCCGGCCCTGTGCCGGCCTCGATGAGGACCTCCAGCGCGTAGGGCTCGTCACCGAGCCCTAATTCGGCTGAGGCCTTCAGGTGGTCGAACGTAATGACCCGTTCCACACTGACGGCGCTGGCGTAATCCCAATCAGGCGTGATTTCCCCGAGCGGGGCCGGCGACTGGTCACCCACGGTGATCATCCATGGCCGGGCGACGATCGCCGCATCCAGTCGGTTGAAGGGTGCCGCGGTCCGGCGGCTCATGCGGGGTCCGCAGCAAGAAGGGATGCCCTGAGACCGACGGCGCAGTCATCCGGCACGGAGACGCGAATTGTGAGTTCGCCTTCGAAGTCGCCTATGTCCATCAGCGGCTGGACCTGGAAGCTGGCATCGCCGTCCCCCTCGACCTCGATGACGGCAGGCGGGTTGACGACATCCAGCCCCGCAGCCGCAACGTCGCCGCCGTCCATCGATATGGTGGGGGTGAGATCAAGCAGGGTGTGGGCGCCGCGGCCCGACACGGTCAGGGTGAACAAGGCGGTGCGCTCGCCCTTGAACATCTCCAGCCGCTCAAACGTCGGCTGGCTGACGTGACGACGTCCTGGCGTGCCGCCGCCCCCGCCACCTCTCCCGCCGCCCCGGGACGGCCCGCCGGCGCCAACGCCTGCAAGGAAGGCGCCGAGCATGCCGGCGACGGCCGCGACCGACCCCGTCGATCCTTCGCTTCCTCCCGAGGCCGCCCCGGGAGCAGCGACCTCGGTAACCGCCTCCTTCAGTCGGACCAGCGCCATTTTCACCCAGGTTCGCGCCGGACCCTTGGGCAGGGCGGATGGGTCCCAGACGTCGTGGGCGGCGGGCTCGGAGCTTGCAAAAGCCTCCTCGACCTCCTTCTCGTCGCTGGTCACGAAGACTCCGGCCCATTCGGTCCGTTCGTCCGGAAGCACAGGCCCTTCCATGTAACAGACAACCATTTCCGCCGGACGCATGAGAGCGATGCACGACGACCGTTTCGGCAGGAGACCCTCGGCACGGAACGCTGGCAGGCGATCGGCGCGCACACCCCGGCTGATCGCCAGGCGTCCGAGGAAAGTCTGGGGCCGGTAGCTTCTGATCTCGCGGCCCTTCCCGGCCCGGATCTCGTTCATGGCCCGCGCGAACAGATCGAGCGGCGGGCAGTGTTCGGGGCGGGGCGTCTCAAGGGTAACACCCTCGATCTCCACGGTCAGGGTGACACGCCGGTCGTCCGGCGTTGTCTCGAGCATGCGCGGCCAGAAGTTCCAGAGGGCACGCTCAAGGATGTGAACGCCGATGTCCGACGCGTCAGACGACACAGTACTGCCATCCCCTCCGTCCTCGTCCACGGCATCGAGCCGTAGGTCGGGGTCGAGGATCAGGATCGAGGTCCCCGTTGCGCCTGGGTCGTCTCTCGGCGCGGCGCCCAGCGCCTGCGATAGCGCCCGAGCGGCGTCGCCGGTCGCCGGCTCGCCGACCTTTCCAGCGTCATCGCCCTCTCCACGAACACCCCACCAGTGTCGTCCTGTATAGCGGCTGATAAACCCGTCGCCCTCATCGCGGTCACCGGATTCACCGAGATGACACCCCATCAGTCGACGGGAGTCCGCCCCCGGCGCCGGATCATGGGCAAGGGTGTCGATGAGGATCGTGGAACACCGGCTCGTCCGGTAGAGAGACGCCTTGCCGAAGCCATAGGTGCCGCCACCGAGGTCGGTGTTCCTGCGGGTGCCGACATTGCGCATAAAGTCGATGAAGTCAGTGCGCTCAATGCCGGCCGGAATTCGGTCCGCGCGGGTGGGGCCGCCAAGGCCCGTCGTCCCGAAGTCGCAGATCTCCAGCACGCGCGGCGCATTTGAACCGAGGAAGGCCGTGAGCGCGGCTGCGGAACTGGCGATGAAGGGCAGCTCGGCGAGCACCTGATCACGCAGGACCGCGACCTGATCAGGCGTAAGAGTGCGCAGGCGGATCAGGATCCGCGGCCCCGTCCCGAGCTTGGCTGCGTCACAGCTGTTCTGGATAGCTTCGCGCAGCACCAGCTGCAGCCCGTCCAGACGGGGAGCTCCGAGAAGCCGTTCAAACCCCCCGTCACCCATATTGCCGGTCGGCGCGTATGGTTCGGAATACAGACCAAGACGCGTCACGGCAGGGAGGCCGCGAGCCGCGCTTCCTGCGCCTGCATCTCCGCTTCATCAGCCCTGAAGGCCTCCGCTACGGCCGGATCCAGCTCATACGACAGGCCTTGAATTCCAGCTGGCATGGCCCCCGCCTTAAACGCGGAGGCGACAATCCTCGGGAAGCCCGGCTCTACTGTCCAGGCGTCGATGCCTTCGCAGTTGAACGACATACGGTTCCAGTCTTTATCATCCGGATCATGGCACCCGAGGGCAGCGAGCCCGCTGCGCAGTCCAGCTGAACGTCCGGAGTGTTGTTCTATGTCGGCCACGAGCGAGGATACCGTTGCTCCGCCCTGTGTGCGCTCCAGCGCGACGCGCCAGAGCTGCAGGGTTCCGCCGGCCGGCGCCTCCAGTTGGTCGGCGGACGAAATCGTGACCCGGCCCGCAGAGCGGCTGGCGGATTTGACCTCGATGGCATGCGATCCGCCACGGAAGTCATGGCGCTCGGGAACAGGTCCGAACCAGAGGGCGGGCGCACCCGAATGACGCGCGGCGAGCCGTCGCATAACAACAAGCTCGGCGATGAGGCCGCGGATGATACGATCATCAACCGCCTCGGTATCGTGGCTGGCGAACAGGGCGCCCAGATCAGTGATCGCTGTGACCAGCGCATCTTTTGCGGGCTCCCCACTGATGACGCGGGTCAGAACGGCCTCCACCAGATCCGCGAAGGCCCGGTCGAGCCGCGGATCAAGGCAGGTCACGACCAGATACGCACGACGCTGTCCGTCGCCTGTCAGTAATGCGGCGCCGACCTCCAACGCAGGTGGCGTGTCAAGGGATGGCCGCCGCGTGCCCGCCGCCACGGGAAGGAGCAACTGGGACCGGCCCTGTTCATCGAGCGCAAGCGCTGCCGCGCCATGTCCGGTGTCGATGGTCAAGGTGCTTACGGGCAGCCCGTCTGGTGTGGCGACACCGCCGCTGCGCAGGGAGGTCCAGCGGGTATGGATTTCGGTGACCAGACTAGACAACGGCAGGCTCTTCCAGACCCGCGGCGTCGACGGCGTCCATATCTTCCTGCTCCATCGCCTCGAGTTCCTCGGCCGACGGCGGCGCCAGTTCGACGCTGACGAGGTCGCCGCCGTGATCTTTTGAGAGGGGCATCACAAGCCCCAGGCCGATGACGTCGTGAACGGCGTCCATGGCGACGCGCGCCTTGCTTCCCGCCTTCGCCGGAGAAGCCCGGTCGATCGGGTAGAGAAGGAGAAGCGGGCGCTCACCAAGCGCTTCGCGACGCTCCGTCTTGAGCTCCTCCCAGTCGCCGTCCCCGGTGTCCCCGGGAACATCGAAGGCAATGTCGGCGCGCGACATGAGGCCCTTGATGTCGGCCAAGGCGTCAAGGCCGGAGAGCCGGGAGCGCCTGACCATGCTCACCGGGCCCAGATCCCCGAGCGGCTCGGCCGACGAAGCTCCGTCGGGCGAGGTGACGACCCCGATATTCCAGTGTTGAAGAGCCGGATGATCCTGCTCCAGGAACTGAAGAAGAAGTCCGGTATCGAGGTCCTGATGGGTCGCATCGATGCTATAGTCCCGGATGAACCGGATCACGGCGCTGCGCGGAACGTCGCGGAACAGCGGGCGGGTAAAGCTCGTATCGCGGCTGCCTTCCGCGCCTGCGGCCTCGACCAGCCGGCTGGCGGCCTTCCAGTTGGCTTCGAGCAGCTCGGCGTTTTTGCGGGCAAAACGGATGGTCTGGAGATGCCTGCCCCAGTAGCCGATGCTGACACGACGCGCGTGTCGCATCTTGTTCCTCGCGACGATGGCCATTCCCGGAATTCTCCGGATGCGAACGGCAAAGTCCATCGGGGTCACCATGGGCTGGCGACTATAGCTGCCGATGTCCTCCCGGATCTCTGCCTCAACAGCAGCAAGAGACTGGAAGCGCACGCGCAGCGCTTCCGGCATCCAGAGGCGCGGCAGGTCCTCATAGCCGTTCCGGTAGCCAAACCACCGCCCCATCTGAAGCAGGGTGTCGTACTGGTTGGACGTACGCAGGAAATAACTGACGCAAAGGCCTTCAAGCGTCAGTCCCCGCGCCAGGATGCTGCCCCCGACCACGATGTAGGTGACGGGCCCGGAGTTGTAGTCGATACGGTCGTCGCTGGCGCCGTTTTCGACCGGCACGTGCAGGGCTTCCAGGACCGCGGGCACGAAACCGCTGATCTCGCTGAACATCTCGCTGCCGCTAGGCCGGGCTACGCGCCCGGCCTCCTCGTTCCATACCTGTTCCAGCGCCGTGCAGATCGCGCCCGTCCCGTTCACCAACGCCTTGCGGTTCTCATCCAGCCAGCCCTCGATCAGTGCGGCGACTCTTTCATGCATGATGATCGCCGACGATGTGTGGACCAGCATCGACATGTGTTCCTGCTCCTGGCCTCTCGCCCGTCGGGCGGCGCAGGACGCAATGAAGTACAGGATCGCCTTCTCGAGGCTTGCGGTCATCTCAACCACAAAGGTGGCCTGTGCCTTCTGGCTAGGCGCCTGCAGTTTGGCCTCTTCGTCGGCCGTCACCTCGCGGACGACATCCATGCCTTCCTCATCCGGCTGCGGGTTTTCGGGATCGGCAGGCGTGCGGCCGAACAGCTTTTGGGTCCCGAAATAACCTTCGGGCAGCGGCAGGGCAGTAATAAAATCTCTAGGATAGAGATCATCCAGTGTGTCGGTCTGGTCGGCGTAGGGATTGATCAGGACGTTGGCGAAGGGCGTGGCGGTGTAGCCGACGTAGGACACCGAGGGCAGCGCCTTCAGGATCAGGCGGATCTGTTCATTGATCCGCGACATGTCCATCTCCTTGGAGGCGGAGTTCACCGTGGCCTGGTCGCATTCGTCATCAATCAGAAGAACCTTCAGCCGGCGCATGTCGGAGGCCGGGGTTTTGTCAATCACCTTCAGCAGGCGTTCCAGCGGTGCGACGTTCTTCTTCATCACAGCGATCTGGGCCCGGTCCATACCCATCAGGTGGCCCTGCGCCGGGATCTGAAACTCGCCCTTGATGTCTGTGGTCGTCAGCAGATGCCAGAGCGAGGGATGGCGTTTGACAATGTCCGCTTCGAGCCGGCGCTGGGTCTGCTGGCGCAGTTTGTCGGTCAGGCCGGCGAAGACGAGGATCAGACTGTAGCCGCGATCGACGGCCTTCGAAATGACTGCCGTCATATTGGCCGTCTTGCCGGACTGAACGTAGCCGACGACCAGACCGCGCGACGAGAAAGTCTGCTGTCGAGGATTTTCCAACAGCGATACGACCTCGCTGGACGCCCCGTCGATGACATCGACCGTCTCCTCGTCCCAGCCCTTTGCGCCGGTCAGATAGGTCTTCAGCGCGCTCCAATGATGATCGCCCGGCTGGGGTCCGTGGTACCACTCCGGCCGCTCGCGCAGTATCGAGTTGCGGCGAAGAATAGTGATCCGGAATTCTTGCTTCAGCAGCTCTGCCGCTTCCGCGAGATCCGCCCATGCTGGCGAGTCAGGCGGCAGCAGCCCCTCTAGGCTTCGGCGCACTGATAGTGCGGCCGCGTCTATGTCTCCCGTTCCCGGCAAAGCGTCGCGGACAAGTTTCAGAAATTGAAGGGCTTGGGCAGACGGCAAGGCGACGTACTCCTTGGAAGCATGGTTCCGATTGAACCGATTCGGGACGCTGAAGAGAGGACGAGAAACCGACCGCGGTCAACGCGCACCGGTTGCGCGGTGCCCCAAGAGCCAGACCACCCTACGGCGTGCGGCCTCAGTAGATCCTGAATTCTGACCATTCCGGGCATTTCGGGTTCATATCCATCACTCTTGCCGGGGACCAATCTGACGTTGATCGCGCAATCAGGATGACACCCTTCTTTTCCCGCGGAACAAGCGTCTACAGATCCAGATCAGTCACGAAGCGACGAGACTTGATCGGATCGATCCGATCGGCTTCGCTCAGCCCCCATACTACCCATTGCTCCAATCCGTCCGGCACCGTGGCAGCGCCAGTTGCGTATGCGGCGGTCACAGCCGCCACATACCGCCTTATCCGAGCGGCGCGTTCCAGTGCGTCTGCCCCGTCGATCAGCGCATCGATGCGCGCGGCGGCGGCGGCCTCCTCGCGCTTGATCCGGTCGAGTTCTGCCTTTTCTGCAGCAAGCCGGGCTTCTTGAAGCCGGCGCTGGTAGTCTTCACAGTGCCACTTGTATGACATCAAGGCCAATGCCCGTTGATCCTCCTCGACCTGAAGAAGGATGCTCTGAACGATGTAAGTCGCTTGACGCTCCAGCGGCGCCTTGTCTTCTCGCCAAGAGCGTTTTGGCGCCTCGCGACCACCGTGATCGACAATGTCAAACCGCAGACGCTCGCGCTCCCCTTTTGGAGCTTGGTGCCTGCTTGAGAAGTAGCCGACGGGCGACGCACCTTCCACTGTCAGGTTGATGCAGGTCCACCTCCCTCCCACGCTCACACTGAACTGTTCTCCAGCATGCGCACTGCCGCTCACCTTGCAACCGAGGCGCTGGAGTTCATTGAGGATGCTGGAGAGAACACGCAATCGACGCTGCTGGATCGCGCTGACAAACTTCTGGCTGTCGTAAGGCGGGTATGGGCCCTTCGCTGCAGGTCGACTCTCATCCTGCTTCAGCAGCCTAGCGACGATCGGATGGGGGCGGTCAAGACTCACCGCGACTTTGACATGCTCGACGGCAGCGCGGATTTCTCCCTGGACCTGGGCCAGGTTGCGAAAAACGGGCGGACCAACAAGGGCGGGATCGGAGCGCTCGTCGATATCAGCGTCATCCGTAACGCGAGAAGTCAGATCAAGCGCTGGAAAATAGTTGGCCATAACAAACGGCAAGGCCGGAAGGGGAACTATCCGGGCGACTTTCCCGGCCTCCTTTTTGGCCCACCAGCCCCTCGGCGGTACCGGTACATGCGCGACCCGGCAGCGTTTTGCCAACGCAACATCGGAGATCCCCATCGACGCCGCCAAGGTGCGCATCGGCTGAGACCAGACCTGCTCGTAAAGCTCCTCCCGTATCATAGCCGCGTCCTTAGGCCCACCTCTGCTGCGCGGGATTGCATACGCTCAATACCGACACGGCGGGATAATCTTCAAAAGGCCGCGAGTACTCACTTAATGACCTTATCCCGGGTTAGGCGAACGGGCCAGCGGGCTTATTTGGCGTTTTTGTCAGGATAAGACATGGGCCCCCTGCCCCTCCGCGCCTAACGGCCATTCCCCGAAATGGTGCCCTGAGTTATCCGAATCCCTGCGTCCTCTCGGCCAGGTCGTGACGCCGGCGGGCGTCGAGACGCTGCAGAAGACGCAGCCTCACGCCGCAGCGTCATGACATTTTTTGTCACTGCCGATGGCGGGTCCGGGTGCTTCTCTCGCTGAGCAAGGCGGGTCGTCGCCCGAACCCTCAGGAGGCTTTCGATGAACAGGTTCATTCTCGCGGGGCTGTCTCTGGCCATCGCCGCTTCGCCGCCCCAGACGATGGCCCAGGCCCGACTGACGCCCGCAGCGGCCATGGAGGAAATCGTCTCGATCGACGCACGGAACTGGGTCTGGAACCGCTATGACCGGGGCAGTATGCGCGATGTGCAGATCGACCAGACCTCTCCCGACGGCCGGGTCCTCGTTTTTTACGGGAACTATACCTACAACGGTGGTTCCGGCGGCTGGGCGAGGGCCCGCTATGTGGATGGTCAGTTCTCCTGCATCGAGTTCTGGGATTATGCAGGCAGCTGCCGTGCCTTGGGCCAGACGCCCTCACAAGCGGTCGCAGCAGGCCTGTTTACCCTCGCCGTGGTCGGGGTCGCCGGCGCGGCGATCGCCGGATCGGGCTCCTCGGGGTCAGCAGCCCAGGACCGTGGCTATAGACCCGAAGACGATCCCCGAAATTACAACCGCCCCGACAACAACCGCCCGGCACCCTCCAGCCCCGCGTCCGCCCCGGCCCGGCAAACCCCGATTGGCGGCGAGGGCGGTCTGTATGGCTGCGCGTCTCCGCCCTGCTGGTAGAGCATCGGCGAACCGTCGGCCTGACGATGACGAACACTGTCATTTGATCGTCGCGCATGGGGGCTTAGGGTTGCACAGGGTCAAGCTTGACCATGGGGAGTTAAGGCATGCGGATGAAGCGGGTGGGTGCCATTCTGGCGGCGGGGGTTTCGACACTGGTACTGGCGACGGGCCCCGCCTTGGCCCAGGACCGATCGGGCCAGAATTCAGCGGCGGTCGAGGCTCAGGCCGTTGCGGGCGGATCGGGCGTCGCTCGCTTCGACGCCGCTATGCGCCTTGCCGAGATCGGCCGCGAAGCCCGCGATCCGGTCCTGCTGGTCGCCGCCGCCCGGGCCGTGGCCCTGGTCGGACGCACGCCGGGCACGGATGAGGGCCAGACGGGGGAGGCTCCCGCCGGGACCAAGCCTCGCCCGGCCCAGGGCGCGACCCGCGCCGAGACCCCGGCCCAGGACCTGGTCGCTCAACTGTTGGGTGAGGCCCGTCTGTTGGCCCCGGCCGGAGACGAGACCGTCGCGGCCCTGATCGCCGAGACCGAACAGAGCGCCAGCCGCGGCACGGTGGCCGGCCCCCACACCCACGACGTCCGGCTGCTGGCCAACCGCTACTACGACACGATCGAGACCTTCACGGCAGGCCGCCTGGCCGAGGCCGCGATCGCGGGCGACGGCGACACCGACGTGGACCTGGAGGTCTATGACCAGAACGGCAATCTGTTGTGCAGCTCGCTTTCGTCCGACGACACGGAATACTGCGGCTGGACGCCCGCCTGGACCGGTCAGTTCCGGATCCGCATCACCAATCTGGGCTGGGTCTATAACGACGTGCGCCTCGCCGTGAACTGAGGGCCTGAGGAAGGCACGATTGGGTGCCGTCGACGGGTCGTCCGCGCGGCGGGGCGGGGAGGCGTGGTATCATTTCCGCCGCCCGAGACGACCTGTCTTTCATGGTGTTCGCACAGCGAGGATTCTGCCGATGACATCGCAACCTTCATCTCGCGCTCGGTCATTCAGGCCCCTGATTATTGCGGCGGTGTCTGTATTCGCGTTGCAGACCGGGAGCGTCTGCGCCCAAGCCGGGCCAGAGCCTGCCGGCGCAGGCACTGAGGTGTCCCGGGCAGACCGGCAAATCTCGCCAGACCGGCCGATCCCGCCGCCAATCAGGGCGATGACGCCGGACGAAAAGGCGGAGTACGACACTTGGGTCGTTGAAGCAGATCAAGCTACTAACGACCGACGTTTCGACGATGCGCGGGTCATCTTTGAACGCGTCCTCGCGCGCGAGGAGCAGACATTCGGTCCCAACCACCCTAAGGTGGCCGAAACATTGAGTATTCTCGGTTTAGCGCTATACAACATGCAGCGCTATCCTGAGGCTGAACGTCTTGTTCGACGCGCGCTCACGATCAATGAAATCGTGTTCGGGGATTATAGTCGTATCGCGGCAATGAGTTCTAATAGTCTTGCGGTTATTGTTTCTCTTCAAAACCAGTACGACGAAGCCCAAATCTTATTCGAACGTGCTTTGATTATTCTCAATTCGGAGGCTGATCCTGACACTGCAAACATAGCGGTAATAATTAATAACTTGGGCCGAAATCTCCAAGCGATGGGAAGAAATGATGAAGCCCAAACCATGCTTGAACATGCACTGTTACTTAGACAGGGCACCCTTGATGAAAATGATCAAGAAATTGCTACCAGCTTCAACAACTTAGCCGGTATCCTAGAAACTCAGTATAAATATCGCGAAGCCCAATTACTGTATGAGCGCGCGCTAGAGATGCGCGTTTCTTTGCTGGGAACCAGTCATCCTGACACGATAATCAGCCTTCACAATCTCACTTCAAATCTCAATTCACAAGGAAAATATAGCGAGGCATTGAACGTCATTCTAGGAATTCAAGGCACAAACGACCTTACAAGCGCGTTGAACGATCCCGCAACTGCGGACAGGCTTAACGATTTCGGTTTCAGCTTGAACGCCTTGGGCCGCTACTACGAGGCCCAGCCATTTTACGAACGTGCCCTCATGATCAGGGAGGCCACACTCCCGCGAGACCATCCAGACATCGCCACCGGCCTCAACAACCTAGCAAGCAATCTATACGACCAAGGTCGATACGACGAGGCCCAGCCTCTCTATGAACGGGCCTTAGCGATACAGGAGGCTGTCCTCAGACCCAACCATCCCGACACCGCCACCAGCCTTAGCAACCTCGCCGTCAACCTCAACGCCCAGCACCTCTATACCGAGGCCCAACCCCTCCTCGAGCGAGCGCTCAGGATCAACGAAGCAGCCTTAGGACGAGACCATTTTACAACAGCAGCCCGCCTCGACAATCTGGCCTCAAACCTCGATGCCCAAGGTCGATACACCCAAGCCCAACCCCTCCACGAGCGCGCTCGAAGGATCGTTGAGGACACAGTTGGACCAGACCATCCAGAAGCCGCCCTCAGCCTAAACAACCAAGCCTACAATCAATACTTCCAAAGCCACTACGCCGAGGCCCGGCTCCTTTTCGAGCGAGCGCTCGTGATCAGGCAAGCCGCCCTCGGACCGCACCATCCCGACACCGCCTTTTCGGCGGAGAACACAGCGATCTCGGCTTTGGGGTCCGGTATGGCCTTGGCCGCGCTCACACCCGCCCGTCAGGCCCTGGAGATCCGACGAACCCTGGCGCTGCGGGAGGGTGGCAACCGAGATGAGGCCTCCCAGGTTCGTCTCGCCGATGCGACGGGTAACGCCGCCGTGGTCTTCACCCGCGCGGCCTGGTCGGTGGATCGGTCGGGCGCGGGCGATGACGCCCTGAGGGCCGAGGCCTTCCAGGCCGTGCAGTGGCAGGAGGGGTCCTCGGCCGGCCGCGCCCAGGTGCGGGCGGCGGCGCGCCGGGCGCTCAGCCCGGCAGGGCAGGCCTTGGCGCGGGAGTGGGAGACGGCACTCGAGGAGCGTGCCGGTCTGGACCGCCAGTTCTCCGCCGCCGCCGGCGGAACCGATGAAGCGGCCCGGACCCGGCAGGCCGATCTGGTCCGCCGGCGCGATACGCTGGACGCCCGGATCACAGATCTGACGACGCAGCTTGAGCGGGATTACCCGCAGTACCTCGAACTGCTCAACCCCTCGTCCCTGTCTGTGGCGGACCTCCAGCCCCTGCTGCATGAGAGCGAGGCCCTGGTGCTGGTCTCGCCGGGGGATGCACGCATGCCCGAGGGTCAGCGTCGGGGGATCGTGTTCGTGGTGACCCGCGAGGGCTTCGACTGGGCCGAGGTGGGCATGGAGCCGGATGACCTTGAGGCCCGCATCGGGGTTCTGCGGGACGAGCTCAAGCCAGACGGCGGGCGCGGGCCCGACAGCGGCGGCAGTGCGACCGTCGGCCAGGGCGGCCGGGGCTTCGACCGCAGCCGGGCCTATGAGCTCTATCAGGCCCTGTTCGGTGATGAACGGATCGCCGCCCTGCTGGCCGACAAGGAGGACTGGATCCTGAGCCCCCAGGGGTCCTTGCTGTCCCTGCCCTTCGCCGCCCTGCCCATGGCCGAGCCCGTGGGCGACGACGCCGATCCCCGGGCCCTGATCGACACCCCCTGGCTGGGCACTACCCGGGCCCTCAGCGTCCTGCCCAACCTGTCCACCCTGCGTCAGGTCCGGGGTGAGGACCGGCGGGAGGCCCCGAGCGCGCCCGACCCCTTCCGCGGCTTCGGCTTCGCCACCTACAATGCCGGCCGCACCATCCAGCCCGAGGAGGGCCGCTTCCTCACCCGGGCCCAGTTGCGCGCCAATAGGGTCCGCACCCTCGATCCCCTGGACAGCACAGGCGACGAACTGTTCGCCATCGCCGCGGCCCTGGACGCCGACCCGGCCACAACCCTCGACTTCACGACGGACGCCACCGAGGCCCGGGTCCAGGCCCTGAGCGCCGACGGTACCCTGGCCCGCGCCCGGGTCATTGTCTTCGCCACCCACGGCCTGATCCCGCCCGAGCTCGGCCTCGATCAGGCGGCCCTGGCCTTCAGCCCACCCGGTCAGCCCGAGGGTGACGACGACGGCCTGCTCACCGCCGCCGAGGCTGCGGGCCTTCGGCTCAATGCCGACTGGGTCATCCTCTCGGCCTGCAACACCGCCTCCAGCAATGCGCAGGCCGGGTCCGAAGCCCTCGCCGGCCTCGCCCGCGCCTTCTTCTTCGCCGGTGCCCGATCCCTGCTCGTCTCCCACTGGAAGGTCGGGGACACCGACGCCACCGCCCTCACCACCTCCACTGTCAGGCTGCAGCAGGGTCAGGGCCTCTCGCGCACCCGCGCCCTCCAGCGCTCCATGCAGGACCTCCTGAACACGCCAGGCACTGCGGATCGTCCATTCCCCAATGCGCATCCCACTCATTGGGCGCCATTCATCCTCGTGGGGGCAGAGCGATGACGGGGACGGTGGGCCGAGCGGTGGCCGTACGTCGTTCCAGCTCATGACGACCCTGCAGGCCCGCGCTCTGGCTTCAGCCGTGGTCGGCATTTGGGCGCTCATCATGGCGTCCATGCCCGCTGCGGCCCAGACCGCCGACCCAGCCAACCGACACGCCCTGCTGGTCGCCGTCAGCGGCTATCCCGGACTGAGATCGGACGGCCGCTCCAGGGCGCTGGCCGGTACGCCCAATGACGTCGCCCTGCTTTACCGCACCCTGATCGAGTCCGATGTCCCGGCAGGCAACATCCGCGTCCTCGCTGACATCATCGGGCCCGACGCCGGTCCCGCGCCGCCGGTTTCCGCAGGGGACCCCACCCGCGCGGCCATCCTGGCCGAGCTCGACGACCTGATCGACCGGGCCAAGCCCGGCGAAGAGGTCATGATCTATCTCGCCGGCCACGGCTCCTTTGTCCCCGAAACGGCCAAAACCGACGGGCCGGGCGAGCCGGACGGGAATGACGAAATCTTCCTGCCGCTGGACATCGGCGTCTGGAACACGGCCGGTGCCCAAGTGGACAACCAGATCCTGGACGACGAATTCGGCGAGCGGGTCTCCCGGCTGGTCGATCAAGGCACCTTCGTCTGGTTCGTGCTGGACGCCTGCCATTCCGGAACCGGCGTGCGGAGCGGTGATACCGACATCGTCACGCGCGACATTGCCCCCACAGATCTGGGCGTGCCGACGGTACCGGCCCCGGCCGGGACGCGGTCGCCTCGCGCCGACGATCGGCGGATCGCCGGGTTCGACCTGACGCGGTCGCGCCCGGGCGGCGGATTGGTCGCCTTCTATGCGGTCCAGCCGGAACAACTGGCCCTTGAGCGCCCCTTGCCGCTAGAGCTCCCCGCCGATGAACGCCGTCAGCACGGCCTGATGACCTGGTCGCTGGTCCAGGCCATCCGTTCGGGCCGCAGCGAGACCTATGGCGATCTGGCCCAGACCATCATGGCCGAATACTGGGAGAACGGCGGCGGCGTCCGGACGCCGCTGTTCGAAGGGGATCTGGGACGACGAACTTTCCTCGGCGGCGAGGGCGAGCGCAGCTGGCGGCTGGAAAACATCGACGGCGCGCTCAGCGTCCGCGCCGGTCTCCTCGACGATGTCGGAGAGGGCGCGATCTTCGCCGTCGGTCGCCGCACGGTCGGTTCGGGCGAGGCACCGATCTTCTACGGCCGGGTCACCCGATCCCGCCTGGAGCGGGCCGATCTGGAGATCCTGCGCGATCCGGCCTTTCCCGACCGGCTGGACGAGGTCCTGGCGGCCCGCGGGCTGCGGAGAGATCAGCTGGAGGCCTGGCTGGCGAACACGGCCCCGGCTCTGGAGGCGCGGCTGGTCCAGAGGGTGCCGTCCTTTGTCCTGCGTGTCGCAGTCTCTCCAGGCACCGCGTCGGGACGCCCGGGCGAGGCGGTGGCAGCGATCCGCGACACGGCGTCCGGAGATCTCCCCCTCGCAATCGACTGGGTTCAGGAGACAGGGCCCGCCGATCTTCGCCTGATGGTCGCGGAGGATCGCCTGTGGTTCGTCCCTGACACAACTGCCCTCCAGACGACCGGTCCCGCCCAGCCCTATTCCATGCCGGTGGAGGACGTGACGCCCGAGACCCTGATCCGCGCCTTGCGGGCCGTCGCCCGCACCCGCAACCTGATCGGCGTGGCCTCGGCCTATCGGGACTCCCCGATCTCGCGGGCGCTCGCGGTCACCGTGGCCATCGCCCCGGCCCTGCCCCGCATCGAAGAGCGATGCCAGCCGCACGTCCCCTCTCGCCAGATTCCCGCCGAGGCGGTCATAATGTCCGATGCTGCCGCGGCCTCCGCCACTCTGATCCGCCCGGCGGACTGTGAGCGGGTCTATCTGACCGTGCGCAACACCGGCGACCAGACGCTGGACATCACCCCTCTGTACCTGGACGCCTGGAACCAGACGACCTTCCTCAGCGGCTATCCGCGCGGTCGGTATGAGGGTCTGCGCCTGCCGGCAGGGGCCGAGGCGGTGGTGTCGTATACCGAGGTCGCGCCGCCTCCGGGTGCGCGAGGCGCGATCGGGACGGGCCGGATCGTTCTGCTCGCCGTGGAGGCCCGCCCCGGAGCATCGATCGCGGCCGACTTCCGGGATCTGGCCGGGGGACTTCCATCCGCGTCGCGCAACGCAGGACCGCGAACGGGCTTTGCAGCCCTGCTGGAGGCGGCTACGCTCGGTTACGGGACGGTGCGGAGCGGTCCGATGGACCTCACCGAGCGCGGCGGCGCGCGGGTGGTCCTCTTCGAGACGTTTGCGACGGTTGGGGGACCGGGGCGATGACCGACAGACGAACGAATGCACCGTCCGGCCACCCGCTGAGGGTGATCGCGGCCGCATCGGTATCGGCGATTGCTTTGGCGCTGCACGCTGGAGGCGCGCTCGCGCAGGTCGATCAAAGGTTCGCGGATCCCGTGGCACAAGCGACGCCCGCCCAGCCAGTGATCCCGCCGGCCATCCGGCCGATGACGGCCGAAGAGAAGACGCAATACGAAGCCTGGGTGGCGGAGGCACTGGCAGCGACGAACGAACGCCGCTTCGACGAGGCGCAACGTCTCTTGACCCTGATCCTCGACATCGAGCAGAGGACCTTAGGACCTGATCACCCGGAGGCTGCGGGAATCTTGGGCTGGATGGCCAACAACCTGAACGCCCAGGGCCAGTACCGTGAGGCATGGCCTCTCTACGAACGCGCCCTCAGGATCACCGAGGCCGCACTCGGACCCGACCATCCAACTACCGCGAACCGCCTCAACAACCTGGCACTCAACCTCAACGCCCAGGGCCGGTATGCCGAGGCTCGGCCCCTCCATGAGCGCGCCCTCAGGATCAGGGAGGCCGCACTCGGACCCGACCATCCCGATACCGCGCAAAGCCTCAACAACCTGGCCTTAAACCTTGGCGCCCAGGGCCAGTACGCCGAGGCCCGCCCCCTCTATGAGCGCGCTCTCAGGATCACCGAGGTCGCCTTGGGACCCGACCATCCCGACACCGCCGACGGCCTCAACAACCTGGCCGCAAACCTCAACGACCAGGGCCTCTATGCAGAGGCCCAGCCCCTCAATGAGCGCGCCCTCCGGATCAGGGAGGCCAGACTCGGCCCCGACCATCCCGACACCGCGCAAAGCCTCAATAACCTCGCCAATAACCTCAGCGCCCGGGGCCAGTACGGCGAGGCCCGGCCCCTCCTTGAGCGCGTCCTCAGTATCACCGAGGCCACACTCGGACCGGATCATCCCGACACCGCGACCAGCCTCAACAACCTGGCCGCAAACCTCAACGCCCAGGGCCAGTACGCCGAGGCCCGGCGCCTACTTGAGCGCGCCCTCAGGATCAACGAGGCAGCCTTCGGACCGGACCATCCAAGCACCGCGATAAGTCTCCACAACCTGGCCTCCAATCTCAACGCCCGGGGCCTCTATGCCGATGCCCAGCCCCTCTACGAACGCGCCCTTAGGATCCGGGAGGCCGCCCTCGGACCCGACCATCCAGACACAGCCGGCATCCTCGATAACCTCTCTCAAAACCTCAAAGCCCAGGGCCTCTATGCCGAGGCCCGGCCCCTCCTTGAGCGCGCTCTGAGGATCAAGGAGACCGCGCTGGGAGTCGACCATCCGGACACCGCCACCAGCCTCAACAACCTGGCCTTCAACCTCAACGCCCTGGGCCTTTATGTCGAGGCCCAGCCCCTCTTTGAGCGCGCCCTCAGGATCAGGGAGGCCGCACTCGGACCGGACCATCCCGACACCGCCGACGGCCTCAGCAACCTGGCCGCAAACCTCGACGACCGGGGCCTCTATGCAGACGCCCAGCCCCTCCATGAGCGCGCCCTCAGGATCCGGGAAGCCGCCCTCGGACCCGACCATCCAGACACAGCCGCCAGCCTCAGCAACCTGGCCCTCAATCTCGACGCCCAAGGCCTCTATACCGAGGCCCAGCCTCTCTATGAGCGCGCCCTCAGGATCGCAGCGTCCAGACTTGGACCAGACCATCCCGACATCGCCAGAGGCCTCAACAACCTGGCCTACAACCTCAACGCCCGGGGCCGGTACGGCGAGGCCCGGCCACTATTCGAGCGCGCCCTCAGGATCACCGAGGCCGCGCTGGGACCCGACCATCCCGACACCGCGACCAGCCTCAACAACCTGGCCGCAAACCTCAACGCCCAGGGCCAGTTCGCCGAGGCCCGGCGCCTACTTGAGCGCGCCCTCAGGATCAACGAGGCCGCGCTGGGTCCCGAACATCCGCGCACCGCACTTGGCCTGAACAACCTCGCCTTCAACCTCAACGCCCAGGGCCTCTATGCCGATGCCCAGCCCCTCTACGAGCGTGCCCTCACGATCAACGAGACCGCACTCGGACCCGACCATCCCGACACCGCGCGCAGCCTGAACAACCTGGCTGAAAACATCAGAGCTCAGGGCCGCTACACCGAGGCCCAGCCCCGCTTTAACCGCGCCATTGGCATCTGGGAGGCCGCGCTGGGACCCGACCATCCAACCACCGCCCTCGGCCTGAACAACCTGGCCGTCAACCTTATCGCCCAGGGCCTCTATGCAGAGGCTCGCCCCCTGAATGAGCGCGGCCTCAGGATCACCGAGGCCGCGCTGGGACCCAGCCATCCTACGACTGCCGGAACGGCGGAGAACACAGCCCTTGCTGCCTTGGGGTCCGGCGCGGCCTCCGACGCCCTGACCCCGGCGCGGCAGGCCCTGGAGATTCGCCGCACCGTGGCGCTGCGGGAGGGTGGCAACCGAGATGAGGCCTCCCAAGTCCGTCTCGCCGGTGCGACGGGAACCGCCGCCGTGATTTTCACCCGTGCGGCCTGGTCGGTGGATCGGTCGGGCGCGGGCGATGACGCCCTGAGGGCCGAGGCCTTCCAGGCCGTGCAGTGGCAGGAGGGGTCCTCGGCCGGCCGCGCCCAGGTGCGGGCGGCGGCGCGCCGGGCGCTCAGCCCGGCAGGGCAGGCCTTGGCGCGGGAGTGGGAGACGGCACTCGAGGAGCGTGCCGGTCTGGACCGCCAGTTCTCCGCCGCCGCCGGCGGAACCGATGAAGCGGCCCGGACCCGGCAGGCCGATCTGGTCCGCCGGCGCGATACGCTGGACGCCCGGATCACAGATCTGACGACGCAGCTTGAGCGGGATTACCCGCAGTACCTCGAACTGCTCAACCCCTCGTCCCTGTCTGTGGCGGACCTCCAGCCCCTGCTGCATGAGAGCGAGGCCCTGGTGCTGGTCTCGCCGGGGGATGCACGCATGCCCGAGGGTCAGCGTCGGGGGATCGTGTTCGTGGTGACCCGCGAGGGCTTCGACTGGGCCGAGGTGGGCATGGAGCCGGATGACCTTGAGGCCCGCATCGGGGTTCTGCGGGACGAGCTCAAGCCAGACGGCGGGCGCGGGCCCGACAGCGGCGGCAGTGCGACCGTCGGCCAGGGCGGCCGGGGCTTCGACCGCAGCCGGGCCTATGAGCTCTATCAGGCCCTGTTCGGTGATGAACGGATCGCCGCCCTGCTGGCCGACAAGGAGGACTGGATCCTGAGCCCCCAGGGGTCCTTGCTGTCCCTGCCCTTCGCCGCCCTGCCCATGGCCGAGCCCGTGGGCGACGACGCCGATCCCCGGGCCCTGATCGACACCCCCTGGCTGGGCACTACCCGGGCCCTCAGCGTCCTGCCCAACCTGTCCACCCTGCGTCAGGTCCGGGGTGAGGACCGGCGGGAGGCCCCGAGCGCGCCCGACCCCTTCCGCGGCTTCGGCTTCGCCACCTACAATGCCGGCCGCACCATCCAGCCCGAGGAGGGCCGCTTCCTCACCCGGGCCCAGTTGCGCGCCAATAGGGTCCGCACCCTCGATCCCCTGGACAGCACAGGCGACGAACTGTTCGCCATCGCTGCGGCATTGGGCGACGAGAAAGGCGAGACCCTCTCCTTCCAGACCGATGCCACGGAGGCCCGGGTCAAGGCCCTGAGCGACGACGGCACCCTGGCCCGCGCCCGGGTCATTGCCTTCGCCACCCACGGCCTGATCCCGCCCGAGCTCGGCCTCGATCAGGCGGCCCTGGCCTTCAGCCCGCCCGGTCGGCCCGAAGGCGACGACGACGGCCTGCTCACCGCCGCCGAGGCCGCAGGCCTTCGGCTCAATGCCGACTGGGTCATCCTCTCAGCCTGCAACACCGCCTCCAGCGACCAGGACGCCGGCTCCGAAGCCCTCGCCGGCCTCGCCCGCGCCTTCTTCTTCGCCGGTGCCCGCTCCCTGCTCGTCTCCCACTGGAAGGTCGGAGACACCGACGCCACCGCCCTCACCACCTCCGCCGTCAGGCTGCAGCAGCAGGACCCCGCCCTCTCCAGGGCCCGGGCCATGCAGCAGTCCATGCAGGACCTCATGCAGAACCCGAACACGGCTCACCCCACACACTGGGCTCCCTTCATCCTCGTCGGGGCAGAATGAAACTGCCGACTCCGAAAACCATGATTGAGGTCGCGAAGGTCGCGGCGACCGGGGTGCTCGCGGGTGGCTTCGCCATCCTTGCGATCAACTTGCTACCCCAATTTGTGAAGATCGAACATTCGATCACCGACCTGAGGACAGTCGCTTTCTCGGACAGGGCTCCCCAGACGAGCTTGGACGTGGCCATCGTCGGTATCGACGAGAAAAGCCTTGAAGGCGTGCCCTATCTGTCGCCGCTCGACCGGGGCTATCTCTCGGATGTGGTGACCGAAATCGCCGGGGCCGAACCCCGGGTCATTGTTCTGGACATCCTGTTCGACCGGACCACCGAGCCCAAAAAGGATGAGGCTCTCGAGCAGACGCTTCGGAACCTTCAGGTGCCCGTCGTTCTGATACGTTCGGGAGATCCTTTGGATCCGGCGTTCCAGAACCGCTTCCTCGCGTCCACATACAGACCGATCGGCGGTCCGCTGGTATCGGCTACTGTTGATGACGTGGTACGCCATATTCCGGTTTCGCCCGATGGAACCTGCAGCCTCTCAGAAGCAGCCAAGCTGGTACGTGACAATCCGGGCCTCAGGACGCTGCCCCACTGCGACCGCGAGCGGCCCATCCGGATAGACTGGCTGCTGGAGCCTCCGGGTCAGGAGACCTTTACCTATATTCGAAGCTCCGAGCTGACAGGACCGGACGTCATGCCGCTCCAGCTTGCCCGGCTTCGCGGCAAGGTCGTTATCATCGGGGGTGTGTTTGATCTCATTGATCGACACAAGACCCCGCTCTCGGTCCTGCATGGTGACACCGCCGGTGTTCCAGGCACGCAGTCGAGCCTGAGCAACGGTGCGACATCCCCCGGCGTCCTGGTCCATGCCCAGGCCATGCAGCAACTCTTCGATGGCCGGGTGCGCCATGAACTGGGTGTGATCGGTGAAGCGATCCTCCTGCTGTTCTGCGGGCTCTCGGGTGCGATCCTCGGATCATTCTCGGAGATGCGCAAACGCAGGGGGATCGTCTTGTTCGTTGTCACGATCTCGCTGATTGTGATTGATATAACCCTGTTCAAGTTCGCTCGCTTCGTCCTTCCAGGCGATGCGGCGGGGTTCGCCGTATTTCTGGGTTTCCTGTTCAACAGCATGCGTCTCAATTATCGCATCGGCGGCCTTCCCAGTGCCGGAAAGACGCTAGGAGAAACAATCCTATGAAGTCACCAAAACTGCTGATTACGGCGGCGTTGACGGTGGTCACGCTTGCAACCGCGACGGAAGCCTCGGCGCGCCAACAGACAAATCCCGATGGATCAATAACATGGGTCACAGACGGTCGAACGGTCCGGCCCATTCGCTTGATGGGGCCAAACGCAGTCATCACTCTGGGGTCCAACCAGACGCTTATGTTCATTGGCGCTGATCGCAGCGAAGCCGCGTACGCGGGACCGTTCAGAGGGACGTTGGCTCAGGCAAGAGCGCGCGAAGGCCAAAGCCAGAGCTTCGTGGGACGCGCCTTGGCCTTTCTGCAACAGACCCGAAACTCCTTCCGAAACGGCGGTGTTCGCAGCTTCTCGGATTCATCGGATGTGTCTGTGGAAGGCGCGACCATCACTTCGCTCGACCAGATCCCTCCCATCGTCGTGCTCGGATCTCAGGCCTTGGGTCCCCAGTGCGTTGCGAGAGGGCAACAGCCGCAGCTTTCGAGGGCTTCCAGTTCGCGACGGGAAACCATAGAGATCACGGTCGCCAACGAAAGCCACACCGTTGTGTTCGAGCCTGGCGAAGCACATGCGGTCTGGCCTCTCGCACGACCGGAGGCGGCTGGCGGACAAGCCGCGGTAGTGACGCCCGGCCGGCCATATTCAGCGACCAGTTTCGCTGTCGTGACCATAGACTCCATCTCGGGAGACGACCTGTTGCCGGTCCTGACCGATGCGGGCTGCCTCGAACAGGCGCAGTCGGTCATGGACTATATCTGGAAAACCCAGACCGAGATCCTGACCGAGTGATGTCGTCCGCCCTGCTCATCGTCTTGGCTCTGTTCGCTTCGAGTCCGGCTCCTGTGAGCATCCAGGACGGGCAGACGTCGATCCCCACAGCGGTCCAGCGGCTCGAGCGCGCCGAAGATGTCGCGGACTGGGCGCGTGCAGAGCGTGACCCCCTGGCCATGGTGGTGGCCGCCCGAATGAGCCGGGGGGTTGGGATCGATGACCCCCTCGCCCCCGAACGTCTGCTCGCCGAGGCTCGCCTGATGGCTCGGGGCGATGCCACTGTTCTGGCCGTCGTGGCCGAGGAGGAGGCGGCAGAGGACAGGGGAGTCTGCGTCGGCCCCACCCGCAGCGAGGGTCTCCTGTCCCCCGGACAAAGACAGTCCGTCCGGCTTCGGGTCGCAGGCGGCGAGATCGCGGACGCGGCCCTGCGGCTTCCGGCCGGGGCACCCGGCGGAGCCGACCTCGACCTGATTGTCACCGACATGCAGGGCCGGCGCATTGCCGCCCTGACAGGCCCAGATTCGGGGGTTGCGGGGCGGGCGGCCTATGTCCAGTGGAGGCCGGATTACCCGTCGGACGTCGACGTCTCTGTGCTGAACGTCAGCCGCGTCTCGACAACCTATCGACTGACGCTCGCCCCGTCCCAGGGCGGGCGGTGTCGCTAGGCCCGATCCGCGATCGGGGCCTCGCGCCGTCTGCGTCTCGATCCGAACCTGCACGCGCGGCTCCCCGTCATCCTTCCTGCAGGCGCGACGATGACAGACAATGTCACCCGCCCTCCAACAGGGGTTGATAGACAGCCCTCGTGAAACAGACGTCGCTCCACCGTGAACCTTGGCGAAGCCTTTGCGGCACGCGGGTGGATGTCGTCACCCTGACCAGGACATCCCGGCCTTGACCCCCGGTTCCAGGATCCGGCTGGTCTCGGCCCAGACTGCGATTATCGCCCTCGTCCGCAAGGCGCTGCAGGGATCGGCCTGTGAACTGGCCGTGGAACGCGATGAAGCGACGTCACAGCTGGCCGACGTCGATCTGGTGATTGCCGATGCCCGGGCATGGCCCGAGGCTCAGACGGTCGCCTGGATGACCGCAACGACCGGCCCGCGCCTCGTCATCGTCGACGATCTCAGCAGCCCCAACCGGGCGGTCCTGAGAACGCTTAGAGAGGCAGAAGTCGTCTTCTCCGACGTCCAGGCAACGGAGCTTCGCACACGGGTGGAAGCCCTGCTTCAGAGGACGTCCGGGCCAAGCCTTCTCCTGGTAGAGGACGAACCCCGGCTCGCCGATCAGATCGCCACCCTGATCGGGTCCGCCGGCTATGGTGTGTCCGTCGTCGGTACGATCGCGGCGGCGGCCGAGGCCGTAGCGGCTCGCCCCTTCGACATCCTCGTGCTCGATCGGGGGCTGCCGGACGGCGACGGGCTACTGTTCCTCAAGCGGCTGAGGGCAGAGGGGACATCGACGCCCGCGCTGATCCTGAGCGCCTGGGGCGAGACCGTCCAGCGGATCGACGGTCTGCGGGGCGGAGCCAACGATTACATGGTCAAACCCTTCGAGCCCGATGAGCTTCTGGCGAGGATCGAGGTCCTGGTCCGTCCGGTGCTGGAGAGCGACCTTCAGCGGATTGGAGCGCTGGAGCTGCAACGTAACGACCGGATCGCCCGCTGGAAGGGCCGGCGGATCGACCTTACGGACACCGAATTTCGCCTCCTGGCCTATATGGCCGGCCGGCCGGGGCTCGTCCTCCCGGCATCGATGCTTCGGTCCGACGTGTGGGACATCCGCCGCCAGCACACCGAGACCAATATCGTCGCGGCCGGCATCCGCCGCCTCCGACGCAAGCTGGAGGAGGCCGGCACGCCCGAGGCCATCTCGACGCACAGCCAGGGATACCGGTTCGACCTCCAACTCCTGCTGGCGGCCGGCGATGGCTGACTTCGTCGCTCATCGCATGACCCGCTGGCTCCGCGCGTTCGGCCTGCCGCTTCTGTTCGTGGCCGCCGCAGTGCCCGCAGCGGCGTTTTCCAACGGACTGCTGTCGGCAGCCCGGTCTGCGGCCATCGATTCCCTCGACGCCCGGCTGGACGGCCTGGTCGCAGTGCTTCGCTATGGGGATCTGCCCTTTCTGCGGCTGGAGATTGATCGTCAGGAACAATCCCTGCCAGCCGAAGGTCGTATCGCTGCCCTTGCCGACGGAGGCATGGTGCTCGGCGACTTTGGCTCCTTGCAGGACCGGGAGAGGCTCGGCCGGATTTCGGCGGATGGTCCTTCGATCATCGAACTCTCGACCGGACCAGTGCTCGCGCGCCGACTGGATCTCGGACAAACACCGATCGTCGGCCTTGAAGAGGTTCGCGACCTCTCGCTCTATGTGGCGGATCCCTTTCCCGGCCCGGCCGAACAGGCCACACGTCTGGCGGTCACGCTCGGCTGGTCCGGTTTCGCCGCAGCGGTTCTGGTCTCCATCGGCCTGCAACTCTGGTACCGGCGTCAGTACCGCACGCGCCTAGACCGTTTGAACCAAAGGCTGCGGACCATCGGCCAGGGTGACCTATCGGACCTCGAGCCCGAGCCCGACGCCCCCGGGGAACTGGCCGAACTCCGAACCCATATCAATCTGATGCTGGGCGACCTCAGGGACCTCGTCTTCGGTCTGAATGCCTTTGTGGAGACAGTGGCGCATGAGTTGCGTACCCCCCTGACCCGGATGCGGCTCTCGGCGGATCAACTCCTGAAGGACACGACGGCGGACAGACTGCAGGAGGTGGAAAGGCTGAAGGGCGACGTCATCGATCTGTCCCGCCTGTTCGAAAGCCTGGTCGATCTGGCCAAGGCCCGGGCCGGTCGGTTCGACCGGTCGGCCTTCGTTCCCGTCGATCTTTCGCGGCTGCTGAGTGAGATACGCGAGGATCAGGAGGAAGACCTGGCTCTGGTCGGCCATCCCCTGGTCACCGACATCGCAGCCGACATCCGGGTTCTGGGCGACGCCTCCCTGATCCGTCGACTGGTCGAAAACCTGCTGGACAACGCCCGGAAATTTTCCGACCCGGGCGGGTCCGTGTCCCTCCTGCTGGTTTCGGACGACGACCGGTTCCGGTTGGCGGTCCAGAACCCCGGGCCGCCGTTTCCCCAAACACTTGTCACAAAATCGGGGGAAGCTTTGCCGATCAAGAGGTCGGGCCAGGGGCTTGGTCTCGGTCTCGGTCTCGGCATCGTCCGCGCCATCGCCCTGAAGCACGGATGGGCGCTCCGGGTGTCATACGTAGATGGCATGGCTGTCGTCGAACTCCAAGGCAAACTCAAGACTGAGGTCATCGCAATCCCATGAATGAGAGAGGCGAAACTGCTAACAGAACAGCGAAAGCTATGGCGATCCTGAACCTCATGCTTGCCGCCCTTGCCCCAAGCGAGGGGTTGGCCCTGTCGGTTCGTGAAAATGAAATAGCTTCGTCTCTCCAGTCGTCGATTGTGCCGACGGTCCCCCCAGCGATCCGGGACATGACGACACCGGAACACGCGGAGTACGTCGCTTGGCTGGCAGAGGCTGATTCAGCCCTTGGCGAGAGTCGTTTCGAGGATGCCAAGGCCATTCTTGAACGGGTCCTCGACCGGGAGGAGCAGACGTTCGGTCCCGACCACCCGCTGGTCGCAGTCACTGTTAGCAAACTCGCCGCCAGCCTATACTTCGAAGGTCGCTACGGCGATGCCCTGCCCTACAATGAGCGCGCCCTCAAGATCTACGAAAGCTGGGAAAGGCCGGAAGGTGGTGCCACCGCCATTAGCCGCAGCAACCTTGCCATAAACCTCGACGCCCAGGGACGTTATGGCCAAGCCCAACCCCTGCATGAGAGCGCTCTCACGTTTTTCTCTGCGGTGTTGGGGCCAAACCATCCCCTGACCGCCAGCGGGCTTTTGGCTCTCGCCAACAATCTCAATGAGCAACGCCAATACGCCTTGGCCCAATCCCTTTATGAGCGCGCTCTCGGGATAATGGAGGCTGAGTTTGGGTCGGAAGCTTTAGTCACCGGCACCAGCCTCAACGTCCTCGCCAATAACCTCTACGACCAGCGCCAATATGACTTCGCACAATCCCTCTATGAGCGCGCTTTAAACATCGTTTCTGAGGTGACGGGACCAAATAGTCCAGAAACCGCGAATGTACTTTACAATTTGGCCCAAAATCTCGACGGCCTTGGTCGACATGTAGACGCTCAAACCTTCTATGAGCGCGCGCTCAGGATCAACGAGACCGTGTCAGGGCTGAACCATCCTAAAACAGCGAGTAGCCTAAACGGCCTCGCCCTCAACCTTTACGCCCAAGGCCGCTACGCCGAGGCCCAGCTCCTCTTGGAACGCGCACTCAGCATCAACAAGGCCACCCTCGGACCGGAGCATCCCGACACCACCGAGGTCACCTACAACCTCGCTGAAAACCTCAGAGTGCAGGGATTATATGTGCAGGCCCAGCCACTCTTTGAGCGCGCGCTCGAGATCAATGAGACCATGTTGGGGCTGAACCACCCCAAAACAGCAAGTAGCCTAAGCGGCCTCGCCCTCAACCTTTACGGCCAAGGCCTATATGGCGAGGCCCAGCCACTCTTCGAATGCGCACTCAGGATAGATGAAACAATATTGGGACCAGACGATCCGGACACCGCCAACAGCCTTAGCAACCTAGCAACCAACTTCCATGCCCAAGGTCAATACGACGAGGCCCAGCCCCTCTATGAACGGGCCTTAGCGATACGGGAGGCTGTCCTCAGACCCAACCATCCCGACACCGCCACCAGCCTTAGCAACCTGGCAGGCAACTTCTCCAGCCAAGGCCAATACGGCCTAGCACAACCCCTCTTTGAAAGAGCCCTCAGAATCAGAGAGGCCGCGCTGGGACCCAACCATCCCGACACCGCCGAAAGCCTCTCGCGTTTCGCCCTCAACCTCAGAGACCGAAGTCGACTTGCCGAGGCCCACCCCATCCTCGAGCGCGCTCTCCGGATCAACGAGACCGTGTTGGGCCGAGACCATCCCTATACCGTCGATAGCCTGAATAGCCTCGCTTTCAACCTCTACGGCCAAGGCCGCTACGCCGAGGCCCAACCGCTCTCCGAGCGCGCCCTCAGGATCAGCGAGACCTCCCTCGGGCCCGACCATCCGACGACTGCACTTTCGGCGGAGAACACAGCGATCTCGGCTTTGGGGTCCGGTATGGCCTTGGCCGCGCTCACACCCGCCCGTCAGGCCCTGGAGATCCGACGAACCCTGGCGCTGCGGGAGGGTGGCAACCGAGATGAGGCCTCCCAGGTTCGTCTCGCCGATGCGACGGGTAACGCCGCCGTGGTCTTCACCCGCGCGGCCTGGTCGGTGGATCGGTCGGGCGCGGGCGATGACGCCCTGAGGGCCGAGGCCTTCCAGGCCGTGCAGTGGCAGGAGGGGTCCTCGGCCGGCCGCGCCCAGGTGCGGGCGGCGGCGCGCCGGGCGCTCAGCCCGGCAGGGCAGGCCTTGGCGCGGGAGTGGGAGACGGCACTCGAGGAGCGTGCCGGTCTGGACCGCCAGTTCTCCGCCGCCGCCGGCGGAACCGATGAAGCGGCCCGGACCCGGCAGGCCGATCTGGTCCGCCGGCGCGATACGCTGGACGCCCGGATCACAGATCTGACGACGCAGCTTGAGCGGGATTACCCGCAGTACCTCGAACTGCTCAACCCCTCGTCCCTGTCTGTGGCGGACCTCCAGCCCCTGCTGCATGAGAGCGAGGCCCTGGTGCTGGTCTCGCCGGGGGATGCACGCATGCCCGAGGGTCAGCGTCGGGGGATCGTGTTCGTGGTGACCCGCGAGGGCTTCGACTGGGCCGAGGTGGGCATGGAGCCGGATGACCTTGAGGCCCGCATCGGGGTTCTGCGGGACGAGCTCAAGCCAGACGGCGGGCGCGGGCCCGACAGCGGCGGCAGTGCGACCGTCGGCCAGGGCGGCCGGGGCTTCGACCGCAGCCGGGCCTATGAGCTCTATCAGGCCCTGTTCGGTGATGAACGGATCGCCGCCCTGCTGGCCGACAAGGAGGACTGGATCCTGAGCCCCCAGGGGTCCTTGCTGTCCCTGCCCTTCGCCGCCCTGCCCATGGCCGAGCCCGTGGGCGACGACGCCGATCCCCGGGCCCTGATCGACACCCCCTGGCTGGGCACTACCCGGGCCCTCAGCGTCCTGCCCAACCTGTCCACCCTGCGTCAGGTCCGGGGTGAGGACCGGCGGGAGGCCCCGAGCGCGCCCGACCCCTTCCGCGGCTTCGGCTTCGCCACCTACAATGCCGGCCGCACCATCCAGCCCGAGGAGGGCCGCTTCCTCACCCGGGCCCAGTTGCGCGCCAATAGGGTCCGCACCCTCGATCCCCTGGACAGCACAGGCGACGAACTGTTCGCCATCGCCGCGGCCCTGGACGCCGACCCGGCCACAACCCTCGACTTCACGACGGACGCCACCGAGGCCCGGGTCCAGGCCCTGAGCGCCGACGGTACCCTGGCCCGCGCCCGGGTCATTGTCTTCGCCACCCACGGCCTGATCCCGCCCGAGCTCGGCCTCGATCAGGCGGCCCTGGCCTTCAGCCCACCCGGTCAGCCCGAGGGTGACGACGACGGCCTGCTCACCGCCGCCGAGGCTGCGGGCCTTCGGCTCAATGCCGACTGGGTCATCCTCTCGGCCTGCAACACCGCCTCCAGCAATGCGCAGGCCGGGTCCGAAGCCCTCGCCGGCCTCGCCCGCGCCTTCTTCTTCGCCGGTGCCCGATCCCTGCTCGTCTCCCACTGGAAGGTCGGGGACACCGACGCCACCGCCCTCACCACCTCCACTGTCAGGCTGCAGCAGCAAGACCCCGCCCTCTCCAGGGCCCGGGCCATGCAGCAGTCCATGCAGGGCCTCATGCAGAACCCGAACACGGCTCACCCCACACACTGGGCTCCCTTCATCCTCGTCGGGGCAGAATGATGAGAAGGATGACGGACACTGTCATCCTAACGCGATCCAGCATTGTTAGCTTGGACATCAACGGCCGTTCGCCGAGGCGGTAGCCGAGATCAGACGGTCTGGTTCAAGGGGTAAGACATGAAGGTGGTTGGCCGCGTTTTCGGATTCCTGTTCCAGGCCTTGATGTTCCTGGTCTCGCTCGGCATCCTGGCCGGCTTCGGCCTGGTCCTGCTGGGTGGGCTGGACGATCCCTTTCTGGAGATGAGACGCGGGTACTGGACCCTGGTCACGGCGGCGGGGGTAATCTTGGCGCTGGTCGTCAATCCGGTCATCTGGCGTTTGCTGAAGGGGCGCGTGCCGACCTTGTTGTTCCTGGCCCTCGGTCTCGGGCTGCCTGTCGGACTCTTCACCCTGGCTGCGTGGACGCCCTACGGCCTTTATCTGCGCTCGGGCTTGGACGGGAATGGGGAAGAAACTGATCTCGCGGTGGACGCCGAGGCGGGCTCATCCCAAGTGCCCGCGATCTCCTCAACGTTGCGACTGGCGGCAGAAAGGGGGGATCCTGAAGCTCAACTCGAGCTTGCCCAGCAGCTCGTCAAAACAGAAGGCGCTTCCACCGATGAAGGTCTCGCCAGTCTGCGCGACGCTGCATCCGCCGGCAGCGCGGATGCCCAGGCGCTCCTGGCGGTCCTGCAGATGGGACAATCGTTCGAGGGACGTGTCGTCTTGCAGCGCAACGACCCCGAAGCCTGCAACACCATGCTGGCCCTTCAGTCGCCCCCATTCACCGGACAGGAGATCGATGCTGGCTGGGAGCGCATTCTCGAGGATGCATCCCGCTATCGAGGCTGGCGCCGAGCCGATGAGCCTGGCGAGCCCCTGAGGTGCGAACGGGCCAGCTTGAATCCGAAAACCGATACCCTGATCTTCGTGGAAGAGAATACGAGTTCCATTCCGGCCCGGTTCAACGCCTTCACGAACCTGAAAGCTGAAATGTCATGCACTGTTACCGCCGACCTCAGGTTGGACAACTGCACGGTCTTGACTGCGTGGCCTGCGGGCCAAGGCGTCGATCGGTGGGGACTGGACGGAGCGTCGCGCGTTCGCCTGGCCCCCAAGGACATCTACGGGTACCCCGTTGCGGGACGTGAAATCATCTTCACGATCACACCAGAGGACGAGACTAGCTGACGCACAAGAGACGGGTCTGACGGGCCTGTCAGGTAACTTCCCCAAGTCGAAAAGCCCCCTACCCTGGGCTCGATCAGGCCACGGCGGCCGCCATAGCAGCATCGGCTTCGGCCTGGAAACGCCGAAGGGTTGGTCTGCTGATCAGGTGGCGCTGGACATTGAAGGTGATGTAGAACGCCGCGTGGGTGGTGAAAAATCTCTGGGCTGAAGCCTTGGACTTGAACCGCTGCTGCTGCCGCTCCCTTCGTCGGATCGGACGGTGGGAGTTCTCCGCCCGATTGTTCTCCCGAAGCCGACCCGGCCAGTGCAAATGCCTGAGATCCAGCTGATCCAGAGCCGCGCCGTATGAGGCCAGGTCGTCGGTCGTGATCGTCTGCGGCTCGGTCGGCTGGTTGTGTAGCAGGCGTCGGAGAAGCCTCAGCGCGGCCTCCGTATCCCCCCGGCGCTGGACCAGGAGGTCCAGGATCTCGCCTTCATCATCGACCGCGCGCCACGGATACATCCGCCTGCCGCCGATCCAGCAGACCATCTCGTCCAGGTACCAGCGTGGGGACGGCGGGCCGCGCCGCTTTTTAAATCGCCTGGCGATCAGCGGTCCGAACGTGATCGTCCAGCACCGGATCGTCTCGTAGCTCACGTCGATCCCGCGTTGCGCCAGGAGCGCCTCGACGTTACGAAAACAAAGACTGAAGCGGAAGGACAGCAAGACGGCGTGACGGATCACATCGGCCGGAAAACGGTGGCGCTTGAACGAAATCGGCTTCACGAAATATCATCCCCGTCAGTGGCTTATACCACACATACCGGAGACCTTTATCGTTCGCCTGACAGTACCCTCACGGCTATCTTTGTCCGTAACTTGGATCTTCCGGGAGCGGTGGCATTTCCCTAAGACAGCCAATACGGCCTCGTTCAGCATGAGAAAGCTGCGGAACCATTCTATAGTAGATTTCCACGAATGGCCTTATCTCTTCAAATGAATCTAATTCATGGAGCCGCTTGGAGCGCTCCGCCCAACTGGCATAGGCCATCACATATAATGTACTGAGGCCATCTTCGGTCGGATTTTTCATTGAATATTCGGTTGAATATGCCATTGCGGCAGCACATAAGTCGGAATACTCAATGGAGTCTATCGGTGGGAAAAGGCCGTCCTGTAGGTCTTCCAGCGACACCGAAGCCTGCGCCATCGCGCCAGTGGCGGAGACGAGAAGGGCGCCGGCTACCAAGCCGCCCGCAATGCGGACTTTTCGCGTAAAACGCTCAAGTACTCGCGTGGTCATCGTTTCAGCAACGGGCATGACAGACCTCCCGGTTCCGGAGCAAGACAGAATTCGGATTGGGCGTATTCAATAAGAACTCGCGCCTTATACGAGGTGGTGGAGAGTGTGGCAAGTTCGCCTGGGGCAACAGGTGCCAGCTCGGCGGGCTGTCACGTAGCAGCCAGAGCGCGCGACCGACTCGGTACGCCACGTTGAGCGGGTCCCCACCCGTCGGGTCTGTCAGGGCAACCGAGCAAAGTTGAAACGTCCCCTACCCCGCCCAGTTTCAGACAATCGCAGCCACCCAAGCGGCATCGGCTTCGGCCCGGAGGTCTTGTCAGGCCAAAGAGGTTGCGCCCGTGATCGGGTCGGATAGCGTGGCCAGATGGCCAAGTCCGACAACCCGTTTCGATGGTTCGATAGCTCATCCGAAGTGATCCGAACGGTCGTCATGATGTACGTCCGCTTCCCGCTATCGCTGCGTCAGGTCGAGGACCTTCTTGCGGAACGCGGCATCGACATCTGCGACGAGACGGTGCGGCTGTGGTGGAACCGGTTCGGCCCGATGTTCGCCGGCGAAATCCGCAGGAAGCGGGTTCAGGCGATGCGCTCCTTCACCCATTGGCGCTGGCATCTCGATGAAGTCTTCGTTCGGATTAACGGCGAGCGTCACTACCTCTGGCGCGCCGTCGATCACGAAGGGGAGATCCTGGAATCATTTGTCACCAAGACACGCGATAAGGCTTCAGCACTGAAATTCATCAGGAAAGCTATGCGTCGGCACGGCTCGCCGAAGGCCACCGTCACTGATGGCCTGAAGTCTTGTCGGGCCGCTTGAAGGATCTGAAGGCGACCCGAAAACAGGAAATGGGTCGCTGGCTCAACAACCGCGTCGAGAATTCACATCTCCCGTTTCGACGACGAGAACGTGCCATGCAGCGCTTTCGCCAGATGAAGACCTTGCAGAAATTCAGCGGCGTCCACGCCGCCTTCCACAACCACTTCAACCTGGAGCGCCACCTCATCAGCAGGCCCGATTTCAAAGCCCAACGCTCGGCGGCATTAGCCGAGTGGAAGTCGCTCGCCATCTGATGATCACCTCACCTGCCCTCGCTCCGCCCGCTGGAGACAAGTTCTCATTGGACTGACACCACCGCCACACACCCCCGGCACCGTGCTCTGATCTGACGCCGGTCATGCAAGGCCCCGTAACGCCGGGGCTATTCGCCGCCAAACGCCCGCACAGGTAGCCATTCGATGCGGACGGGAGCGGGGTCATGACCGGCCCGGGCCGCCCGGTGGCACTGACAGGTAACGAGGCGGCGTCGAGACGCCCCTCCCCCATCTCGATCCAGGCAGCGGCGCTTGCACCGTTGGCCCTGCCCGCCCCGGAGACTCCGCCGGCCCCGGACGATCCCTGTGCGGGGGCCCCGGTCAGGCGCTGAGAATCCGGTCCGCGTGGCGTCGGCGTGTCAATCGCTTCGTGGCGTTTCGATACCGGGAACAATGTACCCCAGGCCGCGACGGCTAAAACGTGCTGCCATGGCAACAGGTTATGACGACCTTTTGATCCCGGCCTCAACGAGTCCCGACCCGCACAGTTGGACTCGAAAAAACCGGGTCCACCGCGTGCAATCCGGCCTGAAGCCTTTGCCGTTCAACGGCTTGGGGTTGGACTCGAGACGGGCGCGAGTCTCACGGAGTCCACGCGCCAGGAACGGAACAGAGCCCGGCCGGGCCTTACCGGGCCCCGCCAACCTGCCCTCGATACAAGGGAAGGCCGGGCCGGGGATTCAAGGGGCCCGGGCGGGGATGCGCGATTTTTTCGGCGGCGCGAGGATGCGGGTGCTGTCCGCATCGGCACCGACGCCGTCGGCGGGGCTGGCGTCCGTCTGCGGGCCTGAGGGCCCTGTCATCCCCTCCAGGCGCTCGACCGAACCTCGCGCCGGGCGGCCGTTGGGGTCTCGTCAGCCGCATGGAGGCCCCCTTGTTCTACGCCCTGTCCCCCATCATCGCTCTTGTCTTCGTCGCCACCCTCGCGCCGGGTACCGGCATCGCAAGGTGGCTGGAGAAAACCCCGCGCGATCGCCACCGGGCGCAGCGACAGGTCGACCTCAAGCCCTGATCACGCCGGCCAGTGCCGACGACACCCGCTCGGGCCACCACGGCCAAGCCTGTCAGACAATGCCGGCGCAAAGCGTATCCTGCCCTCGTCCGTCACAGCCGTAAAACAGGCAACTCAGGGCAAGCCGTTGGGGGCGCAAAGATCGATGGCGAAGCAAGAGGTTACGGCACCCCTTTTGTCTTGCTCCAACCCTTACACCGTTCGCTATCTGCCTCAGTGTACCGCTCAGCGTTGGCAGAGAGCTACTGATCGAAAGCCCATTCCGATCCAACTACCGCGATCGAACCTCCGGCACTGAAGTCGAAACTGATGGCCTGAAGTCTTATCGGGCCGCCTTTAAGGATCTGACGGCGACCCGAAAACAGGAAATGGGTCGCCGGCTCAACAACCGCGTCGAGAATTCACACCTCCCGTTTCGACGACGAGAACGTGCCATGCAGCGCTTTCGCCAGATGAAGACCCTGCAGAAATTCAGCGGCGTCCACGCCGCCTCCCACAATCACTTCAACCTGGAGCGCCACCTCATCAGCAGGCCCGATTTCAAAGCCCAACGCTCGGCCGCATTGGCCGAGTGGAAGTCGCTCGCCATCTGATGATCACCTCACCTGCCCTCGCTCCGCCCGCTGGAGACAAGTTCTCATTGGACTGACACCACCCGGCGTGAATCCCTGAATTTCGATTGCTTCTAGTCCAATACAGCGAAGATTTGACCGGAAAGCACAAAAAAGCGGTCGGTGCTTGATTGTTCTAAATCATTAACTCCGGCCGAAATAAGAGTTCCCGGATCGGGATCTAAAGAGATATAATATCTTCCGTTCTTTAGATGCAGGAACTTTAGGTCCGATACATTGAGAAATACATCATCGCTATTATAATCTATACTAAAGCTCTCTACTTTAAGGAATAAGAGTTTTATTTTGTTAAAATCGGAGCCTGTTCTGGCTTGAAAGGAGAATTGTACGATAGGTAATCCATTTTCTGACGTCACTAAAACTTCAGTTAATGTAGAATCTCGGAGCGTGTTAATTGTTGACAGCAACTCGATAACATCATTGCCATCTATCGCGCGTTCTTGGTCGAACAAAACGTCGGCAGGGCTCGTAATCATCTTCACCATCTCCTGGTTCCGGTACCTGGTCTCATCGGTGTCGGTTCCTCGACAGAATTCTGACCCGTGAGATCACCGGGCCTATCCGGTGCGCGCGCACCACCACGCCGTGGCGGCGTACCCGGTGGGGCTTGGGGTCGCGGCTCCCAATCGTGAACATGGGGCTCGTCTCCTGGCGAAGGATGGCCTGGGTGCCCGTCATTCCATTCCTGTTCCACCCAACCATCCTCACCATACTTCTTCTGTGTAGTACCTGGCCCATTGGTCGCTATGGTTCCTGGCTCACCTCTATCTGGCACATGATTTGGACGCGCTTCATTCCGCGATATCGTTGGCTGACTGACCCAGATGATTGGTGCACCAGGGCCCCCAGTTAGCCAACGCCACCCTTCTCCGATCGCATGGCCTAGATTTCGCACACAGTCGGTCTGGCGGCAGGTTTCGACAGCGGCGACGGACCCTGCGTAAGCAGCAAGAAGTACGGTTCCCTCGACCACGCAACCGTCCCAGAAACACTTCCCGCTCGGATCGGTGTGGTTCACCGGATCGTTTGCGACATAGGCATACAGATTGATCTGATCCGCGTAGCCGATCGGATCCGTCTGCAGGAACCGGCCCAGGGTTGGGGAGTAGATGCGGGCCTTGTAGTGGTATATGCCCAGCTCGGGCAGCCAGGCCTGACCGGTGTACTGGAAGCGGCCGGTGTTGGTGGCGTTGGGGATGCCGTATTCGTCATAGGCGTTGACGTTTGTGACGGTGCCCGCGGCATTGGTGCGGGCCACGATCGAGCCCTGATGGTCGGCATAGAGGTATTGCGGCGCGGTGGTGCCGGTGCCCTCATAGACCACCAGCGGCGTGTCCGAGCCGTCGGCGTGGACATAGCGGCGCAGCAGGGTGTTCGAGGCGTTGTACTCGGCAATCAGCTTGTCGCCGTCATAGGTGTAGCGCGTCGCGCCATAGGTGTTGCTGGAGCTCTGGAACAGTCGACCCAGCGGATCCCAGACCAGGGTCGCGCCGTTGGGCCCGCTGATCAGCCGGTTCTCCACGTCATAGACATAGGTCCCCCCCACCCCGTCCGAGGTCAGGTTGCCGTTGGCGTCATAGGTGAAGCTGGCCGGGCCAGCCGTGGTGTACTGGTTCAGGCCATTGACCGCATAGGTCCGGCTGACGTTGGCCAGGCCGGTGAAGCGATAGGCGTCGTTGGACTGGCTGCGGCTGACCACCTGGCTGGCCGGGTTGTAGGCAAAGCCCGTGGTGATGTCCTGGGCCGTGCCTGCTGGATCGTGGATCAGCGAGGTCAGGCGCGAGGCCCCGTCGTAGCCATAGCTGGTCGGCGATCCCCAGTTGGCGCCATTCGCACGGTACAGGGCCGAGGTCCGGCCCAGAGTGTCATACCGCGGATCGAAGATCCTGGTCACGCCGTTGAGGGTCGTGGAATCGATCCGGCCCAGGCCGTCGCGGGTGTAGGTGACGTACTGAAGGTCCGGGTACGTCGTGCGGGTCAAAGCCCCGCTGGCATCGTAGAGATGGCCGATGGTGCGGCTGGCCCCGGCCATGGTCGTGGTCGACGACCTCAACCGGCCCAGGCCGTCCCAGTCGTTGGTGACCCCCTCGCCGGTCGCGCTGTCGAACCGGGCATAGGTCTGAAGACCCCTGAGGTCGTAGCCATAGTAGACGTCGCGCGTCGCCGAGGCCGGGAGCCCGCTCCCGTCCGGCACGATCTTGGTCGTCATCCGGTTCAGGGCATCATAGGTAAAGGTCAGGGTGCGGCCGTCGCGCTTTCTCAAGGACGTCCGGTTGCCGTTGGCGTCGTAGCCATAAAGCTCACGATCATTGACATTTGAGGGCGCGGCCGTTTCGGAGGCGCGCTGCGCATTTGCACCATTGAAGCCCGCCGGAAGGCCCGTCTGGGGCATCTCAATCTGCTTAAGACGCCCGAAGCCGTCATACCGGAACGTCGTTCGATTGCCGTTGGCGTCGATGAGTTGACCGGGCTTGCCAAGGGCGAAATAGCTTTGGGTTTGCGTGCTCTGGACAAGCGGGGTACCCACGCCCGAACGCACTTGAATGATGCGACCGAGAGCATCGTATTCGTTCTGGGAAATCCGGTCCGCGCCAAAACTGCCTGGATTCCCCTGATCGCAGGCTGAAGTAGGGAGCGATGCATATACCGAAGGGTTCATCCTCCGAGCCGTACAGTTCAACCGCCCCAAGCTGTCGTAACTGTATTGAGTGACGCCCAGGACTGTAGTGCCGCTCAGCCTCGTTTCAGAAAGACGCCGCCCCCTGTTGTCATAGGCGTATTCGAGGCGCTCAGAGACGGTGAACCCCGACCAGGCCGATGGCGGCACGCTCGCTGCCTGCCACGCTGCGAGATAACCGGTCTCGACCCGCGTCAGTTGACCTTGGCCATCGTAGGTGCTGCGGGAAGCCAGATACGGCAAGCCGGCCACGATTGGGTTTGGGCTGATGGTGCCGATCGGGCGTCGGGCAGAATCGTATCGTATACTCGACGTATAGTTTTGCAGAGGCGTCTGAGCCAATGCGCCACTACTGAAGAGGGCTACTGCAACCCCAAGCCACGAAAGCGTCTTCGCAATATACGGACGGTGCCAGCTCATGAGCATACCGCCAAACCGGCCATCGGCGAGGTTTCGCTAATCCGATTTCCATCTTCATCGTACCCGTAGCAGGTCCGAAGACGTAAACCGGCCGCGTCCTCGACCTTGCCGCGCAGCAAGAGATTGTTCACGCCACTGTTTGATCCATAGTCGTATTCGGTGACCTGCTCATCTCCCGCAATGGCGCATCCAGTCGCAGGCGCGGCTGCTGGAGACCCCGTCCGGCACATCCGCTCGCGAACGAGAAGCCAGACCGGCGTGGGCGCGCTTACCACCACCCCGCCACCGTCCAGGTACCGCGCACATCGCTGCTCATATTCATACCTCACCTGCCGAAGCACACCGTTCACGGCCGGTCCGGTTGATGTCAGAACACCGCCATGCGCCGCGTCATAGGTGAACTCGGTGCGGTTGCCGTTGCGATCCTCGACCCAGAGAGGCTTGTTGCATCGCCGACGTTCCGGTTCAGGACATGTTTCGGGATAGCCCGCCCTTTCATAGGCAATCGGGTCAGTCGATCCTGTTCTGGGGGTGAACTCGGTCTGCGTGACGTTTCCTCGCGCATCGTAGGAATACCTCGCAGTCCAGCCCTCAGGTGACATGAACATGCTGATCCTGTTTTCCGCTCCACCCGAGAACGTAAAGGTCCCTTCAGGCCCGGTAAAATGTGTTTGCACATAGGTCGGCTCAGATCGTGCGGTACGGATGATCCCCGTAGGCCCGGTGGAGTTCCGGATCAAAATATAGGGATTCGGCGTCACCATTCCGTAAGTCCATGTATTGCCGTCACTTACCGCGCTCAGCACAAAGTTTTGCACAGTATAGGTATCTGGTGGAGCACCGACCTGCGGCCACTTGTAGACAGTGCAATCGAATGTGTAGACGGGACACTGTCGATACGAAAATGTGTCCGTCGAACTCCCCGGCAGCTTGATTGACGTTATCCGGAATGGTGCCGGAGGATTGGAATAACGAATCATTGTGAAGCGGGTCTGCTGTCCTCCGGAGTCTGTTACCGTGTAAACATCGGCTGCTTGGCTCGTTTCATAGACGTGACTGGCTTGAGGCCAGGCTCGACCCACAAAACTACATTCAGAAACTGAATCACCGCACGCAAGGAAAGCAGCATTATAACCCACAACTCTTCTCAAATCTGTCCAAGAGGTGCTTACCCCTGCAGTGGGGGCATACTTGTATTGCAGCCTCCAACCAAGATTATTTGATACATTATGGACACGACAATAATTCTGAGGGGATTTTTCGAACGATATCGTAACAACTTTTCCATCTGGATAAACAATCTCACGCGCGGGAGCCCAGACTTGCCCCGCGAAGCATGACGACATTTTAATCACAATCCCGCTTTTAGTCGTCAGGACGAAATCATTGCTGCCTTGAGAGACTAGCGTTGATCCGTCGCCGGATACATTTGAATAAATGCCATTGGACACCGAAAAGCAGCTCGAGCCTTCAATATGGGTAACCTGCTGGCGCGTAGGTCCCCACTCTGGATCGCTCTGGCATGTTCCGACAGGAGACCACACCATTCCTTTGATCCACCCGTCTTGTAGCGGCGGAATAGCCCCACCGATGGACGAAAAGGAATGGGACAGGCCACCCCCTGCCGGGCCGATGCTCACGTCGGTATTCTCGTACACGACCGACGTGGACAGGACATCGACGTAGGCCTCATCGATAGTGCGATAGCTAGGGAATGCAGGTGGCTCAATCTGCGCGTTTGCCACGCGGCCTGGCCCCAGAACAATCAAGACCGCTATTGCGGCGGCGACCCAACGCTGCACCTTGATCGCAAACATGCCATCCTCAGTAAAATCAGACGCCTGATGGGCCAGGATAAACCCGCCTAAGGCTTGCCACATTCTGTTCATCGGTAGCCCACCCAGTTGAGGACGACATTGGCGTTGCGGTGGAAGTAGGTTCGGTATTCGAGGGCGTGGCCGGCCCGGGCGGGGTCGAGCGCGAAGGGGATCTCGAACAGCTGGAACTGACTGGCCTGCTTCCAGTCCTGACGCTTCAGGGTCCGCGTGCCCAGGGACTGCCCCGCGCTGGCGTCCCAGATGTCGATCGTGACGATCGGTGAGGTATCGGGGCTGGTGTTGTCGTTGATGCGCATCCGCCAGATCGCAGTGCGCGCGCCAACCGGGGCGGCCGCATAGGGCCCGTAGGTCATGTGCCCCGCCGGGTCCGTAACGCTGGCAGCCCACCCGTCAGCGGCCGCGCGACCGACGACGTGATAGATCGAACTGTCCGTCCCGGACCAGGCCGAACCGGCACGGCGGTACCCGAGAGCGTCTACCCCGACCGTCGCCCGTCCCGTGGACCAGGTCCGGAACTCCAGCTGGTGCCCGCTCGACGCAGCCACGAGCGCGAAGGGCACGTCCAGATACTGATAGGTGTCGCTGGCCGTGAATGCGCGGCGATCAAAGCCCGCGGACCCGAGGCTGACCCCGGCGGTGGCGTCCCAGATGTCCAGCGCCACCACATCGCCCGTGTCGGGGTAGGTGTGGCTGTCGACCTTGATGCGCCAGCTGGCGATGTTCAGACCCGTCGGCGTCGCGGGCGTATAGGGGCCGTAGGTCATGAAGCCCGAACCGAGCCCGGCCGAGGCCTCCCAGCCTCCCGGAATCCCGTAGCCGATGACGTGGGGAAGGCTTTCTGCCTGCCAGACGGCCTCCATCTGATTGAGCGTGGTGACCGTGGTCCGGTTGCCCGCAGCATCGTAGCGATAGGCGGTGTTGGTCTGGGACGAGCGATCGACGGCGATCAGCCGACCAAGGCTGTCATATCCATACTGCTCGACCGCCTGCGCCAAACCCACCCCAGGCAGACTGCCAAGGACCCATGCGGCAAGCACAGCCCGGACCGGAACCCGGGGCCTCACAGACCCGCTCCGTCGCCCGGGCACCACCCCCTCAGGGGGAAACGGAACTCAAGCCCCAACCAGCGCATGCTAAGCCCCCCGTTCGAGAACGAGGGTTGGCCAATCCCGCCAACGCGTCAAGCGCGATTCCGGCGGTCGGGCCGTCTCTCTCATCGACGGGCCGCCGCGTGGGCGTTTTAAACCTGGTAGTTGTCGTCAAGCCGACCCGGCTGATCCAGATGCCTCAGATCCAGCCGATCCAGAGCTGCCCCATATGACGCCAGCCCGTCGGTGGTGAGAGTCTGTGCCTCGACCGGCTGATTGAAAAAGAGATGCCTGAGCCGCTTCAAGGCGGCCTTTCCAAGATTCCGTCGCCGCAGAAGCGATGGACCCGACCGTCTACCTTGACGTGCCCCGGGGAATGAACAACCCTCGACAGGCTTTCAGTTTGGTTTGGTGCCGGGTCTGTTGATCGGATGCGTCGTCTCTGGCGAATGGGTGGCCAGTAGGCAAGGGAACGGTCTTGAAGCTTCGAGAGGAGTGACGTTGACTTGGCAGAACTCTCCCCGGCTTTGGCTGCGGCAGCCCCAGCGACGCAACCATTTATGAACAGATACACGCGCCCGCATGACGTTCAGGGCGACTCCGGATTCACTTTACTCAGTACATTACCAACTCAGCACGCACATACAGTCAAGCACATGCAATGGCGTCCGGTCCGATCTCTTCCGCAAGCAGCATTCGCCGCCGCTCTTGTTCTGGCCCCGTCAGCGCATGCCCAACAGATTACCTTTTATGCCTACGATAGCCTGGGACGACTGACCAACGCCGGAGCAAATAGCGCCGACACCCGCTACTACATCCTGGACAATGCCGGCAACCGGGCGAAAATCCGATGCTGCGACGCCATCGGCGGATGGCAGGTCAAGGATGACGGGTTCGATCCCTACTTCTATCTCCAGACTTATCCTGACATTGCTACGGCAGGAATCGATCCCTATCAGCACTGGCTGCAATGGGGCGCGAGCGAGAACCGTTGGCCAAACAGATATTTTAATACGGCCTGGTACCGCGCCACCTATGGTGTGCCAGCGGGGGTGAACCCGCTCACCGAGTATCACACCTCAGGATGGCAAGCCGGCAGAAATCCCTCACCCGAATTCTCCACCAGTCGGTACAGATCCACGTACCCCGACATATTGAACGCCAACGTCGATCCGCTTCAGCACTATTTGCGATGGGGCTATGGCGAGGGCCGATCGGCGTTCCCAGCATAGCAAGACTGACAACGCGGCTCGATCCGTCAGAACTCCTCTGAAAGCTATATTGACGCTAACGAGAAATCGGCTTCACGGAACACCACGGCCTGCAGTGGAGAAAAGTTAGCGTTGGACTGACAGCACCGCCACACACCCCCGGCACCTGGGTCTGTCAGGGCAGCTGAGCCAAGTTGAAACGTCCCCTACCCTGCCCAGTTTCAGACAACCGCAGCCGCCCGAGCGGCATCGGCTTCGGCCCGGAAAAGCCGAAGGGTTGGTCTGCTGATCAGATGGCGCTGGACGTTGAAGGTGTTGTAGATCGCCGCGTGGGTGGTGAGGAATCTCCGGGCTGAGGCCTGGGATTTGAACCGCTGCTGCTGTCGCTCTCGTCGTCGGATCGGCAGATGGGAGTTCTCTGCCCGATTGTTCTCCCGAAGCCGGCCGGGTCGATGCAGATGACTCAGATCCACGACATCGAGCGCCGCGCCATAGGAGGCCAGGCCGTCAGTCGTGATCGTCCAGCACCGGATCGTCTCATAGCTGACGTCGATACCCCGTTGCGCGAGCAGTTCCTCGACGTCACGAAAACTGAGGCTGAAACGAAAGTACAGCCAGACGGCATGGCGGATAACACCTGCCGGAAACCGGTGACGCTTGAACGAAATCGCCTTCACGGAACATGATCCCCGTCAGTGGCTTGCGCCAAAAAAACCGGAGACCTTTTATCGTCCGCCTGACAGCACCATTTCGGCAACCCAGAGATGAGAGAAAATTCTCTGCAAGCGCTCAGCTCCAGGAGTAGCTGGTCTTGGTCTGGGTGTAGAACTCGACGGCGGCGAAGCCCTGTTCACGTGAGCCGTAGCTGGAGGCTTTCGAGCCCCCGAACGGCACGTGATAGTCGACCCCGGCGGTGGCGAGATTGACCATGGTCATGCCGGCGCGGGCACGGCGCTGGAAGTCGCGGGCGTGCTTCAGGCTGGTGGTGACGATGCCGGCCGAGAGGCCGAATTCGGTGCCGTTGGCGACGGCGAGGGCCTCTTCGTAGTCCCTGACCCGGATCGTCGAGGCGACGGGGCCGAAGACCTCTTCGGTGTTGATCCGCATGGTGGGATCGGTGTCGGCGATCAGGGTCGGCTGGACGTACCAGCCGGGGGTGGGGAGGCTCAGCCGCTCGCCGCCGGTGACGATGCGGCCGCCCGCCGCGCGGGCAATGTCGATGTATCGGTAGCTGGTCTCCATCTGCGCCTCCGACACCGCCGGACCCATCTGGGTGTCCGGGTCCAGCGCGTCGCCGACCCGCAGGGCCGCGACCCTCTCGGCCAGCAGAGCCACGAACCGGTCGTGGATGGCATCGGTGACGATCAGGCGGCTGGAGGCCGTGCAGCGCTGACCCGTGGCGAAGAACGATCCGTCCAGCGCGATGGCGACCGCGCGTTCCAGATCGGCATCGTCCAGCACGATCAGCGGATTCTTGCCGCCCATCTCCAGCTGCACCCGTGCCTGACGCTTGATGGCCCCGAGCGCCACGCCCGCGCCCACGCTCTGCGACCCCGTGAAAGACAGGCCGTCGACGTCGGGATGATCGACGATGGCCTGGCCGACGCCGCCGCGACCGATCACGAGGTTGAACACGCCCGCCGGGACGCCAGCCTCGACGAGGATATCGGCGAGCGCCGAGGCCGTCGCCGGCGTCGGTCCCGCCGGTTTCATCACCACCGTATTGCCGAACGCCAGGGCGGGTGCCGCCTTCCAGGCCGGGATGGCGATGGGAAAGTTCCAGGGCGTGATCAGGCCATAGACGCCGACCGCCTGACGATAGGTCTGGATCTCGACCCCCGGGCGGACGCTGTCCAGGTTCTGGCCGTGACGACGCAGGGCCTCGCCGGCGAAATACTTCAGGATGCGCCCGGCGCGGACGGTCTCGCCGATGCCTTCGGCCAGGGTCTTGCCTTCCTCGCGAGACAGCAGGCGCCCCAGCTGCTCGCGTCGCTCCATGACAAGGGCCCCCGCACGGTCCAGCACATCGGAGCGGACTTCGGGCGAGGCCTCCGACCAGGCCGGGAAGGCAGCCCTGGCGGCGGCCACGGCGGCGTCGACCTCGGCCTGACCGCCATCGGGGGTGCGGGCGACGATCTCGTTTGTGTTCGATGGATTGTGGCTCTCGCCCGGCCGGGCCACCTCCGCACGCTCGCCGTCGATCAGGTGGCAGAGGTTCAGGGTCTCGGTCATGGGGCGGTCCTGCTACTATCGGAGCGGTTTAAGGCCTGATCCATGCCTTACGAACACCGAAACTGGCATCGATCGCGTCTGAAATCGCATCGATACAGAGCTGAAACGCGCTAGCTGAAGTCGATCAAGCCAAATTGCGTATCGGTCGATAGCCCATTTGGCTTAGACCCGCATCGAACCCCCCGATACCCTTCAGGCGAGGCGCAGCAATGGCGCTGGGCGGCCCTGCCGTCGAACAGTGAAGGGAACTCCATGTCCAGAATGACGCCTGCGGAAATGGCCGCAACGATCGGTGGTGGCCTGCTGTCGTTCCCTGTGACCCATTTCGACGCCCGGCATCAGTTCGTGGAAAAGGATTATCGCGAGCATTGCGCATGGATGCTGCAGTACGAACTGGCCGGCCTGTTTGCAGCGGGTGGTACGGGCGAGTTCTTCTCCCTGACGCCCGCAGAGGTGGTCACCGTCGTCAAGGCAGCGGTTGAGGAAACAGCGGGCAAGACGCCGGTCGTGGCCGGCTGCGGATATGGCACAGCCATCGCGGTCGATCTGGCGAAGTCCGCCGAGGCCAGTGGGGCTGACGGCATCCTGCTGCTGCCGCCCTATCTGATGGTGCCCGGGCAGGAAGGCCTGGCAGCTCACGTCGAGGCAGTCTGCAAGGCCACCCATCTGGGCGTCATCGTCTACAACCGCGATAACGCCGTGCTGAACGAGGACACCCTCGAAGGGCTGTGCGATCGCAATCCGAACCTCGTGGGGTTCAAGGACGGCGTGGGCGACATCGAGCTGATGATGAAGGTCTTCGCGCGGATGGGTGACCGGTTGACCTATGTCGGAGGCCTGCCGACGGCCGAGACCTTCGCCCCAGCCTATCTGGAAATGGGCGTCACGACCTATTCGTCAGCGATCTTCAACTTCATGCCGGAGTTCGCGTTGGACTTCTACAAGGCGGTCCGCGCGCGGGATCACGCGACGATCATGGCTGGCCTGCGCGATTTCGTGCTGCCGTACATCGCCCTTCGCAACAAGGGGAAAGGCTATGCGGTGTCGATCGTCAAGGCGGGTATGACCGCCATCGGACGGACCGCCGGGCCGGTCCGGACCCCGCTGGTCGATTTGTCGGACGTCGAGCTGGCCGAGCTGTCTTCGCTGATCGCACGCGTTCTGCCGGCGGCACCGAAGCTGGCGGCGAACGGCTAGGCAGTGTGGCCTGTCCGGCCCGGCCCGGAGCGCCTAGCATCGTCCGCCTGAAAGAAGGCGGGACGGGTCATGTTTGAGTTGAGCCAGCTTCGGTGCTTCGTCGCCGTCGCCGAGGAACTGCATTTTGGTCGGGCCGCACAGCGGCTGAACATGACGCAGCCGCCACTGAGCCGTCAGGTGCAGTTGCTTGAGCGGATCCTCGGCGTCGTTCTGCTGGACCGGACGAGTCGCTCGGTACGGCTAACGCCCGCTGGGCGCTCGTTCTTGATTGAGGCCAAACGCATCCTGAGGCTGGCCGAGAGCGCGGCTCTGGCGACACGGCGCATCGGCAAGGGGGACGCGGGCCGGGTGGCCATCGGCTTCACGGCGGCCTCGGGCTACAGCTTCCTGCCCAGCCTCGTGGATCTGGCGCGGACCAGACTGCCCAATGTCGACCTGACCCTGAGGGAGCTGGTGTCCGGCGAGCAGGTCGAGGCCCTGCTGACGGGCCGGATCGATCTCGGGCTGGTGCGGCCGCCTCTGACCCGGCCGGAGTTCGACAAGGTGAGGGTGCTGACCGAGCCCCTGGTCGCGGCCCTGCCGGGCGGCGATCCCCGGCTGGAGAAAGACCGGCTGACCCTGGCCGATTTCGATGCCCTGCCCATGATCACCTATGCGCCCGAGGGTGCCGGCTATTTCCATGCCATGCTGACGGCCATGTTCGACGAGGCCGGGGTGTCGCCGAACTACGTCCAGTACATGGCCCAGATCCACTCGATCCTGGCCCTGGTCCACGCCCGGATCGGGGCGGCGGCGGTGCCCGAGGCTGCCACCAAACTGCATTTCGAGGGGGTGGCGTTCCGCCCGCTGGAGACCTTCCCCCCGCGCCCGGTTGAGCTGTTTGTGGCCTGGCGCAAGGACAACGACAACCCGAGCCTGAAGCCGTTGCTGGACCTTATCTCGGCCCAGGTAGCGGACTTGCCGGCCGGCTAGGAGAACCACCGATGCCCACCCGCCGCAGCGTCGTTGCCGGATCGGTTGCTCTGGCGACGCTCTTGCCCGGAGGCGTTCACGCAGAGGGGTCAGCGCCGGTGGCCATGACACGGCACGGACCGGTGAGGGGGTTCCTCGATCGCGACATCAGGGTCTTCAAGGGCATCCGCTACGGAGCCGATTCGGCGCCAAGGCGGTTCCAGCCGGCAGTGGTCCCCGAGCGTTGGACGGATGTGCTGGAGACTACAGCCTATGGCGCTGCCAGCCCGCAGAAATCCGAAGAGGCGAACCAGTCGGAGGATTGTCTATTCTTGAACGTCTGGACCCCGGCGCTGGCCGATGTGGGCCATTCTGGTCGAGCGGGCCGACCCGTCATGGTCTATGTCCACGGCGGAGCCCACGCCAACGGGTCGGGTTCGAGCCCACTGTATGACGGCGTCGCCCTGTGTCGGCGAGGGGACGTGGTCGTGGTGACCCTGAACCACCGGCTGAACGTCTTCGGCTACAACGGGCTGGGGCAGTTGACGAGCGACTTCGCCCGGTCAGGCAGCGTGGGCAACCTCGACATCATGCTGGCGCTGGAATGGGTCCGGGACAGTATCGCGGCCTTCGGTGGCGACCCGGAGAATGTCACCGTCTTCGGCCAGTCAGGGGGCGGGGCCAAGCTGGTGACCCTGATGGCCATGCCGTCGGCGGCGGGCCTGTTTCACAAGGTCATCACCATGAGCGGCCAACATGTAACGGCCATGGGGCCGCAGCATGCCGAACTCAGGATGCGGGCTTTCCTCGATCATCTGGGCCTGACGCCGGAGCGGGCCGGGGAGCTGGCGACCCTGCCCATGGGACGGCTGGTCGAGGCTCTTGCGATGGACGATCCGATCGAGAAGGGTGGCATCTATTTCTGGTCTGTGATGGACCACGACACCTTGCCGAGGCATCCGTTCGTTCCCGATGCGCCGAGAGAGAGCGCGCATATTCCGATGATCATCGGCAATACCCACGACGAGGCACGGGCCTTCACGGCAAGCGATGGGCGGAACTTCAGCCTGACCTGGGACACGGTAGCGGCCAAGCTTGCGCCCGAGTTCGTCGTCGACCTCAACGCGCAATATGTCGTAGAATGGTACAGGGCGAGGTTCCCCCAGATGTCGCCGGTCGACGTCTTCTTCGCCGCCGCGACCTGCGGCCGGTCACGTCCGGGGCATCTGATTCAGGCACAGGAGCGGGCACGCCTCGGGGACAGGACCTGGATGTACCAACTGGATTTTGGTTCGCCGGTCGAACCGCGTTTGGGGGCCTACCATGCGTTCGACATCGCCCTGGCCTTCGACAACTGCCACCAACCCACGTCGAAGACAGGGACCGGGCCCGAGGCTCTGGAGGTCGCGCGGCGGATGAGCGAGACCTTCATCGCCTTCGCTCGCACCGGCGATCCCAACAATGCCGCTATCCCGACGTGGGCGCCCTATGATCTGGAACGGCGGCCGACGATGATCTTCGACGTCGAGACTCGGCCGATGGACGATCCTCGCGCAGACGAGCGGCGTCTGTTCCAGGTCGCACCTTTCCTGAAGCCGGGGACCTGACCCGGCGCGTCAGCGATCCCAGGGGAAGCGAAGCGTCGGTGGATTGGCGTAGCGGTCCATCGTGAGGATGAGGCGTGCCCCGCAACCTGGCGCGAGGGCGAGGGTCAAGGTCGCGGCATTCACGGCCTGAGACGAGTCGCCGACTGTGACGGAGCGGATCTGGTGCTCGCCGTAGCCCCCCCCCTGAATGGTGACTTTCCGCGATCGGGTGACGTTGAGGTTGACGAGGGTGACGGCGGTCTCGTCGTCGGTCATGCGGTCGACGAGGGCGGCGACATCCTCGGGCACGCCGGCACGGCGGGTGTCGGGATCGAAGTAGCGCAGGCGGGCGTACAACGGTGAGCCGCCGGCGTTGGCTGTCGTGGGAGACCAGCCCGGGCGGCTGATGTGGATGGCGCCCATCATGGTCTGCATCAGGGCCGTGACGCGCGCCGGATTGATGTCGAGGCAGGCGTCGGCGAGGCGGGTGTCGGGCGTCGTTGTATCCTGGCGCTGGAGCTCGGCGCGGGCGGCGACCTGGGTCAGGCCGTCGCGCAGGGCGGTCTCGGGCCAGTCGGGGTTGCGACCCTCGAGGAAGGCGACCCAGGGATGGTCCGGGGCGCGGGCGCGGTCGGACGCCTTCATCGAGAACCACCAGATGTCGAGGCTGTTGGTCTGGTGCAGGCCGGTCTTCCAGCCGTACCAGCCGTCGGGGCCGTACATGGTCGGGGTCTGGACCTGGCCGTCGACGGTGCGTTTCGCAGCGTTGAGGCGGTCGGCCTGTTTCCGCCAGGTGTCGAGATACTTGTCGTCGCCGGTCAGCAGATAGGCATTGAAGAAGCCGAGGATGGTGCGCAGCACGCGGCTGCGGTCCTCGCGCAGGCCGGTGACGGGATTGACCGGGGAGAAGCCCCAGCCGTAGGTCCCGCCCCACCAGTTTCCGTCCGCGGCCGAACCGATGACGCCGTCGAGCCCTACATTGGACGGTAGCAGGTCGTCGTTCTGTTTCGCCCGCTCGGCCCAGGCGTCGACATAGCCGATGAGCCAGTCGCGATACTTCGGCTCGTGGTCGATCATGAAGGCGTTGAGCGCCAGGGTCGTAGCGAACAGGTTCAGCGGATGGTCGCCAACCACGTCGGTGTATTCGTCGTAGTGATGCAGGGTCTCATCGTAGGTGTCCTCGCCGTGCTCCATGAAGAAGCCTGAGGTGTCGAACGGGTCGCCGGCCCAGTCCAGGGCCGTGGCCTTTCGCAGCATCGGGCCGCGCGAACCGTTCATCAGGCTCTTGATGATCTTGTGCTCGGGATCGTAGTTCGGAGCGTCGGGGGCCTCGCCCATGTAGAGGGCGCTGAACCGGCGGGCGCGGTCGTGGAAGCGGGGATTGTTCGGGTCCGACAGGCCCTGGACGTGGAACAGCGTCATCTCCTCGGCATGGTGCTGCCAATCGAGCTGGACGTTGAATTCCTTGTAGAACATGCCCTCGCGGGCGATCTCGACCTCGGTGGTCTTCGCCGCTGTGAACTGGCGCAGGTGGCCTTCCCAGCCCTGGGTGTACATCGTCTTGACGATCTCGGCGCCGCCCAGGGCATGGAGCAGGGGCCAGTCGTTGAAGTTCTCGATAGCGTCGTCGGGGCCGTCGTTGGCGCCCCAGCGCTCGAAGCAGAGGAAGTAGCCACGCTCGTCGAAATAGCGGGCGTAGAAGGCCTGACAGGCCTCGGCGTTGGCACGCAGAAGCTCGCGCTGAAGCAGGGCCCAGGCCGGCGGGGACATGGGGGTGGAGACGGTCAGGCGGGACGTCGCCGCCCTGGCACAGGGCACGGCGGCGAGGGCGAGCGCCCCTACGGCCGCGCCGCCGAGCACCGACCTGCGGCTGGAAGCCATCAGGCGGCGCTCACCGGCTTCAGCGTCAACCGCTCGATCTTGCCGACGATCAGGAAATAGGCGGCGACCACGAGAATGCAGTGAAGCCCCACGAACCACAGGGCACCGTCGAAGGAGCCGGTGGCGGCGACGATGTAGCCGATGACGATCGGGGTCACGATGCCGGCCGAGTTGCCGAAGGTGTTGAAGATGCCGCCTGTGACGCCGACCAGTTCCCTGGGCGAGGTGTCGGAGACCACGGCCCAGCCAAGCGAGGCGATGCCCTTGCCGAAGAAGGCGACGGCCATGACGACCACGATCAGCCACTCCTGCTGGATGTAGACGCAGGCGATGATGGTCGAGGCCAGGATCATGCCGATCAGGAGCGGCGTCTTGCGGGCCAGGGTCAGGGAGCCGGTGCGCTTCAGTATGGCGTCCGAAATGACGCCGCCCAGCACGCCGCCAACGAAGCCGCAGAGCGCCGGGGCGGCGGCCGCGAACCCGGCCTCCAGGATGTTCAGACCGCGCTCCTTGACCAGATAGATCGGGAACCAGGTGACGAAGAAATAGGTCAGGACGTTGATGCCGTACTGGCCGATGAAGACGCCGATCAGCATGCGGCTGGACAGGACCTGTCTGACGTTGGGCCAGGTGAAGGCGGAGGCCTTGACGACCTTGTCCTCCATACGGATCAGGCCGCCGCCGGCCTCGATATAGTCGAGCTCGGCCTGGTTCACCGACGGGTGCTCAACGGGGCTGTGAATCAGCTTCCAGAAGACGACGGCAGCGAGAAGGCCAAGTCCACCCATGACGAAGAAGACCGAGTGCCAGTCGTAGGTGTGCACCAGCCAGCCCATCAGGGGGGCGAAGACGACCAGGGAGAAATACTGGGCCGAGTTGAAGACGGCCGAGGCGAAGCCGCGCTCGGAGCCCGGGAACCAGGCGGCGACAAGGCGGGCGTTGCCGGGGAAGGAGGGGCTCTCGGCCAGGCCCACGGCGAAGCGCATCGCGAACAGGCCGGCGAAGATCGCGCCTCCGGTCAGGAAGCCGGAGAAGCCCTGGACCAGCGTGAAAAAGGACCAGGTAGCGATGGCAATGGCATAGATCAGCTTGGTGCCGAACCGGTCCAGAAGGGCCCCACCCGGAATCTGGCCCAGAACATAGGCCCACGCGAAGGCCGAAAGGATGTAGCCCATCTGGATCGGGTTCAGGCCCAAGTCGATTGATGCGGCATCCCCCGCGATCGAGAATGTTGAGCGGTCCGCATAGTTGATGGTGGTCAACAGGAAGACCAGCAGCAGGATCAGAAAGCGGACGTGGGTTCGTTTGCCGCCGGTCGGCCTGGTTACGGGGGCGTCGGTCATGGTCGCGGCTCCTCCTTCGATGTGGCGGGAAGCGGCTGGACGGATGACGGAGCCGAAGCCCGACGCCTGAACGATTGCGTTTCCCGAGGTGCCGTGGGGCACCGACCGCCGCCTCTGGGGGCGTTTTAATCCGGCCGACGTTAGAAGCCGCCCGGCGACCGGTCCAAGCCAATACCGCTATCGACCAATCCAGAAGGCGCATTGATGCGCGAGAAATGTAAGCTAATCGCTATGGATTAAACGCCGAGGAAGAGGCTCATCTATGCGCCAAACGCCAATCCGGGGCTGGATTGGTTCACGTCCTGCATCGGTTCATGCCCGATTGGGATTGGCCTACGGCGGTCGCCCAACCCTATTGTCCGTTCGAAATTCAGCTGTCCTGCGGGCCGTCTGGATCACAGGCGCTTTTCGCGTCGGCCAATAACGATCCGCGACAGCGGGCGACATGGGGAGGTATCGACGATGCGCACGACGCAGCAATTTCACGTTTCACTTCGCGCCGGAGCCTCGGCCCTGGTGCTCGCTTTCGCCGCCGCAGGGACCGCCCACGCCCAGACGTTGCCTGCACCTACCGACCGGCAGGACGATGAAACCCAGGTCGATGAGATCGTCGTCACCGGCTTTCGCGCCAGCCTGCAGAGCGCGATCAGCGCCAAGCGAAACGAGAGCGGCGTCGTCGACGTCATCAGAGCGGAAGACATCGCCGACTTCCCCGACCTGAACCTCGCAGAGTCGCTGCAACGCGTTCCCGGCGTAGCGATCTCCCGTTCGAACGGCGAAGGCCGCCAGATCTCGGTGCGCGGACTGGGCTCGGAATACACCCGCGTCCGCGTCAACGGCATGGAGGCCATCGCCACCACCGGTGGCACGGTCAACTCGGGCGGCACCAACCGCACGCGCGGCTTCGACTTTAACATGTTCGCGTCCGAACTGTTCAACAGCCTGACGGTGCGCAAGACCGCCTCGGCCGATGTCGAGGAAGGTTCGCTGGGCGCTACCGTCGATCTTCAAACCGCTCGCCCCTTTGACTATCGTGATCCGACGCTCGTGATGGGCGTGCAGGGCAGCTACAATGACCTCGCACGCGAAGTGCAGCCTCGCTTGACCCTTCTGGCATCACACCAGTGGCTGGAGGGCCGCCTGGGTGCCCTGGTCTCCGTCGCCTACGAGAAGCGCCACATCCTGGAAGAAGGCGCCAACATCACGCGCTGGACCTTCGGCGGTGCCAACGGTGGCTTCAACACCGCCTCGACCCTGAGCGGCTATACGATCAGCCAGATCAACGACACGAATACCGCGACGGCCCTGTATCACCCGCGCATCCCGGCCTACGTCCAGTACGACCACAACAGCGAGCGGCTTGGCGTTACCGGATCGTTCCAGTTCCGTCCGGACGACCAGACGACCCTGACGCTCGACGTCCTCTATTCGGACGTCCAGTCGACCCGAGATGAATCCCAGATCCAGGCCATCGGCCTTAGCCGCGGGGGTGCCGGCAAGCCCCAGACCATCATCCGTTCGGGCGTGGTCGAGGGCCGCAACATCGTTCAGGCCAATCTGGACGCAGTCGATGTTCGCACCCAATCGGCCCACGACGAGCTGGAGACCGAGTTTCAGCAGTACACCTTCAGCGCCAACCGCAACTGGACCGATCGTTTCCGCACTGGCTTCTTGGCGGGCTATTCGCGTTCGAACTTCTCGAACCCCGTCTCGACGATCGTGACCTTCGATCGCCAGAACACAAACGGCTTTTCCTACGATTTCCGCAGCCGGGCACCCGCGATCAACTGGGGCTTCGACGTCACGGATCCGGCCAACTGGTCGATGGTCAATGGCACCTCGGAAGTCCGGATTCGCCCGAATGAAGTGATCAATACCTTTTCGACCGCCAAGGCGTTCGGCGAGTTCGACGCCAACGACAACATCACGTTGAAGTTCGGCGTCGATTTCCGTCGCTTCCACTTCGACTCCGAGGGTCAATACCGGACCACCGAGACTGTAGTTCAAACGCTGAGCGCCGCCGAACTGGCTGCCGTTTCGAGGGTGTTTTCGGGCTTCGGCCGCAACCTCGGCCAGCCCTCGGGCAACGCCACGAGTTGGCTGGCACCCGACCTGGCCAAATTCATCGCGACCTACAATATCTACTCGAACACGGGCATCTACGCCTTGACCGGGCTGAATAACTCATCGGCGCGCGGCCAGTACATCACGGTCGATGAGAAGGACATGGGAGCCTACTTCCAGGCCGACTTCAACTTCGACGCCCTTGGTCTCTCCTGGCGTGGCGATGTCGGCGGGCGCTACGTCCTCACCGAGCAGTATTCCGACGGCTTTGCCGCAGTCGGAACCTCGATCGAACTGGCCCGGGCGCGCCGCGACTACGACATGTTCCTGCCCTCGGCCAACCTGGCCGTCGACCTTACCGACACCGTGATCGCGCGCCTGTCGGCCGCCCAGACAATCGCCCGCCCGTCGATCTCTACCCTGACCCCCGGCGGTGACGTCGGCATCCAGGGGGCGAACCGGAGCTTCTCGTCGGGCAACCCGAACATCGCCCCGACCAAGTCCGACAACGTCGACTTGTCGCTGGAATGGTATCCGGATCGCGACAGCCTGTTCGCGGTCGGTATTTTCTACAAGAAATTCAATACGTTCGTTCAAACCTTGCGCCAGGACATTCCATTCAACCAACTGAACCTGCCCAATAGCCTACTGACCGGTACGACAGCCCTGCCGACCGACCTTTTCGTGGTGACCCAGCCGGTCAATTCTCCCGGCGGTACGCTGAAAGGCTTCGAGCTCAACGCCCAGAAGCGTCTCGATTTCCTGCCGGGGTGGCTTGAGAACTTTGGTGTCCAGGCCAACTACACATTCGTGGACTCCAACATCGAGTACCTGACATCGGCCGTGCCAGGTGCTCCGACCATCAATGAGACCTTGGTCGGTCTATCAAAGAATGCGGCCAACTTGACCCTGTATTATGAGACCGATCGATTCGCGATCCGCGGGTCGGCGGCCTATCGTCAAGGCTATCTGACCCAGGTCCCAGGCAACGACGGCAACACCGTTCATGGCACTAACGAGACGCTGAACTTCGACGCCCAGGCCTCCTACAACATTACTGACGCGCTGAAGGTCAGCATCGAAGGGATCAACCTGACCGACGAATTCAACGACCAGTACGTCGACGCTTCGAACCGCCTGAACGTCTATAGCCACACCGGCCGCCAGGTCTTCGCCGGACTCCGCTACACATTCTAGGTCTCGCAGGCTCTCTCCCAAGGCAAGCGATCTCAGGGCCGGCTCTCGCAAGAGGGCCGGCTCATTTTTGCGGACGCATGCCGTGTCCGGCCTAGTCTGTGACGTGATGGAGTGGACGACCTCCACCCAACCAGCTGTTCTGGCGGTGCGGAGACCGTTTAGCGTTGGACTGACAACACCCCTTCCAGCCGCGGGCTGAAGCCGGGATCAATAAGGCATGGTTCGGCATGGCGTTCGACGAACATCTCGCATAGTGCCAGGACATTCGATGCCGAGGGCTTTTCTCCGGTGTCCAGCCAATGAGTCATGGCGGCCAGTATTGCTGCGTATTGTGGAGCGCTCAGACGACTGTGTAGCGCCTCAGTCGTGAACACCTGGCTCAGGAGGTCGGATCGACCGGCCATGGCCACCGTGCGGGCGTAGATGGCTTCGTGGGACACCGACACGGTCGGATCATGGCGCGCATGGAGCGTCAGGGTCGGCAGGACGATGTTGCCGGTCAGGTCGGCGTCATAGGCGAGCGCCGCGACTGCGGCAGGGTCAGCCTCGAACCGATCCACTCCCTGGTTCAGGGCGACGTCGTCGTCCGCCCCCACATAGGTCGTGCCGGCGTTGGAAAAGGGGTTGGCACCGCCCAGCCGATTCCAGACCAGGTCCTGGAACAGATTGGTAGCCCAGGCCAGATGAGCCACAAGGTTGTCGGCGGTCACGCCGGTCACCGACAGGATGTTGCGTAACGCCGTTGCCTGCGCTGGCGTGCGGGCCTCGGGAGCGAGGCTGAGCCCGGTGCATGCCTCGACCCGGGCCGACAGGTCTGCTCGTGACATGGAAGCCCCCTCGGGCAATCCCTGCCAGACCGGATACTGTGTTTCGTCCGGGCGCGGATGATTGTGGCAGTAGAACTGATAGACGGCGCGCAGATCGGCACGAAACGTATAGCCCCGCGTACCGCCGGCCAGCAGTCCGCTGGTCAGGATGACGCCGTCGTAGTTTCGGCTGCCGTCCGCTGCGACGGCATACAGTTCGGCCGCCTTCGCCGCGACATTGCCGCCCCAGGACTGGCCATGAAGGATTGTGCGCCGAGGCTTGCCGAAATGGTCCCACACGATCTGACGAAGGTCGTCGGTGTCCCGCGCCGCCATTCGCACGCCATACCCACCCCGACGATAGGTGGATCCGGCCCAGGCATAACCTGCACGCACCATCATGGAGAACCGGTCCAGATCCTCGACCGGATCGTCGCGCTGGGGCTCGCCTGTTCGCGGGCCGCCATGGGCGTGGACGATCAGGGTGCCGTTCCAGTCCCGGGGATAGGCGACCCAGTACCAGGCACCGTCGCTCGACCGGCCGGACGAGCAACTCGTCCCCTCCGGCAGACTGGAAGGACAGGTGGCCGGCTCCGGATCAACCGCCTGGGCGGAGGCGGGTGTGAACACACCCGCCCCTGTCAGGCCCGCGGCGGCCAGGATCGAAAGGACGACACGCATCGTTCCCGGCCGTCGCGACATGGACTCAGAACTCCTTGGCCAGGCTGGCGTACCAGTAGCGGCCATAGGGGCGATAGAGAGAGCCGAGATAGCCGGATGAGGCCAGGGGCGGGGCTTCGTTGGTGATGTTGCGCACCCCCCAGCGAATGCGGCTGTTGGAAACGATGCCTGCGTCGTCTTCCCACTCATACTGGCCGTACAGATTGCCGGTGACCTGGCTCTCGACCTCCCAGGCGTTGCCGGCGGCGTCGAGGAAGCCCGTTTCGTCAACAGCCGAAATGTACTGGGTGAAGGCCCCGAACTGCCAGGGGCCCTGGCTCCAGGTCAGAGAGCCCGACAAACGCCATTCAGGCCGACCGTTCTGGGCCAGCAAGTCGCTGGAGTCCGGCAGTGGCGTGGCCGCATTGATGATCCCTGCCGTGCGAGCCGCATAGAGCTCGTCGACCGCAGGACCAGCCTCGCGGCCGAACTTGATCAGTTTGGCCGCATCGACATTGACCCGGAAATCACCCCACGGTGTACCGCGCAGACGCCAGTTGAAGCCGATGTCCAGACCTTCCACGTCCTGGGGCAGCAGGTTCACGAACCGGTCGCTGATCGAGACGATCTGACCTGCCGGCGTGATGCCGGTGCCGGCGAACAGGGCAATGTCGTCGGCGTTGACCGGCGCGCGCGTCACGAGCGGATTGGACCGTCCCTGCACCCGTTCGGCGTAGTCCAGCACGACCGCGTTCGGGCCGCCGAACAGGCCGACGATCTTCTCCTGCTGGATCCGCCAGCGATCGACGGTGAAGGTAAAGCTGCCCCATTCGGCCGGCAGGAACTGCGGCTGGAAGACGACGCCGTAGGACTGGTTCTTGCTCTCTTCCGGCTCGAGGTCCGGGTTGCCCGAGACGAGCAGCGACGCGCCGATCGACCGCGAACAGGCTCCGAAGGTAGCGATCCTCCGGGCCCGCAGGTCAGCCTCGCATCGGATATAGTCCGGATTGGTCGAGAGGCGGCCGTAGGTGGCGGTGTTGACCTGTTCCAGGTTCGGCGCGCGGAAGCCCTCTGAGTAGGAGCCCCGCAGGCGCAGGCCATCGAAAATGTCCCAGGCGGCAGCGATCTTGGGCTTGGCCACGTCGCCGAAGTCCGAATAGTGCTCTGCGCGCCCGGCGATCTGGACCTCCAGATTATGGACCAGCGGGATGTTCATCCCGGGCGAAACGACCGGCACGGCGAACTCGATATAGGCCGAGGTCACGGTCCGCTCGCCGTGCGTATCCGGGTTCTGGCTGACGGCGATGACGTTCGACTGCTGGACCGCGCCGGTGACGGAATCCCGGAACGGGTTCGTGCCGTCCAGATTGGCGTCCCGGTTGTCGTTCTGGGTTTCTTTCCGGGCCTCGAAGCCGAAGGCGACGCCGATGTCGCCAGCGGGCAATCTGAACAGATCCGCGCGCGAGACCTTGAAGTCGTACATCGTCAGGGTCGTGCGCGATTCCCGTTTCAGGCGGAAGGTGATGGCATCCAGGGCCGCCTGCGAACTGGGCGAACAGTCGCCGAAGCTCGGCTGGTTCACGCAACCCCCGCTGAACGGATTGTAGGCGTCGGGGGTGGACAGGGCGAGCGAGGCCTGCAGCGCGGTCGTGTTGACCGCGTCAGACTCATCAACAGCCTCGGCCTCCGAATAGACCAGCGCCGTCTCCCAGTTAAAGCCGCGCCATTCGCCGCGCAGACCTGCCAGGGCCCGGGCCTGGTAGTTGGTGACGTCGACGTGCTGATAGCCGGCATCGACGAAACGGTACTGGTTCAGGGTAATGGCCAGCCCCTGGACGGGAACATTGGTCAGGCCCGTGATGCGGTTGGGGTTCGCTCGGCCGTCGGCGAAGGTCACCGGGCCGAAGGGGTTCCAGTAGTTGGTTGTCGGGATGGTCAGGGTGTTCAGGTTGATCACTGGCGGCTGAATCCGCTGGGTGTCGGCGGTGTAGTAGCCCAGTTCACCGAAGGCCGTGATGCTGTCGGTCAGATCATAGTGACCGGTCAGGAACAGGTTCAACCGCTGGGTGTCCGGCAGAATGGTCGTGCCCGGTGCGGTATCGAACCGCAGGTCGCGCTGGACCCCGTTGAAGGTCAGGGCACCCGAGCCGAGGCAGATATCGCCATTGGGCACCAGGCATCCGGTCAGGGCAGTAGGCTGGATGTGGAAGGCACCGGCCGCGGTCGTCAGGGCGGTGGTGCCGCGACGGATCGCCGTCGTCGCCCCGACCACCGCCAGATTGGCCCAGGCTCCCCGCGTGTTGCGAGCGTCGGGCGTCAGGCTGGACGCGAAGTCCGGATCATTGGCGAACAGGAAACGCAGGTTGTCAGTGGCTGTGAACTGCTGGTCCTCGGCGCGCAGGGCCGTGCGATCCGTGTAGTCGATGAAGGCCGAGATGTTGCCGCGCTCGAAGTCCTTGCCGGCGAAGATGCCGATGTTGAACTCGCGCAGGTGGGTACCCTCTGCCCCGCCGTACTGGGTGTTGATCTTCAGTCCGTCGAAGTCGTCCTGAAGCACGGTGTTGACCACGCCGGCCACGGCGTCGGCACCGTAGATCGCAGCCGCCCCGTCCAGCAGAACCTCCAGCCGCTCCAGACCCGTCACCGGGATGGCGTTGGAGTTGTAGGACAGCACCGGCACTGTGCCGGTGTCGGAGGTGCCCTGGCTTGTCGGGTGCTGCACGATCCGGCGGCCGTTCAGCAGTACCAGGGTATTGCCGACGCCGAGCGAGCGCAGGTTGACCGAGTTCACATCACCGCGCGCCGCATTCGAGGTCTGGGGGTTGTTGGCCGCACTGAACAGCACGTCACCCATCTGGGGGATCGAGCGCAGCAGGTCATCGCCGTTGACGGCACCGGTCGCCAGGATCTGTTCCTCGCTGAGCACCGTGACCGGCAGGGCGGCGGTGACGTCGGCACCCCGGATCTGGGAGCCGACGACCACGATGTCGCCGACCGAGTCGCCAGCCTGGCCATTGTCCTCGGCCTGATCGGCGATCGACTGCGCCGCCTGCGACAGTTGGGTCGTCGAGGGCACGGACGCGGGTGTCTGCGAGGTCGTCTGTGCCCAGGCTGCAGGAGCCAGGCTCAGCAGCGCAGCAGCGGCGGTGGTCGCCAGCATTGCAGTCTTTTTGGTGTTCATGTTCATCCTCCCAAAGTCTTTTTTGTTTTCAGGCACGCGAAAGGTTCAGTCTTTCGCCAACACAAGATCGTCCCCCGGCCCGGCAGCCGGATCGGCGGCGGCGGCCAGCGGGCGGGGCGATCCGTCGAGCGCCTCGCGCAGCGCGTCGCGGTCCAGCTCGCCTTCCCAGCGCGCCACGACCAGGGTCGCCACCGCATTGCCGATGAAGTTGGTCAGGGCCCGGCACTCGCTCATGAACCGGTCGATGCCGAGGATCAGCGCCATGCCCGCGATGGGCACTGAGGGCACCACCGCCAGCGTCGCCGCCAGGGTGATGAAGCCCGCGCCCGTGATGCCCGCCGCCCCCTTGGAGGACAGCATGGCCACCAGCAGCAGCAGGATCTGGTCCTGCAGGCTCAGGTCGATGTTCAGCGCCTGGGCGATGAACAGGGCCGCCATGGTCATGTAGATGTTGGTGCCGTCCAGATTGAACGAATAACCCGTCGGCACGACCAGACCGACCACGGACTTGGAGGCGCCCGCCTGCTCCATCTTCTGCAGCAGACTGGGCAGGGCCGCCTCGGACGAGGAGGTGCCCAGCACCAGCAGCAGCTCCTCCTTCAGATAGCGGATCAGCTTGAAGATCGAAAAGCCGTTGGCGATCCCGACCAGGCCCAGCACCCCGACGACGAAGATGGCGGCGGTCAGATAGAAGGTGGCTACCAGCGCGATCAGGTTGGCGACCGTGGCGATGCCATAGGCCCCGATGGTGAAGGCAAAGGCCCCGAACGCCCCGATCGGCGCGGCCTTCATCACGATGGACACCAGCTTGAAGAAGGCGGCGGATACGGCCTCAAGGAAGGTCAGCACCGGCCGGCCCGCGTCCCCGACGCCGGCCAGGGCGATGCCGAAGATCACCGACACGAACAGCACCTGCAGGATGTTGCCGGTCGAAAAGGCGCTGACGAAGGTGTCGGGAATGACGCCCAGCAAAAAGCCGATCACCGTCGTCTCGTGCGCGGCGGTCGAATACTGGGACACGGCCGCCGGATCGAGGCTGGCCGGATCGATGTTCAGGCCCCGGCCCGGCTGGACCAGATTGCCGACGACCAGCCCGACGATCAGGGCCAGGGTCGAGAACACCAGGAAGTATGCGAACGCTTTGGCCGCCACCCGGCCCACCCGGCCGAGGTCCCGCATGCCGGCGATGCCCGTGACGATGGTCAGGAAGATCACCGGGGCGATCACCATCTTGACCAGCTTGATGAAGCCGTCGCCCAGCGGCTTCAGTTGAGCCCCGAGCCCTTCGACAACCTCCCCGTTTGCGTCGACGGTATTGGGAAAGAAATGCCCGATCAGCCCGCCCAGCAGGATCGCACCCAGAACCTGAACATACAGATGGCGGTACCAGGCGCGCTTAACGCCGGTCCCATGAACTTGATCGCTGGCGTGGATCACCCGAACTCCCCTGCAACCATGGCTGCCGTTTCCTTCACGGTCTGACGCCGTGTCTTGAAGCAAGTGTGGCCGCAATTTCGCCGCATAAGAAGTCCGGGCCGAGGTCAGTTCAAGTCACGGTAAACAAAGATATAATTTCTGGTCTCGTCGCGATCCGTGCGGCTTTTCGCGTGAATATCTGGCTTGTTTGTGCGGAAAACCGCATACCTTGCTCATGGCGAGGTCGGGCATGGTTTCCCAGGGTTTTGTGTGGCGCGTGAGGTATTCGCCCCTCTGGATCGGGCTGGTTCTGGCGTGGCTGATGGCCACAGGCCTTGCGATGACGGTCGCCGGCGAGGTGGCAAGGCAGGGGGCCCAGGCCGATCTGGCCCGCCAGGCCGAGGCCGGCGCCGCGCTCCATGCAGCCGTCCTGCGCAGCGAACTGGAGAAGCATCGGTCGTTTCCCCTGGTGCTGTCACAGGATCCCGCTGTGATCGCCATGCTGGACAGCCCCGATCGCGAAAGGGCGGATGCGGTCAGCGCGAAGCTTCAGACCCTGGCCCAGCAGGCTCGCGCTGCCGCCATCTATGTGCTGGACGATCGTGGCGTCGCTCGCGCGGCGAGCAATTGGCGTGAGCCCACCAGTTTTGTCGGTTCCGACTACAGTTTCCGGCCCTACTTCAGCGGAGCCATGCGCAATGGCTCGGCAGAGTTCTTCGCTCTCGGCACCGTCAGCGGTCGGCCCGGGCTCTATCTGGCGCGCCGGATCGGGCCGACGTCGGCTCCATTGGGGGTGGTGGTCGTCAAGGTCGAGTTTGACGCGCTGGAGGCGGAATGGAGAGGGTCGGGAGAGCCGGCCTATGTCACGGACGCGCGCGGGGTGGTTCTGGTCACCAGTATCCCGGAATGGCGCTTTCGCCGCAGCCGCCCGCTGACGGACGCCGAACGACGGGCGATCATGGCGGACCAGACCCTGAGCGGACAATCGCTGGCGCCCCTGCCGTTCGACCCTCCCGCAGTTGATGATCCCGCGATGGTTCGCGCGGCCGTCGATGGTCCTGAAGAAGACTGGATGGCGGCGCGGGCCGCCACCGATACCCCCGGCTGGACCTTGCATCTGCTCAGTCCGGTGGACGGGACGATCGTCGCCAATGTGGCCAGCGCCCGGGCCGTCGCCGGTCTTCTGGTGACCTTGCTGGCGGTCGGCGCGGGCGTGCTTCTTCGCCGCCGGCAGCAGTCCATGGCAAAAGCCCTGGCCGAGGAAGCGGCCCGCGCAGAACTCGAAAGGCGAATCGACGAACGGACCACCGAGTTGCGGGCTGCCAACGCGCGGCTCAGCGAGGAGATCGACGAGCGGCAAAGGGCCGAAGCCAGCCGCGAGATCCTGCGCGAGGAACTGGTCCAGGCCAACAAGCTGGCCACCCTTGGACAAATCGCCGCCGGTGTCGCTCACGAGATCAATCAGCCCGTCGCGGCGATCCGCACCCATGCGGAAACCGCCGTCGCCTATTCGGACCGGGGCGATGTCGAGGGGGTTCGACGCAACCTGGAGCGCGTCGCCGATCTCACCGAGCGGATCGGCTCGATCACGGACGAACTGCGCGCCTTTTCGCGCAAGTCCAGCAAAGGCGTGTCGGCGGTCAATCCCTGCGAGGCGATCGATGGGGCCCTGCTCCTGATGGGTGCCGGTCTCCGTGCGGGGATGGTCGATCTTGTTCGGACCGGCTTGCGTGATGTCCGCGTGCTGGCCGAGCCGATCAGGCTCGAGCAGGTCATCGTCAATCTCGTGCAGAATGCCTTCGAGGCCATGGTCGACCACGCCGTGAAGAGCCCGCAGGTCGTGATCGACGTGGCCCGACGCGACCAATGGGTCGAGATCTCGATTTCCGACAATGGTCCGGGCGTAGATCCATCGGTCGCAGATGCTCTGTTTACCCCGTTCGTGACCACCAAGACCAAGGGGTTGGGCCTGGGGTTGGTGATCTGTCGCGACATCATCGCCGGGTTCGGCGGGGAACTGAACCTGCGGGCCGGCAAAGCCGGTGCGGACTTCGTTATCGCCTTGAGGCCGGCCTGATGAAATTCTGCCGCCCCCGCGCCGTCGCGCTGATCGATGACGACGGCGACTTTCGCGAAGCCTTGCACGAGCGTCTGGCGCTGGAGGCCTACGAGGTCCAGGCCTTCGGCTCGGCCGAAGCGGCGCTGAAACGGATCAGTCCCGACTTTCCCGGCGTCGTCGTCACCGATCTGCGCATGCCGGGCATCGATGGCCGTGCGCTGCTATCGCGGTTGCAGGCGATCGACGAGGGTCTGCCAGTCGTGATGATCACGGGGCATGGTGACATCGCCGAGGCGGTCGATGCCCTGGCCCAGGGTGCCTATGACTTCGTCGCCAAGCCTTTCGCGTTCGAGCGCCTCGCAACCAGCCTGAACCGTGCACTGGAAAAGCGTGGCCTCGTCCTCGACAACCGGGCGCTGGCGGCCGCTCTGCCGCCTCCGGAAGCCACGCTGGCCCTGCTCGGCGAGAGCCCGTCGATCGTCCGGCTTCGGGGGGTCATCGACCAGATCGCCGACGCGGGCATGGACGTCCTGATCGAAGGAGAGACAGGCGCGGGCAAGGAGGTCGTCGCCCGCGCCCTGCACAACAGTGGCCGTCGTCGGGTCCATCCGTTCGTCGCCGTCAACTGCGGCGCGCTGCCGGAGGGCCTGATCGAGACCGAACTGTTCGGCCATGAGCCCGGTGCCTTCCCTGGGGCCCTGCGCCGGCGGATCGGACTGGTTGAGCAGAGCCATCGCGGGACGCTGTTCCTCGACGAGATCGAGAGCATGCCGGAGCAGGCGCAGATCAAGCTGCTGCGTGTCGTCGAGCAGCGGGAAATCCAGCCCCTCGGTGCCGGGCGCCCCCGGCCGCTGGACCTGCGCATTCTGGCGTCTTCGAAAACGGACCTCGAGGGTGCCGTCGCCCGCGGGGCCTTTCGTGAAGACCTGTTCTATCGGCTGAATGTCCTGAAGCTGGTCGTACCCCCGCTGCGTGAGCGTCGCGAAGACGTCAGCCTGCTATTCTCGCACTTTCTTTCGCGCGCTGCTGCAGCGCGGCAGCTGACGCCCCCCGCGATGACGCCGCGTGTCCGGCGTGTGCTCATGAATCACGACTGGCCCGGAAATGTCCGGGAACTGGCCCATTTCGCCGAACGGGTCTGTCTCGGGCTTGAGTCGACCGAAAACGACGCGACCGTCGCGGATGAAGGCAGCCTCGCCGACCGTATGGATCGATTCGAACGCGAGTTGATCGAGGACGCACTGCGGCGACATCACGGGGATGTGGGCGCGATCACTGAGGCACTCCGGATTCCTCGCAAGACGCTATACGACAAATTCCAGCGCCATGGCCTGCGACCCGCCGAATTCCGACAGGTCGTTTAGCTGCCCCAGCGCTGCCAACATGGCCTTGACAGGTCAACCAGACGAGGCTCTGTCAATCCAAACCGTCTGCAGAGCCACCGCCCGGCACCCTGGCCTTGCCCGACAGCAGAGGCTCGATCCGGGACCACTGAGCCTCATCCAGTTCATAACGCTTCACACCCATCGCTGACCTCCGCCAAAGCGGAGAACCATGAATCAGGCATCAGGCAGCGCGTGAATCCCTGGATGTCGATTGGACCTGGGGGAGACGAGTTTTCATTGGACTGACAGCATCATTCCGACGGGCACCCGGCCTGCAGCCATGGCGCAATCGGCCAACCCGTCCCACTACTTCGGCAGCTCGCCGGAGGTGATGCGGACGTGGTCTGGTGTACGTGAAGGCCCCGCAGTCGGTCTGGAATGTGGAGGACCTGCCGGCCGGCGTGCGGCTGTTGTGGACCCGCTTCGGCCCGATGTTCGCCGCCGTTATTCGTCGCAAGCGGGTGTGGGGGGACGTGCTCCCTCTATCGACCGCGCCCGGCCTCGCCATACCCGTGTTTGACCTGCCGTCAGAAAGCTGGCGCTATCGGGACTGACAACAACCCCCGGGGCCGCATGCGACACCTGTTGATCCTCCTCGTACTGGCCTGGAGCTCGCTTTTCCCGGCCTGCGCTAGTGCCGCCCAGGTCGATCTTCTTCTCCGGAACGGCCGCGTCTTCACCGGCGATCCCTCTCACCCCTGGGCCTCCAGCATCGCCATTTCCGGGGAGCGGATCGTCGCCCTCTCTGACGATCCGCTCGGCGCTGACCTGTCGATGCAGCCAGCACGAGCGATCGACCTTGAGGGCCGGTTTGTGATGGCGGGAGTGAACGACGCTCACGATCACGTCGGCGGCGTGCCGTTCGGACAGGTCGTGACGACCCCGACGCCGGCCATGCGCAACCCGCCCATGTCGGAAGTCCGGGCCGCCCTGGTCGCGGCGGCCGGTGCCGCTGCTCCGGGGACCTGGCTTCACCTCGTGGCGGGTCCGCTGGTTCTGGCGGATCCGACGACGCCGTCGATGCTGGACGAAGCGGCCGGCGATCATCCGGCGATCATCAGCGCCTGGTGGGGACATGGCGTCGTCATCAACGCCATCGGGCGTCGGCGGCTCAACCTGTCCGACGATTCCCCCGAAATCCCGGGAGGCCTGCTGGTTCGGGATCCCGAGGGGAGGCTGACGGGCCAGCTTGACGAATATGCCGGCTGGTCCGTGTTGAAGGCGCTTCATTCCTCGGCGGGGGTTGAAGCGACCGCAGACTATCTGACGGCCTATGCACAGCGGCGGCTGGCCGAAGGCGTGACCACCGTCCAGATCATGGAAGGGAATCAATCCCCCGACGTCTTTCTCGCGGCCGTTCGACGCGCAGACGTGCCTCTGCGCCTTCGCATCATCCGATTTCCGATCACCAACCTGGATGGCTCGACCGACAACTGGATTGCGAGCGACCTGCCAGCGCGCGCGCGCGTCTCGGGCGTCAAATGGGTGCTCGATGGGACTCCGATAGACGGGCTCGCGTATCGGACCACCCCCTATGAGGGGCGGGGCGATTGGCGGGGGCGACTGAACTTCGACCCTGAACATCTGCGGGCACAGCTTCGCCTCGCTCTGGATCAAAACGAACCCCTGGTGCTTCATGCCGTCGGTGACGCGACGGCCAGGCTCGTACTGGACCAGATGGAAGCCATGGCCGCGGCGGAGCAGTGGCGACAGCGGCGGGTCCGGATCGAGCATGCCAACGGCATCACCGGGGCGCAGGTCGCGCGAGCCGCGGCCCTGGGGATCGTGATCGGACAACCCCGGCCCACGTCACCCATCCGTTCCTGGCGTGAGGCGGGCATCCCCGTCGCCTATGGTTCGGATGGCGGGTTTCCTCCATTTGTCGCCTTCGCCCAAGTCACCGACCCTGCCAATCCGCACAGCGTGTCGCGCGAGGAAGCGATCGGCCTGCTGACGACAGGACCCGCGCTCGGCGAATTCGCCGAAGCCGAGCTCGGCCGCCTGGTGCCTGGAATGCTGGCCGATATTGTCGTGCTGTCGCAGGATATCACGACCGCGCCGCAGACGAGTCTGGCGGAGACACGCAGCGTCCTGACAATCGTTGGCGGACAGATCGCCTTCGACGGTCGCGCGCCATAGGCGGCGGCCCAAAGTTCGCCACCGGGATCCGCAGGTGCACGAAGAAACTGCTAGATCGCGGCGAAGGATCGAGGAACCGAGATGAAGATCGAGTCGGCGAAAGTCATTGTCACGTGTCCCGGGCGTAACTTCGTGACGCTCAAGATCACGACCGATCAGGGAGTCTACGGCATCGGCGACGCCACATTGAATGGTCGCGAACTGCCGGTGGTGTCCTATCTTGAGGACCATGTCATCCCGTGCCTTGTGGGAAAGGATCCGCGCCGGATCGAGGACATCTGGCAGTATCTCTATCGGGGCGGGTACTGGCGTCGCGGCCCGGTGACCATGTCCGCCATCTCTGCGGTCGACACAGCGCTCTGGGACATCAAGGCCAAGATGGCCGGCATGCCGCTTTACGACCTTCTGGGCGGCAGGAGCCGCGAGGGGGTCATGGTCTATGGCCATGCAAACGGCATCGATCTGGCCGAAACCGTGGACGAGGTCGGTCGCTATATCGACATGGGCTACCGGGCCATTCGCGCCCAATCCGGCGTGCCGGGCATCAAGGACGCCTACGGCGTTGGCCGGGGCAAGATGTATTATGAGCCGGCGGACGCCGCCCTTCCGTCCGAGACGGTCTGGGATACGAGCAGATACCTCAATTTCGTGCCCCGGCTTTTTGACAAACTTCGCGATACCTATGGCTTCGACCAACACCTGCTGCACGACGCCCACCACCGGTTGACCCCGATCGAGGCCGGATCGCTGGGTCGCCGACTGGAGCCCTATCAGCTGTTCTGGCTCGAAGATGCGACGCCGGCTGAAAACCAGGAGGCGTTCAAGCTGATCCGCCAGCATACGACGACGCCCCTGGCCGTCGGCGAGATCTTCAACACGATCTGGGACGCCAAGGACCTGATCCAGAACCAGCTCATCGACTATATCCGCACAACGGTCGTCAGGGCCGGCGGGATCACCCACCTGCGCCGGATCGCGGACTTTGCCGGCGTCTGGCAGGTCCGGACCGGCTGCCACGGCGCGACCGACCTGTCGCCCGTGACCATGGGCGCGGCCCTGCATTTCGATGCCTGGGTCCCGAATTTCGGCATCCAGGAATACATGCGTCACACGCCGGAGACGGACGCGGTCTTCCCGCATGACTACACCTTCGAAAAGGGCTTCCTCTATCCGGGCGAGACGCCGGGCCACGGGGTCGATATCGACGAAGCCGAGGCCGCCAAATACCCCTACAAGCCCGCCTACCTGCCCGTCGCGCGGCTGGAAGATGGCAGTATGTGGAACTGGTAAGGGCGAAGCCGTCATGACGCCGGCTCACCGATCTGCCAACCGCCCTCGCTTGAAGGGCCGGTGATCGGAGGTCCGAACTTCGTCGTTCGGCACCCGATGGAGTCACAACCGTCGTCGATACGACGTTGAGCCTGACGTCGGTGCCACCGTATCGACATCGCGCCATCCGGCACCCAATGCCAGCTGTGCCGATATCCAGGCCTGAAGTTCATCGGACTGCGCCTGAAGGGCGTTGATCTGGACCGACAAGGCGTCCGCTTCGGCCTGCAGACGCGCCAGACGCGAAGCCTGCCCGGCGCTCTCGCGGACGACCACCAGATCACGTCGGCTGTCGGAAGCGTCCATGGCACTCAGAGCCAGGCGCGCGGCCTCTCTGCGGCTCTGCCAGACATCCAGGGCGCCGTCGGCTTCTTCCAGGGCGGCCAGGGTCGTGCCTTCCCAGCGGGCGAGCGCCGCTTCGGATCGAGCGTCGGCCGCGACCACGCGCTGACGCAGTCGGGGCATGTCAAACAAGCCCCAGGTGAGCGACGGCCCGACAGAAAAGCCCGTCGCGCCGGCATCGCCCAGGCGATCGGGATCCGCCGTGAGATTGACGTTGCCCGCCAGACTTATGCGCGGATAGAGGTCCGCGACCGCCACCCTCGCCTGCGCCGCCGCGGCGGCGAACTGTCGTTCTGCGGCCGCAACATCCGGCCTGCGCCGCAGCATGCCGGCCGGATCGCCGGCCGCCAGCGTCGTGGGCACCTGTGGCAGACGCCCATCGGCCAATGTAGTGCCCGGCGCATCTCCGCTCAGCACGGCGATGCGACGGGCAGCATTGCGCTGCGCCGCGCCCACCGCAGGCAGTTCCGCCCGGGCCTGGTCCAGCGCCGCCCTGGCCGCCTCCGTATCGTATCGCGAAACCCCGCCGAGGGTTTCGGCCGTCTCCAGGCTGTCCAGGATCTGCTGCTGGACGTCCACGCGCCGTTGAATCCGCTCTTCGAGCGCGGACGCGTACCGATACTCGGCCCAGGCGCGGACGAGCGCAGCGGCGACGCCGGCTTCCACCTGACGACGCATCCAGCGCGCTTCGTCTGCCTGCGCTCGCGCCATGTCGAGGTTGGCGGCCAGACCCCCGAACAGATCGAGTTCCCAGGACAGACCGACGCCGACATTGGCGAGCGTCTGGGTCGACAGCCGTTCGGGCGTTCCCGGAACCGGGGGTTGAGACAATCCGGCGACGCGGGTCCGGGTAAGACCCGCCCCGACTTGACCGCCCGGCCCACGTGCCGCCAGCGACTCGCCCGCAAGGGCCTGTGTCGCTCGAAGATTGGCGTCCGCCGCCCTCAGATCGGCGTTGCGGCTCAAGGCGCGTTCGACGAGGCGATCCAGCGCCGGGTCGTTGAATCCGGTCCACCAGTCGAGAACGACCTGCCCCTCCTGATCGTCTGCGACGCTCCACGTCGCCATGTTCGGCGTCGTCGGATCGCGGACCGGCAGGGACATGCAACCCCCTGCTGCGACAAGCGCCAGGGCGAGCGCTGAAATCTGGGCCTTCATGACTGGATCTCCAAAGCGCTCGCAGGGCCGCGATGCCAGGTGGGTAAACGTTCGAACAGCAGGGCGTAGAGCGCCGGGATCAGCACGAGCGTGATCAGGGTGCCGAGCGCCAGCCCCCCCATCATCGCCGCCGCCATCGGTCTCCACAGATCGCCGCCGAACAGAAACAGAGGGATCAGCCCGACGATGCACGTCAGCTTGGTCATGACGATCGGCCTCAATCGAACTTCAGCGGCGCGGGTGACGGCCTCGATATGACTTGCGCCGTCCCGTCGCTCTTCGATGACCCGTTCAAGAAGAAGAACGGCATTGTTGACGATGATGCCGGCCAGGGCGAGCAGGCCAAGGGTGGCCGTGAAGTTCATTTCCTGTCCCGTCAGGAACAGCCCCGCCGTGGCGCCGATCAGGACAAACGGTATGGAGGCCATGATGATGATCGTCTTGCGCACGCTTCCGAACTGCCAAAGGAACAGGCCCGCCATGCCAACCAGGGCCAGAGGAAAATACGTGGCCAGGCCCGAGTTCGCCTCGGCCGATTCCTCGATCTCGCCGCCCATTTCCAGCGTCTGCCCCGGCACCGGTTCCAGCCTGGCGACCGTCGGTGCGACGCGATCGGTGATCGCCTGGGACGTCATGGTCGGATGACGGGCCGACACCGTGATCGCGCTGCGTTGATCGCGACGATTGAGGACGCTGTCCTGGTCGGCGATCCGGATCGTGGCAATGTCCGCCAGGGCAACGCCCTCTCGAACCGGCGTCATTCCCACACTCTCGGGTGCCAGCCGCATGGACGGGTCGGCGCGCAGGATGACGGGCGTCAGCAGGTCACCGCGCGAGAGGGTCGTCACCGTAACCCCTGAGTAGGCGGCCTGGAGCGCCTGCGCCGCGTCGATCGGCGTAACGCCGGCCGCTTCGGCGCGTGCGGGATCGATGTCGATCACCAGCCGTGGGATCAGACCCTCGGCATCGTCTCTCACATCTTCGATACCCGGGATGTTTCGTAGTCCGGCCTTCAGGACATCGGCCGCACGTTCCAGGGCGGCGCGGTCAGGACCCGAGAGGATGAATACGGCCTTGCCCGCCTCCGAGGCACCCAGAGAGAAGCGTTTCGGCTGAAGCCGCGCCTGCGGAAAGCGTTGGGCCAGATCGGAACGCAGCGCTTCCACGGCGGCGTCGCGGTTCGTTCCAGGTGCCAGATTGACGATGGCATAGGCCCGGTGCGACGCCGGCGTCGGGGGGTTCAGCCCGAGGATGAAACGCGGCCCTCCATCGCCAACATAGATGACGTTGCCGACCACGTCAGGATGGACCGCCCTGTTGCCTATGCGGGCCGAGATCGCCTGGGCGAGATCCAATGTCGCGCGCGACGACGAACCCGGCGAGAGTTCAATGGGAATCTGGACCTGATCGCGCTCGGACGGGGGCAACAGGCTTTGCGGAAGCAGGCTGTTCAGACCCACCGCAAGGGTCAGCAGCGCGGCCATGGCCAGAATGACGAGGCCCGGACGCGCCACGATGAGGCGCACCTTGCGGGCGTACCATGTCTTGATGCGGCCGATCCAATCGGTCTTCTCGTGGTCGCCGTGCGGCACCTTGATGTACATCCGGCACAGCAATGCGATCACCGTCAGCGCCAGAAACAGGGACAGCAGCAGGGTGATGCCCAGCACAATCGCCAGGCTGCGCATATACTCCGACACGCCATTGGAGCCGGCCACGAGCGGGGCAAAGGCCAGAATGATCGCCAGCGACGAAACCAGCAGAGGCGCGGCCATCGTGCGGCCGGCTGCGACCGCCGCCGACGTGGGTTGCTCGCCGTCGCCGATCCGCCTCTGGTAGTCTTCCACCACGACGATGGCGTTATCGACGAAGATGCCGAGGGCGATGATGATGGCGCCGATCGAAACCTGGTGAAGCTCGATCTTGAGGGCACGCATGATCAGCATCGTGCCCAGGACCGTCAGCGGGACGATCACGCTGGTCACGAGACCGGCACGCCAACCGAGAAACACCACGACGACGCCAAGAACCACCGCCACGGTTTCGAGAAAGATTTTTCCGACCTTCATCAGACTGTGGGAGACGACGTCGGCCTGATCCGTGATGGGGGTGAGGCTCATTCCGACCGGCAGTTCGGCCTGGATCTCCTTGACCTCTGCGTTCACGGCCTGTGCGAACCCGATGACGTTCAGACCGGGCTGCATTGACACGCCGAGCACCACAGCCGGCTTGCCGTCCATGACGACGGCCGAAACGGGTGGATCCTGCGGTTGCTGTTTGATCGCGGCCAGGGTCGACAGCGGCACGGACGTTCCGTCGGCCAGGGCAACGGGCACCGCACCGACGGCAGAGGCGTCTGCAAGAGATCCGCTGGCGTAAAGCGTCACTGTGCGGCCGGAGACGTCGATCTCTCCGGCAGCAGCCACCGCATTGCGATCCGAAATCGCCTTCACGATCGCATCCATTTTCAGGCCCGCTGTCGCCAGGGCCGATGGAGAAACCTCGACGTAGATCTGTTCCTCGCGCACGCCGTGCAGCGAAATCTGATCCACGCCCGGAACGGCTTGCAGGCGCAGGCGCGTCATCCGCGCGAATTCCTGCAACTGCCCCGCACTGTACTGTTCACCGCTCAGGGCCAGCGTCAGAACGGATACACGCCCCCAGGAGTCGTTGATGACGGGCCCGACCGTGCCCTGTGGAAACTGCCCGGCGGCCTCACCAGCCCGTGCTCTCAACTTCTGCCAGACAGCGTCGACGCGATCTGGAGGCGTCGCGGCGTGGAGCGTGACCGTCATGAAGAGGGCGCCCGGCCGAACCGTCGTCTCGATCTTCTTGACCTCCGCAACGGTGCGAATGCGTTCCTCGAGCGGCCTGGCGATGAGGCTTTCCATTCTTTGCGGCGTCGCGCCCGGCAGATAGGCTTCCACCGTGGCGGCGCGGAAGGGAACCGTCGGCTCCTCCGTCGCCGGAAAACCGAAAAGGGCGGCAAGTCCGGCGAGAAACAGCGCCAGGGCGGCGATGAGGGTAAAGCGCGAGCGCTTCACGGCGATTTGGGTCAGGGACATGTCACGAGCCGCAGATCAGGAGGTGTAGGGAAGCGGACGAAGCTTCTGTCCGGGTTTGACCAGTTCGCCGCCCGCCGCGACGACGGACTGGCCGGCAACGATCCGGCCGCGGACACGTGCGCCCCGGGAAGAGACATCGATCAGGGCGACCGGAGTCGCCGAGGCCCGACCCTGGTTGTCCAGAAGCAGGACGCGACGCCCGCCGGCGCGATCGGCCAACAGGGCCGACAATGGCACGGTCACATCTCCGGCCTGAGCATCACGTCCTGCCAGCCGAAGCTCCACGGCCGCCCCCTGGGGCGCCGCACCCGACACAATGAGGAAGCGCGACGATCGGGCGTCGACGCCGGCGGCGCGGGACGAGACACCCACCAGCCGCGCGACGCCCTCGGCACCGCCAAAGCGGAACGAGACGCTTTGGCCAGGCGTCATCTGATCCACCAGGGTGCCGGGAACCGACGCGACGATCTCGCGCGCTCCACCTGCATCCAACGAAAACAGGGCGGCACCGGCGGTCAGGACGGACGACAACTCGCCCTGACGGGCCGTGATCACGCCGTCGGCCGGCGCACGGACAGCGGTCTTGCCGAGGATGCGTGTCGCTTCTGCCGATTGGGCGGAGATGGCGTCAACCCGGCTTTCCGCCTGCTGCGCGGTCGTGCGCGCACTGTCCAGATCCTGCCGGGAAGCCGCTCCGGCCGCGACGAGGCCTTCCAGTCGCCCTGCTTCCCGTCTCGCGCCTTCCAGCGCAGTCTGGGCGGCCCTGAGTTCGGCCTGGACCTGAGCGACCTGCAGCCGCATCGGCTCCGCATCCAGTTCGGCCAGGACCTGGCCGGCGTGCACACGGTCGCCCACATCGGCGTAGAGGCGAACGATCCGTCCGCCGGTCTCTACGGCCACCTCATGCGCGCCAAGAGACCGAACCGTGCCTACGACCAGCGCCTGCCCCTCGCCAGCGGCCATCGCCGGTGCCGCCAGAACGGTTCTGGGTGCGTCAGTCGGCGGCGACGGCTCTGCGCAGGCTGACAGCGAAAGGGCGGAGAGCGCGATCCATGCAGCGCTCACCGCCGTGGCGGATGGTTTTACGACTGATGACTTACTCATAAAATTGTCACAGCGGGACGTGGTTTGCATTGGATTTGTTCCTCCGAAGATTGGACGGCTAGGGCTTCGGCGCCGTCGCGCGACGCAAGAGTTTCATCGTGGCGTCGACGAACGATCCACGGACGGCGGCAGGCAGGCAGAGGCGGCCGAATATGCCGTCGCAGAGGCAGCAGACGGCCGTTGCGAGTTCATCGGCGTCGATCTGCGGGTCGATCTGGCGGCGAGACTGCGCCACGAGGATCGCACGAACCATGGCAGCCTGCAGATGTTGCTCGGAGAAGGACAGACGGTCCGCGACTGCAGACGAACGACTGGCCTCGGCGAGAATTTCCAGCCGCACCCGGGCCAACGCCTCGACCTGAGGGTCGTTTACGATCGTGTTCAGCAGGGTTTCGGCCGCCGCCATGAAGTCATCGCCTTCGAGCAGTCGATCAATCAGCGCCGCATTGAAGGCGAGATCCTGCTCGACGAGTTCCAGGATCAAATCCTCCTTGCTCGGGAAGTATTGATACAGACCGGCGATGCTGATTCCGGCTTCCGAGCTGATTTCCGCCGTGGTGGTGGCGTGGAAGCCCTTGCGAACGAAACACCGGTGCGCCGCCTGCAGAATCTGAAGGCGCCGCGCCGCGCGCGCCTCCGGATCGGCGGGCCGCCCTCGACCTTGAGATGATTGCTTCTGAGCCATGGTCGATAACATAACTAAGTGCTCAGTAAATGTAAATACCCCTTGGAGCAGCACCGTCGGTTTATGTCGCGGGCTGAATAGCCACTGCCCTCACCGTGTTCAGCCAGCCGCCGTTGCCTGACCTTGGATCCTGCCGGGCAAGCCCGGACAGGACGCCGCGAGCCTGATCGCGACACGCGCCGGGGTTTGGCTTCGCTAGCCGGCCTTGGCGGAAAGGCCGATCAGCTTCTTCAACCGCGGCGTCACCATCGGGATCGTCAGCATGGTAGAGCCGACCGCCATCAGCAGCAGGGCGGTGAAGGTCTCGCTGGTGATGATCTGCCGGTCCAGCAGGATGTTGGCGAAGATGATCATGATCAGCGCCTTGGTCTGGAGCAGCCAGCCGATAATCGACGCCTCTCCCTTCTCCCACTTCAGAATGCGACCCGCGAGACCGACGCCCGCCAGCTTGCCCGCCACCGAGGCGACCAGCAACGTGGCAGCGGCGGCGAACACGGCCACGCCCCCGACGTCCCATTGGGTCCGAAGGCCGGTCGACAGGAAGAAGACCGGCATGATCGCGAGCAGCACATGGTCGCGGAACAGGTCCATCTTCTTGCGGTCGAACCAGTTCCCCTCCAGCACGGCACCCGACAGGAAGGCTCCGACCATGAAATGCAGGCCCGCCCAGTCGGCCGCCAACCCGGATCCCGCCAGCCAGATCAAGGCGACGTACCAGCGATCCCGTTCCTGCAGGCGCTGCATCAGCGCGCGAACGGCCCATGTGGCGACAGTGAATCCCACCAGAAACCCGGCCTGGCGTCCGACCCGCTCCCAGTCCAGCAGGATCAGGGCGAGAACCCCCCAGATGGCGATGTCGTCCAGACTGGCATAGCGCAGCACTCGCTGGCCGAGGGGCTGGCGCAGGACGTCGAGCTTTTCCAGGAACAGCACGAGAATCGGCAGGGCCGTCACGGCGCAGGCCATGCCGATGCCCATAACCACCTGCCAGGGTTCGCCCTCGGGTCCCGCCCAACCCGGGAACTGAAGCATGCCGACCGCCACGATCGCACCGAAGGCCAGGGGAACCGCAAGGGCCAGGCCGGCCGTCACGCCCGTCTCGGAGCGACGGGCCCAGGCCTGTTTCAGATCCAGTTCCAGCCCGGCGATCCAGACGAAGATCATCACCGCCCACCAGGCGATGCCGTTCAGGGCCCCGATCACCTGCTGATTGAACACAAAGCTGTAGTAGGAGGGAAACACTGCCCCCAGCACGCCGGGACCCAGCAGGATGCCGCACACGATCTGCACGACGACCAGGGGGGCATAGTAGTCCGTGCGTAGCCCCCTCCAGATCAGATAGGGCGCTGTGAAGATCAGCAGCAATGCGATCAGGAAGATCTCGGTCGTCGTCATGGCATGCATGGTCTTATCTCAACGTCGCTTGTAGAAACGAGAAGCCGGTGGGCGCGCGATGGATGGTCTCCGGTGCCCAGCGGGCAGCTGGCCGAAATGCCGACGCGCGACGACGCGATCATAGACCGCCGATACCCCGATCGACCACTCCGGCCTCATCCGATCACCCCCAGTCGAAACTCGGTCAGGGAGGTGAAGCGGTCTCCGGGGTTCAGTCGGGTGGAGGGAAATGCCGGTCGGTTCGGACTGTCGGGGTAATGCTGGGGCTCCAGGCAAATGGCCGTACGCGGCCTGTAATCCCGACCCTTGCCACTCAGATTGTCGAGCCAGTTGGCCGTGTAGACCTGCAGGGCCGGCTCGGTCGACCAGACCTCCAGGAACCGGCCGCTGGCAGGGTGCTCGAGTCGGGCCGCGCGCCTGTGGATGCCGGGTGACCCGCGGATGATCAGATTATGGTCGAAGCCTGCTCCCAGAACGATCAGGGGATCCGACGAGGCGATGTCCTGGCCAACCGGCTTTCCAGCCCGGAAGTCGAGCGGCGACCCCTCCACAGGCCGGACTTCACCGGTTGGAATGAGCCCAGGTCCCGGGACCGTGTAGTCGTCGGCATCCACCGTCAGTCGATGGTCCAGGACCTGGCTTGCCAGGTCTCCACTCAGGTTGAAGTAGCTGTGGTTGGTCAGATTGATGACCGTGGGGGCATCGGTGCGCGCCTCGTATTCGATGACAAGCCTGTCCTCGAGCAGTCTGTAGACGACCGTCGTCTCGAGGCGTCCGGGGAAGCCCTGGTCTCCCGCCGGGCTGACATGGCGGAACCGGATGGCCTGGCGGTCCGCCACGGCCTCGCTCGCCCAGATCGCCTTGGCGAACCCTCTGGGGCCCCCGTGGAGGGTATTGCCGGATTCGTCGGTGGGCAGCTGGAAGGTCTGGCCATCGAGCGCGAAGCGGCCACCTGCGATCCGGTTGGCATAGCGGCCGACGGTCGCCCCCATGCTCGCGTCATTGGCCTCGTAGTCCCGGGCGCTGTCCAGGCCCAGAACGATGTCTTTCATCAGCCCATGTCGATCCGGTGCCGTCAGCGACACCAGCGCGGCGCCGAGGGGCGTCACCCGGGCGGAGAGGCCGCCAGGATGCCGGAGGGTGATGAGGTCCACGGGCTGACCGTCGCGCGTGGCACCGAAGGGCACAGTCTCGATCTCCGGCATGGCCGCCCTCGCTCCTCTCGACAGGCACAGTCCGGCGCACCCGCTCAACAGGGTCCGGCGTGCGATGAGGCCCCGCATCCTGATCATCCCGCCCCCAGGCGGTCGTTCGAAACCGACCGCCAGCCCCCTGGGGGCTCTCCCGGCATCAATGTCGTCCATCAGGCCTGCTCGCCACTTCGGTGGAAGGTCGCTCACGCGGCCCGCAGCGGATTGTCGAGGAAGGCCTCATGCGTGGGCATCTGACCGAGGCAGGTACCGATCACCTCGCGCACATTCTGCAGGCGTTTCAGGGTTTCCTCGTCGTCCAGCACGTCGGCGACCGGATCGTAGCTGCGAGGCCAGAGATTCTGGCCGGTCATCACCGAAAACCAGCTGGTGTCGCTGAACAGTTCGTCGTTCTCGCGAAAGATGCGGCCGCGATTGCGGAAGATCTCGTACTTTTCGCGGAGACCGTCGGGAATCTCCATGGTCCGGACGCGATTCCAGAAGTCGGAATCGTCGCGGCTCGTGGCGTTGTAGTGCAGGACGATGAAGTCGCGGATGCGGACATATTCCTCGCCCACGACGCGGTTGTAGCGGTCGATCTCGACGGGGTCGAAGGATCGGTCCGGAAACATGGCGAGCAGTTTGGCGATCCCGCTCTGGACGAGGTGGATGCTCGTCGATTCCAGCGGTTCCATGAAGCCGGATGCGAGGCCGAGCGCCACGACGTTCCGGTTCCAGAACTTGCGGCGGCGGCCCGTGACGAAGCGGAGTGGCCGCGGATCGGCCAGTGGCTTCCCGTCCAGATTGGCCAACAGGGTGTCGGCGGCGGCGGCGTCGGTGATGTGATCGCTGCAGTAGACGTAGCCGTTGCCGATCCGGTGCTGCAGCGGGATGCGCCACTGCCAGCCGGCCGATCGTGCCGTCGAACGGGTGAAGGGCGTGGGCGGTCCTGCGCTTTCGCAGGGCACGGCCAGGGCCCGGTTGCAGGGCAACCAGTTCGACCAGTCCTCGTAACCGGTCTGAAGCGCGCCTTCGATCAGAAGCCCCCGGAAACCGGAGCAGTCGATGAACAGGTCGGCCGCGATGCTGGAGCCGTCCTCAAGCGTCACGCTCTCTACGAAGCCGTCGTCCGCGCGCAGGGCGACGTCGACGATCTTGCCCTCGCGTCGAACGACTCCACGGCCGGTCGCGAAGGTCCGCAGAAACCCCGAATACAGACCGGCGTCGAAATGGTAGGCGTGATGGATGTTCGACAGGGGCGACTTGCCGGCATTGATCGACCGCATGAAACGACCGGCCGCGGCTGCGGAAGCCTCCAGCGAATAGGCGGACAGAGGGGTCGTTTCCCCCAGTTGCAGGCCCTTCAGGTAAAAGGCGTGGAACGAGACGCCTTCCATGTCGATGCCGTAGCGTCCGAAAGGATGGATGTAGCGATCGCCGAGGCGACCCCAGTCCACGAACTGGATGCCGAGCTTGTAGGTGCCCTTGGTCGCCTTGATGAAGGCATCCTCGTTGAGCCCGAGAAGGTCGTTGAACAGGCGGATCTGCGGGATGGTGGCCTCCCCGACGCCCACGATTCCGATCTCGTCGGATTCGATCAGCGTGATGTCGGCGTATTGAGCCCCCAGCACCTTGACGAGAGCGGAGGCGGCCATCCAGCCGGCCGTGCCCCCGCCCACGATGACGACGCTGCGGATGCGGTTGGGTCGTGCGTCAGACTTCATGCCGCAACCTCTGAAGGACAATATCGGCCGATGTAGTCGTCCTGGGTCGGCAGCCGACGGGCCGAGGTCCGAACCGCGTCCCGCAGCCGTTGCAGGCCGGCCAGAAGCTGTGCCTCGTCACGATTGTCCACCAGGGGATGGTAGCGCTCGGGTATCACGCGCTGGCCCAGATAGACGGCGACCCAGCTGGGGTGGAGAAAGAGTCCCTCCCGGTATTCGTCGACAACGCCACGGGCGCGGAACAGCGCAATCTTCGAGGCCAGGCTGTCAGGGACGTCCATGGTCCGCACATGGTTCCAGAGCTCTGAATCGGAGCGCTCCGTCGCATGGTAATGGAGGATGATGAAGTCGCGGACCCGCTCTGTCTCCAGGTCCATCTGACGGTTGAAAGCGTCGGTCGCGATGCGGTCGAACTGCCGGTCGGGCCACAGCTCGATCAGCCTGGTGATCGCCGCCTGGATCAGATAGATGCTGGTCGATTCCAGAGGTTCGATGAACCCTCCGGACAGTCCGACTGCCACGCAATTGCCGATCCAGGTCTTGCGACGCTGGCCGGCCGTGAAACGAAGATGGTTGGGCTCTTTCAGCGGTACGCCTTCGAGGCGGCCCAGGAGTCGTCGGGTCGCGGCGTCCTGGTCAATGAAGGCGCTGCAATAGACGTAGCCGTTGCCAACCCTGTGCTGGAGCGGAATGCGGAACTGCCACCCGGCCTCCAGCGCCGTCGCGCGGGTATAGGGCACGGTGGGCCCGACGCTGGCACACGGAATGGCCACCGCGCGGTCGCAGGGCAGCCAGTGCGACCAGTCCCGGTATCCCGCCTGCAGCGCCTGTTCGATCAACAGACCGCGGAAGCCGGAGCAGTCGATGAACAGATCGCCGGTCACGACCTCGCCCCCCTCGAGCGTCACCGAGGCCAGCAGGCCGTTCTCTGGGTTGCGCGTTACCTCGACGATGCGGCCTTCCACGCGTTCGACGCCACCGTTTTCGGAGAGGGTCCGAAGGTAGGACGCGTAGAGACCGGCATCCAGCTGGTACGCATAGCCATAGGTGGACGCGAGCGATCGCGGATCGTCGGCGGGCGGCGCAAAGCGGCCTTCCCGCGCGGCCACGATCGGAACCGAGTAGTCATCGATCGGCCCGACCGGATGGTTGCGACTGGCCTTCAGCCAGTAGTGGTGAAACGGGGCTTCACCCCCGGGGGCACCATAGTCGCCGAACGGATGGATGTAGCTGTCGCCCAGGCAGGCCCAGTCGTTGAACTGGATGCCGAGCTTGAAGGTGGCGCAGGTCGCCTTCATGAACTCGGCTTCGTCGATGCCCAGTCGTTCGTTGAAGGCCCTGATGTGCGGCAGGGTCGATTCCCCCACGCCGACCGTACCGATGTCTGCGGACTCGACGAGGCGCACGCGCATGTCGGGCCGCTTGACCAGGCGGGCGATCGCAGCCGCCGTCATCCAGCCGGCCGTCCCGCCCCCCACGATCACCACGTCCCGGATGCGGATGTCGGTCTGGTCAGCCATGATCACATCACCTTGGAGATACGGGCAACCGCCAGAGCACCGGCGAGCGCGAATACGGCGGCCGATGCGAAGATCCACGTCATGGCCTGGGCCGCCATGGAAATGAGGAGCATGCCCAGCAGGGGGGCCGCAAACTGTGGAAGGGTGATCGCCAGGTTCATGATTCCGAGATCGCGCCCTGCGTTCTCGCGGCTCGGCAGGACCTCGGCCACGAGGGCGACGTCGACCGTGGAATAGAGACCCAGCCCGGCCCCGAACAGCAGCTGGGCGACCAGCGGTCCGGGCCATTGGGGCATCGCGATGAGCAACAGGGCCCCTCCCCCCATCATGAGCGCGCCGGACGCGACGAAGGCCTTGCGCCGGCGAAACCGGTCGGAAAGGAAGCCTCCGGCGAAGCCCACCACCAGGGACGCCATGGTCGCCGCGGCCATCAGCCAGCCAAGAATGGCCTCTGCGCGCAGGTCCGGAAATCGCCGGCCGATATCGGTTTCCTGCTGCAGGAAAAACAGCAGATAGAGCACGTTCAGGGTGATGGCGACCTGGACCAGCAATCGCGACACAAAGGCCATCAGGAAATCTCGATCCCGCAGGGCGTAAAAGGACAGACGCCGTAAGCCCAACGGCGCGGCCTGGCGCGTCGGCTCTTTAAGGCCGAGGCCGAACGGGACCACCAGGGTGATCACGGTCGCCGCCACAACCAGCATGCGCAACGTCTGATCCCTGAGAAGGACGGCGATGACCAGGGCCGCGAACAGGGTGGCGACGGGAAAGCCCAGTCCGATCATCGCCGAGACCATCCCTTTCTGCACGTCCGGCACCCGATCGGCCAGTACGGCATTCAGGGGCCCGAACATGATGTTCAATGCGATCTGAAACAGCACGACGGCGAGGACCAGGGCACCGCTGGTCGGCACAGCCACGATGGCCAGACAGGCAGCCGAGGTGGCCAGGGCTCCGCCGACGATCCAGGGCCGACGCCCGCGCAGGGGCCCCTCGGCCCGGTCGCTGACGGTGCCGGCGATGAAGTTCGTGGCTCCGGCTGCCAGCGCGCCCAGGATCGCGACCTGGCTGAGGACGAGGGAGCCGTTGCCAGGCGAAAGGGTGTCTGCCTGGATCGGCAGGACGATGTTGAGCAGGGGGACGAACGCCACATAGGCCCCGATCTGGGCCAACGTATATCCCATGACGAAGGCGGGGCGAACGGGCGCGGGAACGGCTGCATCTCTCATGCGCCGCAGCCTACCGCATATGCGCCGTCCATGACCCGCGCTCCCCTTACCCGTACGCAGTTCTGCCGCCGCGCATGGCCTATCACGCCATTGTGGACAGCGCTGTCAAGGTGCTAGGCGACGCACATGACGGCCGCGATTGAAGAACGCCCATCGGGACAATCTCTGACCCTTGGCGACGTCGAGGCGGGACGACCGGTCGTCTTTCGGGGGCTTGTTCGAGATTGGCCGGCCGTGGTGGCGGCTGGCCGGGGCGACGACGGGATCGCGGCCTATCTGTCGCAGCTCGACCGGGGGACAGACGCGGAAGTCTTTGTCGCCCCTCCCGGTGCGGGAGGCACCTTTTTCTACGCCGACGACCTGAAAGGGTTCAACTTTACCAAACAGAGGGCGACGGTCACCGGGCTGCTGCGGGATCTGAGCCGCATCGCGGATCTGGCCGACCCGCCGGCGCTGTACATGGGCGCAGCCCCCATGGGCGACAGCTTGCCGGCCTTCTCCGTTGAAAATCCACCCCCACCGGCCTGTGAGGCCGCAGTTCCCCGTCTCTGGCTGGGAAATGCCGTGGCGGTGCAGACGCATTATGACCTGTCCGACAACATCGCCTGCATTATCGCCGGCACCCGAACCTTCACCCTATTCCCGCCCGAGCAGACCACCAACCTCTATGTCGGCCCTCTTGAGCACACGCTGGCCGGCCAGCCCGTCAGCCTGGCACCGCTCGACGCACCCGACCTCGCTCGTTTCCCGAAGTTTGCCGACGCCTTGGCAGCCTCGGCCTCGGCGACGCTCGAGCCAGGCGATGCCCTCTACATCCCGCCACTCTGGTGGCACCACGTACGCTCGCACGCCTCCCTCAATGTGCTGGTAAACTACTGGTGGCGCTCCTCCAGGCCTGAGGCCGGATCGCCGTTCGAATGCCTCGTGCATGCCCTCCTGTCGATCCGAGACCTGCCCGATGCCCAGCGGTCGGCGTGGAGATCGATTTTCGACCACTATGTCTTTGATGCAGAGGCCCGGGACCTCTCGCATATTCCGGAGCCCGCCCGAGGCATTCTTGGCCCGCTCTCCCCCACGACGGCGTCCATCATGCGTCGCTTCATCATCGGGTCGATGGCCAGGTCCTGAGCCAGGGAATGACAGGGCTGTCAATTTGACTCGCCCCGGGAATGTTTCGGTTCTAGCGTGGGGTCGGAGGTGAGATGGCGCACAAGGCAGACATCATGCGGCCCGGCCATCGCTCGTCGCCTTCGGGTTTGGCGTCGTTTGGGCCTTTACCTGCGACGCGGACCCCACCGGGACGATCATTCGCCGCCGGGAGGCCGGTCGCCGCCTCGCCGACTTTCGGCTTTCAATCCCCTGACCCAGTTCGGAGACCCTGAGAGATGAGCCTTCGCCACCGCCTCCTGACAACCGCCGTTGCCTTCACGGTGACCCTGGCGGGTGCTGCGTCCGCGCAGGACCGCGCGACCGATCCCATCCAGATGAACCAGGTCGGTTTCCTGACTCAGGGTCCGAAACGCGCCACCGTCGTGGACACCAGTGAGAGCCCTCTGCCCTGGCGAGTGGTCGATACAATCGGTACAGTGATCACACAGGGAGAGACCCGGCCGCGCGGCTTCGATACGACGTCGGGGGTGAGCGTCCACGAAGTGGATTTCGGCGCGCTGCAGATCGCAGGAACGGGTTATCGTCTTCAGGTCGGGCAACGCCTCAGTCGGCCCTTCACCATCGCGGATCGTCCGTTTGGAGCGCTCGGCCGGGACGCCCTGGCGTTCTTCTACCAGAACCGCAGCGGCATTCCGATCGCGGCGGAGCACGTCCAGCGTGCCGACCTGGCCCGACCCGCGGGTCACGCGCCGGACCGCGCAACCTGCTTCGCCGGCGCGGATGTGCGCGGCAACGTCTGGCCGGGCTGTGCCTACACCCTCGATGTCTCGGCCGGCTGGTACGACGCGGGCGACCAGGGCAAATATGTCGTCAACGGGGGCATCGCGGTCTGGACGCTGCTGAACGTCTACGAGCGGGCGAAAGTCAGGAACATCGTTCCCGCCTTCCCCGATGGCACCGCCGACATCCCGGAGGCCGGCAATGGCGTCGACGACCTTCTGGACGAGGCGCGCTGGGAGCTCGAGTTCCTGTTGAAGATGCAGGTCCCTGACGGGGAGCATGCCAATGTGCCGGTCGGGCGCTTCGCGCGGGACCAGCCTCTGACCTTCACCCGCATCGACGCCGGCGGACTGGTGCATCACAAGGTCCATGACGCGCGCTGGACGCCGCTTCCGACCGCACCGGCGGACGACCCGGAGACCCGATACCTCTACGGGCCCAATACGGCGGCGACACTGAACCTGGTGGCGGTGGCGGCCCAGTGCGCGCGACTCTGGCGCGACATCGATGCCGGGTTCGCCCGGACCTGCTTGACCGCAGCCGAGCGAGGCTTTGCTGCCGCGCAGCGTCACCCCGACCTCTATGCCGTGGGATCGTTCGACGGCGGCGGAGACTATGGCGACGACAATCTGACCGACGAATTCTACTGGGCCGCGGCCGAGATGTACGCCACGACAGGCGACCCCCGGTACCTCGCCTTCCTCGGGATTGAGCCTGGCACAACGGCCGCTGCCGGGTCGGGGGGCTATCAGGGTGCCGACATCAGCTGGAATTCGGTCAGTGCCCTGGGCGCGATCACCCTGGCGACGGCTCCCGGTCGCCTGTCGAGCTCCGATCAGGCCGAGGTCCGGAGGCGACTGATCGATCGCGCCCGCGTCTATCTGGACGAGGGCTCGACCCAGGGCTACGGCCTGCCGTTCGCCGGACCCGGCTACAACTGGGGCTCCAATGCCGATCTGCTGAACCGCGCGATCATCCTGGGCGTGGCTCACGATCTGACGGGAGAACAGGGGTTCGCGGACGGCGTTGTCGCCGCGCTCGACTATGTCCTGGGCCGCAACCCGCTGGATCAGTCCTATGTCACGGGCTATGGGGCCCGCCCCATGCGCAACCCGCATCACCGGTACTGGGCGCATTCGCTGGATCCCGCCTATCCGGCACCGCCTGCGGGGGTCCTGTCTGGAGGACCGAACAACCAGAACATGAGCGATCCGGTGGCTGAGACCATGCGCGGCACCTGCACGCCCCAGACCTGCTGGCGCGACGATGTCCGGGCCTTCAGCCAGAACGAGGTCGCGATCAACTGGAACGCGCCCCTGGTCTGGGTCACGACCTACCTCGATCGGCCCTAGGGCCGGACCGCTTGAGCTGGACCCACGACATGGGTCCAGCCGAAAGCGTGAATCAGGCTCCAGCCCCCCCTGCAGATCTAACAAAAAACGCGCCGCCCCGGACCCGGGACGGCGCGCTCTTTTTTGGGCGCTAACGCGGCCTAGAAGGTCGCGCGAACCACGAAGGAGAAGCGTCGATCGTTCTTGAACCACGACCGCGGGGCCAGCAGCAGGCTGTCGTTCAGAACCTGGAAGGTCCGTGTCTGCTCGTCGAGCAGATTGACCGCCTGGACACCGACCTTGATCTGCTCGTTCACGGTGTAGAACGCCGACCCGTCCAGTTGCCCGGTATCGTCCGAGAAGATCGGAGCGAAGGGCACGATCTCGTCACGGGTGGTCAGCAGATATTTCGACCGCCAGCTGTAGGCCAGCCGCAGCGAAATGACGTCATTTTCGTAGATCGCAGCGAAGTTGGCGTTGTGCTCCGACAGCGACTCCAGCGGCAGAAGGCTGGTGTCGATGACCGGCTCATTCCCGCCCGGATTGGCCTTGTCGGCCGACAGGTTCTCCTGGGGCACGCCAGAGCTGTCGATATAGGTGTAGTTGGCCTGGATGCCGAAGCCCGACAGCCAGCCCGGAAGGAAGTCGTAGAACTGCTGGTATGCGAACTCCACGCCCTGGATATCGCCATCCTCGGTGCTGTTGGTCGGCCCCCGAACATAGACGGGATAGGTCGAGCCGCCGTTTGTGAGCGTGCGATCGTAAAAGCCGTTCGTGATCGCGTCCGACAGGGTCTTCTTGAACAGAGATACGGTCAGCGACCCCGTCGGGGCAAAATAGTACTCGAGCGACAGATCGAACTGCCGCGACTTGATCGGCATCAGGAAGGTGTTGCCCGCCTGGGCCTCGAACCCGAGGAAGGTGTTGTCGACGACGCGCGGGGCGATCTGCAGCTGGTTACGCGTCAGACCGAGGTCCGATCGACGAATGGCCTCGGTGTAACCGGCACGGATCAGCAGTTGCGGCGTCAGGCCGATCTTGACGTTCGCACTCGGAAGCCAGTTGTCATAGGTGTGGACGGCCGTATTGGCGACCGACGTGCCGGTCGCGAACGCGAGGGCGCGAGCCCGTTCTGTGACCGAGAGGCGGCAGAACGCGGGGATCGTTCCACCCGGCGGGACCACTGCCCCGCAGTTACCGTTGAAGACCTGGGAGGTGGTGGGAAAGCTCAGACCGCCCTCGGCCGAGATTTCGGTCTCGACATAGCGGACACCGATGTTGCCGCTGATCGACACGCTCTCACCCCAGACGGGATCTGCGTCATTGCTGAACTTGATCAGCGCGTACGCGGCAGTGGTCGCCTCGTTCGTGTTGTTGATCTCACCGGCCGTGTAGTCCGTCCCGGGCACGACGTTCCCACGCGCAGACAGGGGAACCCAACCGCCGCCGCCCCAGATCCGGTTGATGCTCCGCGCGAAGTCAACGGCTGTAGCATAATCGGCTGCCGGATTGCCGCGATACCCGAGTGCGGTCAGCGGCACACCAAGACCCGAGAAGTCGAAAGCCGCGACAGCGCTGGTACCGCTCGTCAGGCGCGAGGTCGCGACATTGCCCTGATCCAGCCAGACAGGCCCGGTCGAGCCGTTCCAGACTTCAGACAGGACGCCCCAGTTATAGACCGAGTTTCGGGTGGTCTGTTCGCGCTCGGCGTAGCGGGCACCCACCTTGACCGAGTCCAGCCAGCCCGCATCCAGGTCGTATTCCGCGTCGGCCCGCAAGGCATACTCGGAGCCGTCGCTGTCCTCCTTGTGATCCATTGCGTTGCGCCAGTAGTAGTTGGCCGGGTTCGCAAGGAAGGCGTTGATGTCGCCGCTGCCGCTTGGCGGCCGCAAGGTCAGGGTCGGTGAGTCCCCGCGCAGGTCGATCTCGTCAATCGCGAAGAAGGAGTTTGCGATCTGGAAGTCGGTGTTCTGCACCGTCGATTCAACATACTGGGCATCGAAGTTCAGGCGCAGGCGTTCCGACGGCGCCCAGCGGAAGTTGAAGCCGTAGTCGCTCGTGACGTACTCCTGCTCCACTCCGCGCTTGATGTAGCTGTGCTGGATGCCGTCCAGGGGCACCGACGAGTCGGCCGAGCGCCATCCCGCGCTCGAGGTGATCACGCCGTTGGTGAAGATCCCGCTGTCGTCGTAGCCGAAGCTGGTGCCTGGCACGGCCACACGATTGCCGGTGTCATCCACGATCGACTCGACGGCGTTTTCCGTCCAGGCCTGTGTCGAATCCGAGCGCAGATACTGGAGTGTGGCTTCCATCGTCCCGTCGTTGGAGCGCCACTGTGCGGCCGCGGCGATGCCATCGCGACGCCGGTCGAACTCTTGCGACCGGAAGGCCAGGCCCGAAGGCGTCCAGAGCTGACGCCCGCCCGCGCCCGTGCTCAGCCTGTAGTTCAGGGATTGCAGCCCGTCCGAGCGTGATTGAAGCTGGGAATGGACCCCGCTGAGCAGCAGACCGAACTCGCCGGCGGCCGTGTCCCAGCGGTTGCTGACCAGGGCGGAATAGGTCGGCGTCAGCTCTTGCGCGAGATCGCCATAGTTGCCTTCGATGGAGCCCGCAAACACGGCCCCGTCGCTGTCAAAGGGCTTGCGTGTGTTGAGATTGACCGTGCCGGCGATACCGCCTTCGATCATGTCGGCCGAAATGTTCTTGAACACTTCGACGCTGCCGAGAAGCTCGGGCGGGACGTCGGCGAACGACAGATCGCGGCCGTTGTTGGCGGAGAAGGTATCTCGGCCGTTGAGCTCGGACCGGACGAAGGTCAGACCACGGACAATGACGCCCGACCCTTCGACGGAGAAGTGATCGGGATCGTTTGCGCCCGCGAAGCGGCTGATCGAGACGCCGGGGACGCGCTGCAGCGCCTCGGTCACCGATCGGTCCGGCAGCGCGCCAATGTCCTCAGCCGTGATGGCGTCCACGAACACGTCCGACGACTGTTTGATCGCCTGGGCGTTACGAAGGCTGGCCCGGATGCCCGTAACGACGACTTCCTCGACCTGGGTGGCGTCATCGTCGGTTGAGGTCTGATCCTGCGCCTGCGCCTGGACCGGCATGGCCCCCAGCGCCATCCCGAACGTCAGGGCGGATACACCGCACAGCAGGTGGCTTACACGGGGGCGGAGCCCCAAAAATCGGGTGTCGGTCAAGAAATTCCCCCCTGAGGAACGCGTTTATTGGACAGCTTGACAGCGCTGTCATTTCGAAATCTATCACGCTGTCGATATTTGGTCAATAAGCGCCCGGCCCGGGTCCTGACGGCCGCGTTGCGTGCTTCCTTGGAGTTCTGATGACGTCCAGACCTGACAACGCGATCCGGAGCGTGCTCATCGTCGGTGGCGGCACCGCCGGCTGGATGGCGGCGGCGGCCCTGGCGCGATTAGGGCAAAACGGGGTGACCCGGGTCACCCTGGTCGAATCGGAGGACATCGGGACCGTGGGCGTGGGGGAAGCCACGATCCCTCCCCTCGCCAGCTTCAATGCCCTGCTGGGCATCGATGAGGCCGATTTCCTAAGGCAGACCCAAGGCAGCTTCAAACTCGGAATCGAGTTCGTCGACTGGGGGCAGCGCGGCGATCGCTATATCCATCCCTTCGGCTCCTTCGGCGTCGACATGGAGGGGATCAAATTCCACCAGTTCTGGCTGATGGCCCGGGCGATGGGTCGGCCCGAGCCGCTGGGTGACTACAGCCTTTGCATCGCCGCGGCCCGGCGCAACCGGATGGCCCGGCCAAGCGCGGACCCCCAAACGGTCCTCTCCAGCCTCAAGCACGCCTATCATTTCGATGCCGGACTGTACGCCGCCTATCTGCGGCGGATCGCCGAAGGACATGGCGTGACGCGCGTCGAGGGTCGGATTGCAGACGTGGCCCTGCGACCCGAAGACGGGTTTGTGGAATCCGTGACGCTGACGGACGGCCGGTGTCTGGCGGCTGACCTCTTCGTGGACTGTTCGGGGTTCCGCGGCCTCATCATCGAGCAGGCGCTGAAAGCTGGCTACGAAGACTGGTCCCACTGGCTTCCGTGCGACCGGGCCCTGGCCGTCCCCAGCGCAAAAGCGGGGGCCTTGACGCCCTATACGCGCTCGACGGCCGACAGGGCCGGTTGGCGCTGGCGCATTCCGCTCCAGCACCGGACAGGCAACGGCTATGTCTATTCGAGCGGATACATCTCCGATGACGACGCCGCCTCGGCGCTCCTCGGCGGTCTGGACGGCGAGGCTCTTGGTGATCCTCGCCCACTCCGCTTTGTCACCGGCCGCCGCAAGCAGCAGTGGGTGAAAAACTGCGTGGCGCTGGGGTTGTCTTCAGGGTTTCTGGAACCTCTGGAGTCGACCAGTATTCACCTGATCCAGTCAGGCATCTCAAAGCTGCTGGCGCTGTTTCCAGACCGGTCGTTCGACCCGGTGATGATCGACGAGTTCAACCGGCTTTCGAAAACGCAGTTCGAACAGATCCGCGACTTCATCATTCTGCACTACAAGGCCACGGCACGGACCGACACACCCTTCTGGGACTATGTGCGGACCATGGAGGTGCCCGATACGCTGTCGCGCAAGGTCGAGCTCTTCCGGCGGTCAGGCCGGTTTTTCCGCTACGAGGACGAACTGTTCAGTGAAGCCAGCTGGGTCGCCGTCATGCTGGGCCAGGGGATAACGCCCGAGACCTGGGATCCCTTGGTCGACACGATCGATCGAGGCGCGGTCCTGCGAAAGATGTCGGGCCTTCGTGACATCATCGCCCGCACCGCCGAGGCGATGCCCACCCACGAAGCCTTCATCGCGCGCTACTGCGCGGCGTCCTGAAGGGCCGGTGCGGCAGCCGGACAGATCGTGTCGTTCTCGTTGGGGGCCAATCGGACCTCCGAGACAGACACCGTAAAGGCATCGTTGCTGGACAGCCGGAAGGGGCGATCGACGACAGAAACGTCGGCACCGGCGGCCGCGAAGCAGGACAACCGGACCTTCACGCTCCGCCATTCGCCCAGCGGGGCTGCCGAGAAGACCGAAGTCGCATCGACCCCACCCTGCCCGACGGCCAGCCTGACCTGGCCCTGAGGCGCCGCGTCGACGCGGTAACGGAATGCCAGTGCGAGTTCGCCATTGCTCTGACGCGTCAGGTCCACGGCCTGACCCCAGATCAATCCGCTGGAAACATGGTTCGGCTGGAAGGCGAGCCTCAGCCCGCTTTCCTGCGCCAGATCGTCGACCGTCTCGACCACCAGCCCGCCTCGAGGGCTGGCCGCTTCTGCCGTCAGGTCGGATCGGCTCTGGCCCCCTTCGTCCTCGAGAGCCAGCGACCAGGGAGAAACCACACGGCCGTCGACAAAGTATTGGTCGAGGCTGGACGCCGTAATGGCCACCCCGCTCTCTTCGGACAGAAGTCCGAGTTCGGTCGTATCGGCGTAGGTGCGGCCGTAGCCGTAGGCGAACTGGGGGTCGTAGGCCGGGGACCCATGGTTCAGTGGTGCGCCCCTTGCATCCTTTGGCCAGGAAAAGGACAGGGTGCCGGTAAAATCATTGCGGGAGGCCCCTGCGGAATCGCCGATCAGGACGTCGGCGATGCCTCCGCCCTCGGATCCAGGAAGCCACGCCGCCACAAAGGCGTCCGACGCATTGATTTCCGGGTTGGTCCACATCGGCCGTCCAGAAAGGAACACGGAAACCGTCGGGATCCCCGCGGCTCGCAGGCGCCTCAGGATCTGGAGGGGGGTCTCATCCAGGAAATCTAGGGTCTCGACGTCGCCCTGGAACTCCGCATAGGGCGTCTCGCCGAACACGACGACCGCCACATCGGGCCTCTCGGCAAAAGAACCATCCGGACTGAGCACGGCCCTCCCGCCAGCGTTCGACATCGCTTCATTGATGCCGCCCCAGATCGACTGTCCGTTCGGGAAGTCGGCATTGCTGTTGCCGGTGCCTTGCCAGGACAATGTCCAGCCACCCGCCGCCTGACCGATGTCATCGGCAGCCGTCCCCGCGACGAGCACCGTCCCATTCCCATGAATCGGGAGGACGCCGCCGTTGTTCTTCAGCAGCACCAGGGATCGGCGGACGGCTTCGCGGGCCAGGGCGCGGTGGTCGCCCGAGCCCAGAGCCTCGAGGTGACCCTCAACGGGCCGGGACGTTTCGAACAGTCCGGCCTTGACCTTGGCGCGCAAGATGCGTCGGACGGCCTCCTCGACGCGAGACATGGGGATTTCGCCGGAGCGAACCTGCGCCAGTGTATTGGCGTACAGCGGCCGCCAGCTGTCGGGTGCCATCAGCATGTCGATGCCCGCATTGATCGCGGCGGCGCAGCTTTCGTTCGAACAGCCGGGCACCTGCCCATGGGCGTTCCAGTCCGAAACGACGAATCCCTGGAAGCCCAGCGGACCGCGCAGCACGTCCGTAAGGATGCCGGCGTTGCCGGAATGCTTGACCCCATTCCAGCTCGAGAAGCTGGCCATGATCGACAGAACGCCCGCATCGATCGCGGCAGGATAGCCGCCCAGATGGATGTCGATCAGCTCCTGCTCGGTACCCTCGAAATCGCCCTGGTCCTTGCCGCCGGTCGTTCCCCCGTCCGCCAGGAAATGCTTGGCGGAGCCGGCGATGTGACCGGGTGCCAGCGGCTGGCCTGCGATCAGCTGTCCCTGAAGGCCCAGCGTCATGGCCCCGCCATAGCTGGCCGCGATTTCAGGATCCTCGCCATAGCTTTCATAGGCGCGCCCCCAACGGTCGTCGCGCGCGACAGCCAGCGTCGGCCCGAAGGTCCAGTCCGCCCCGGTCACCGCGACTTCAAGCGCCGTGGCTTCTCCGATGCGACGGATCAGATCGGGATCTCTGGCAGCACCGAGGCCGATGTTGTGGGGAAACAGGGTCGCGCCAACGATGTTGTTGTGCCCGTGGACCGCATCGATACCGTAGATCAGCGGAACCATGGTGCCCGGGCGCGCCGCATTGGCTTCGCGGAAAGCCCGGGCGAGCGCGACCCATTCACCTGCCGGTGCCCGGTCGTTTCCGCCCGGAGCCGAATTGCCGCCCGCCAGGATTGACCCGAGCGGGTAGGTCAGCAGGTCTGACGGCTGGATGCTCGAGATATCGGCCTGGATCAGTTGGCCGACCTTCTCCTCCAGGGACATGCGCCCCATCAGTTCGGTGATGAAGGCTTCGGTTTCCGGGTCGGTCATGGCAGCAGGCGACGCCGCACGGGGCCACAGGGCAGAATGTGTGGTTGCGGCTTCGACGACCGTTGCGCCGGGCACGGACTGAGCGGCTGCGGACGTCTGCAACGCCAGCGTCAGAACCAGGATCGAAACAGCCGTGCGCATAAGCATCCTCTGGAAAAGGCCGCTGCGACGTGGGTGCGTCGCGGCGGAGTTGGTCGTCGATCGGGAGGCAGGAGACACCTCCCGAAGCGGTCGCGGTTTAAGGTTGGCTACGAAGCGATCGCCAAGCCCGTCCGGGGACGCGGATAGCGAACACGCCGCATCACCTGACACCGGTGCCCAATTTCGCTTAGGCCAGTCCTGACAGCGCTGTCAAGAAAGACACCGTCAAGGGCGGCTGCGCTTTTCATATCGCTCTCGCCGATTGTCGCCTGATCAGCTCGTAAGGAACGGTCATCGGCCCGTCCGGCCTGACGCTGTCGGGTTTCAGCAGCCCGATCAGGCCGCGCATGGCTTCCGCCGCCATTTCGGCCACAGGCTGGCGGATCGTGGTCAGGGTCGGGGTGCTGAACAAGGCGCTCGGCGTGTCATCGAAACCCACCAGCGACAGATCCTGAGGCACCGAAAGGCCGGCCGCCGCTGCCGCCTGCAGGGCACCAAGCGCCATGTCGTCGTTACTCGCGAAGACGCCGGTCAACCCGGGCACCGAGTTCAGAAGCGCCGTCATGCCCCTCATGCCCGACGGAAAGGTGAAATCACCCTCCACGATCGCCGCTTCATCCAATGCCAGGCCGTGGGCCGCCAGGGCGTCCTGATAGCCCGCCTGCCTCAACTGGCTTGCGGGATAGGCGGGTGGTCCGGTGATAAAGCCGATACGTCGGTGCCCGAGCGAAATGAGGTAGGCCGTCATGTCGAAGGAGGCCTGGCGTTCGTCCATGGACACGCAGAAGCCCCGGTCAAGCTGTGTTCGTGCGCCGATGCGGGCATAGTTCACCCCCTCCTGATCAAGCACGTCCAGAACCGTGCCATGGTCCGAATTCGGCGGCGTCAGAAGCACTCCGCCCGGGCGGATGGCCGCGAGCAAAGCCATGAGTTCCCGGTCCAGGGTTTCGGCACCATGATCGACCAACTCGACCATCAGGTGATAGTCGGCTTTCCGACATTCCATCAGGGCGCCCAGCTCCAGCCGGCTGAGATAGTCGTTCCCGCGTCCGCTCCGCCAATGCTCGATCGTCAGGGCTGCATCTGCCAGCGCCGCGATGAGGGACGAGGTCGCCCCTGCGAGACTACGCGCCGACAAGCTACGGCGATAACCGAGGGCCTCGACCGCCCTGGACACCTTCTCGCGCAGCGCCGGACTGACGTTCGGTTCTCCGTTCAGCACACGCGATACGGATTTGATCGACACGCCGGACCGGGCCGCGACATCGTAAATCGTGACAGCCGCCAAAGTGATTCTTCTCCAGGCAACATCGAATTTAGCGCCGCCGACCGGCCCCATACTAGGGCAAAGCGGACATGGGCGGGAATAGAATCGATGTCGGGGCCGGTTCCAGTCTGGACCTCAAACCAGGGGCTTGCGGCAGTATCGTCCGAACAGGGCGATGATCAGATAGCAGGCCACCGGAGCCGCCAGCGCCACGCGCAGGGTCGAAGCGTCGGCGATCATCCCGGCCAGCGGCGGAACGATTGCACCGCCGACAATGGCCATGCAGATGATGCCGGATCCTTCAGCGGCACGTTTGCCCAGGCCTTCGCACGCCAGGGTAAAGATGCCTGGAAACATGATGGCATTGAACAGGCCCACGGCGAGCAAGGCGATGCCGGCGACCGGCCCGGTGGTCACCACCGACAGGCCGATCAGGATGATGGCGCAAACGGCGACGAAGGCCAGAGCCTTCCACGCCGGCACAGCCCGAAGCACGGCGGCACCGATGAAGCGACCGACCAGGGCCCCTCCCCAGTAGAAGATCAGCAGCTTGCCGGCGGTCTCGGCCGACTGACCCAGGACGTCCGCCTGCATCAGATAGTTGACCATCAGGCTGGCGATCGCCACTTCGGCGCCGACATAGACGAAGATGCAGAGCGCGCCAAAAGCGAACCGGGGCCGCTTCAGCAATTCGAACGCCCGCAGGATGGAGGTGCGCTCGGCCGGGGCCTCGACCAGCCGCGCGCGGTTGAGCCAGACCACCAGAGCCACGACCGCCAGGGCACCAGCAATCCCGAGATAGGCGTTGGTGATCACCGCAGATTCCGCTGCGCGGTAGGCGATCAGGGCCGGGCCGGCCATTTCCGTCGGATCGGCGGTCGCCAATGCGCCCAGGATCATGGCTGCGCCGACGAAGGGAAACACCGTCGTGCCCAGCGAATTGAACGCCTGCGCAAAGGTCAGACGGCTATGCGACGAGCGCGGGTCGCCCAGCATCGAGATCAGCGGATTGGCGACGACCTGCACGAGCGTGACGCCGGCGGCCAGCACGAACAGCGCACCGAGGAAGGTCGGGAACAGCCCGGACCGTGCCGCAGGGATGAAGAGGAGGCAGCCGACCAGCATGATCAGCAGACCGACCACGGCACCTCGCATGTAGCCTATTCTCTGAACCAGCGCAGCGGCGGGCAGGGCGACGATGAAGTAGGCGGCAAAGAAGGCCGTCTGGATCAGCATCGCCTCGAAATAGTTCAAGTCGTACAGTTCTTTGAGTTTGGGTATCAGGACGTCATTAAGGCTTGTGATGCCGCCAAAAATGAAGAAAAGGCCAAATACAAACCATTGGAGATATCGGACATCTCCGGACACCACACCCTGCGGACTGTCGGCCGTCGAAGGAGCATTCATGGCCTGGATCTTTCCGCGTCGATGGGTTGAACAGGCGGAATGCAAAAACCGCATTGGCCTTCATCATTCCTGCTCACTTCGACGACAAATAGACAGCGCTGTCAACTCGCTCGGCAAAGAGAAGAAGGGCGCGCGACCACTCCGCATCGTCGATGCCGTCTGCGCTGAAACACGTGAACCAGCCACCGCCGACGGTCGGCCGCAGTGGTTGAATGGAGGTCACGCGCCACCCGACGATCCCCTGCCCTGCCCCGGTGCGTCGGGAGTAAAACGTCAGCGCGGAACCGACAGCATCCGCCTCTCGTCTTTAGAACCGGATCCTCAGGTCCAGGCCCGCCGAGTGGCTTTCGGTCCGGTCACCGTATTCACCGGTGTAGCTCAGACGCAATGACTCACCGTGGTCGCCGAACCAGCGCAACTCTGCACCGGCCCGGTAGGCCTGACCATCGATCGGGCTGGCGATGTATGCCGGCATGGCCTCGGGATTGGAGCCCTGCAGGCGCATTGGCGATGTGAGCTGGTCATCGGTGTGGAACACTCCACCGAGGGTCACCGCGAAGGTGACGCCGTTGCGGGTTTGATCGCCCACAGCAAAGCCGAGCGAGAGTTCCGGGTTGAGGGTGCCGATCAGGTCCGTATTGGCATGACCCTCGACCCCGAGACCTGCCAGACCGGCCTCCTTGAAACCTGCGTGGTGCAGGGCCGTCACCGAGGCCCTGAACGCCGGACGTGCGAACAGTGCGCCGCTCGAGAAGATGCGCGCCACCTGGGCACTGGCCTGCAGATAGCCGCTGTTCGGCGAAGAGGTCCCTTCCAGGGGTTCGAACACATTGACCGCCCGTGCCGTATCGATCTGCTGCCAGCCGCCGCTCATCGACACGGCGACCTGGACCCCATTGTCGGAGTTGCGTCGAAGGCCCAGGCCGCCATGGAAGCCGGTGCCTTCCGATACCGCGCGCCAATCCCCGACCTCGATCGACCGAATTCGGTCGTGGCCTATGGCACCGCCCAGCATCCAGCGATCCTGCAACGGTCGCTCGAAGCCGGCCCGGAAGCGCGCCGTGGCCTCGCTGCGGACACTGAACGCCTCAAAGTCGGTGTCGCGATCGAAACTGCTCATTTCGACCTGGGCCCAGGCGCAACGGTCTGTCGCGGGATCGACGACCGAACCGCAGTTGAACATCTGACTCGAGAAATCCCGTGCGGCCGTAAACTGGGCGACGGACATGGCGACGAGGGGCTCGGGATTCAGTTCGGTGAAGATGGAGCTGTAGAGCGCCTCATCGCCCGTCTGGAGATTGCCGATCAGGGTCATGAGGCGACCGATCCCGGACGATCCGCCCTCAAGGATGGCGGAATTCATGTGGAACCCGAGGGTGCGGCCATTCACGTTCAGGAACGGCTGTCCGAAGCGGGGCGTGAAGGCCAGATGCACGCCGTCGCCATCGGCCTCGATCCGGTAATCCAGGCCCAGGGTGTCGCGGATATTCAGACCATTGTCGGTCCCGTTACCGCCCGTTGCGAACAGGGTGACGCGATCGGCATTTTCCAGCCAGGTCAGGATGACGTCGCCGGTGCCGTTGACCGTCGCATCACCGCTGACATTGACGCGATCGGACGCATAGGGACCGAAGGCGACATCGAACGCCAGATGGCCGGCGGCCGTCTGGACGAAATTGCCGTCCAAAGCGACGGTGTTGTTGACCCGCGCCCCGAACAACAGATTGAGCGAGGGATCGCCCATACGATCCAGATTGCCGAAGGTCGCGCCCCCCGCGAGGTCGATCGGCAGGCGCGAGGCGCTCAGGCCCATGAGGAAATCGCCCGCATTCGTGAAGGTGCCGCTGCTGCCTGGCCCGTCCTGAAGGTCGATGATGCTGAAGGCGGTGAAGACACCACCGACCCCGTTCAGGACGCTGTTGTTGCCGGACCCCAGGTCGAGGTTGCCGAAGATCTGACCGGTGTTCTCGACGCGATCGTTCCCGGCTCCGGTGTCGATCGCCAGACCCGAGGTGGCCGAGACGGATCCTGACGTCCGGATCCGGTTGTTCGCGCCGCCGGAGAACCGCACACCGACAGCACCCCCGCGGATCAGGCCGTTGGACGTCAGGTTGATGTTGCCCGCGCCTGCGGACCCCAGGCTCTGTGCCAGCACGCCCACTCCATTGGCATCCGGTGCGAAGATCGACCCGGAGACCGTCAGATCGATCGTGCCGCCGCGCCCGGTGCCCCCGGCCGTGCCCGCAAACAGGCCATCGACCCAGCCCCCGCCGCCGCCAAGACTCTGTGCAATAAGGCCGTAGGTCCGTGCGCCGGACACGACAATGTCGCCGGTCTGATTGAAGACGATCGCGCCGCCGTCGCCCGAATTCGTACGATTCAGGCTCACGGTCGGCGCGGTGAAGGCCCCGAAAACGGCTCCTCCGCCGCCGCCGATCGATTGCAGGAAGACACCGTGCGAACCGGCACCTGCCGTCGAAATCCGGCCGCTGTTGGTCACCGCAATGTTGCCGCCGTTGCCGGACGCCCCCGCCGAGCCGCCCAGACTTACGCCAGGCGACGCGACGCCCGACAGGCGAACCTCGCCCCCGCCGGCCCCGATCGACTGGATGATCAGTCCGGGCGCATGGGCCCCCTGGGTCGTCACGCCCCCGGTGAACCCTGCATTGATCAGGCCGCCGTGGAGGCCCGAGCCGCCCTGCGCACCCATGGCGATCGTTACCTGGGGAACGGCGGGAGCCGCCAGGTCGTCGCCCGCCGGAAGCACAAGCGGACCCTCGGGGTCGACCTTGAGGGTCGTGGCCGGCAAGGCGTTCCGTCCGTCGGCAACAGGAGATGCCGCAGCGCCCGCGCCCGAGATGCGGATGCTGGCCGATCCGCCGCCGCCGCCGATCGACTGCAGGATCGCACCGGCAGACAGATCGCCGACCGAGACCACTTGGCCACCCTGGGTTCGAACGATATCCCCGCCTGTGGCATTGAGCGTCCGGGCAGCACCCAGCGTCATGGCGACAGGACCGAGGGAAGCCCCTGTCGGAACTTCGATGTCCAGGATGGCTCGCCCTCCACCACCGCCGATGGACTGGATCAGGGCGCCGGGCGTGTTGCGCCCGAGGGTGGTGATGCGGCCAGTATGGCCGCCACCGATGTCGCCACCGTCGTTGTCCCTGCCGCCGACGCCGCCCAGACCGATGTCGAAGGCGACCGGCGCGGCCGGCGCGGTGATCGTCGGATCGACGGGCGCGGCCAGGCCGACCTGAAGGTCGATCGTGCCCCCGCCGCCGCCGATCGACTGGTTCGAAAGGCCCAGGCTGTTTGCGCCGGCTAGTCCGAAGGTGCCGGTGCTGTTCACCGTCACCGAGCCTGCGTTCATGCTGGAAACGTCGTCGCCACCGGCCCGCGAACGGATGACCGGCTCGGTGACCTCGGGCGCGCCGCCCGGCCCGGACAGAGCGGTTCCCAGGAGGCCGGTGAGCGCCGAGAAATCAAGGTCCAGGGTGCCCCCACCACCATTGATGCTCTCGGCCCGGATCGCGACGGAGCCTTCGCCAAGGACCGTGATGTCACCCGAGTGATTCACGGTCACGCTGCCACCGGTACCGCCGGTGCCGCCGCCCGTGGCACCGACGATCGCAGCCAGGGCGTTGGAGATCGCAAGGCTGCCGACGTCGCTCGTCAGGCTGAAACCCACCGCCGCATTGCCGCCTCCGCCGCCGATCGACTGGGCCACAATGCCGTGCGAGCCCGCGCCGCGGGTCACGATCGCGCCGGTATTGGTCACGGTGACCGCACCCCCGTTGCCTCCGCTGCCACCGGTTCCGCCGATGGCGATCAGCGGCGATGTGCCCGTCGATGCCAGGGCCCCGCCGGCCGCGACAGCCATGCCGCCGTTGCCGCCTCCGCCGCCGATCGACTGGGCCACAATGCCGTGGGCCCCTGCGCCCGAGGTGTCGATCAGGCCGCCGTTCAGCACATCGACGCGGCCGGCCGCATTGCCGCTGCCACCACTGCCGCCGAGGTTGAAGCCGATCGAGACGGAGTCTGTGCCGACGCTGAGGCCGGTCATCTGCAGGATGGACGAACCATTTCCGCCGCCGCCGCCCAGACTCTGGGCGAAGATACCGTATGCACCCTCCCCCTGCGTCAGGATAGTGCCCGATCCGGTCGCCCCCGTCGGGCGGTTGATGACGCTGACATTGCCGCCCGTGCCCCCCACGCCGCCGCTGCCACCGACGTTGATCGCCACACGATGGTCCTGCTCGCTGGTGCCGGTCACCCCGGCCACGATATCGAGCACCAGACCGGCGTCGCCGCCGCCACCGCCCACGCTGATGGCGCTTATACCCATGGCGTCGCGGCCGAGGGTCTGGATGTAGCCTTCGTTCAGGACACTGACCGAGGCGCCGGTGCCACCGACGCCGCCCGAGCCACCGACATTGAGGTCGACCGACTGGGCGCTGCGTGTGCCGGCCACGCGGATGTTGGTCACGGCCCCACCCATGCCGCCACCGCCGCCGACGGACTGGGCACGGATGCCGGCCGAGTTGAGGCCGGAGGTCGCGATCAGGCCGCGATTGACCACCGAGACAGCGCCGCCGTCACCGCCGGTGCCGCCGTCACCGCCCACATTGACCGATATGCTGCGCGAAGGCCCCGAGCCGCCACCCCCGCCGCCGCCGCCCGGATCCAGGGTCACGAGCCCCGTGATGATGTCCTCGATCGAGGGCGGTGCGATGATGTCTTCCAGGCTTTCGTATTCACCGACGACACTGCCTCCGGTGCCGCCGCCACCACCGATGGACTGGGCCAGAATGCCGTCCGAGTTCTCTGCGAGGGTGATGATGCTGCCTGTGCTGGTCACCGACACCTGACCTGCGACGGCCCCGATGCCCCCGGACCCGCCGACCGCGAGACCGGCTGAGCCGGCCGTGCCGGAATCGCGGGCGACCATGTCGCTGGCCGAACTGCCCTCGCCGCCGCCACCCCCGACGCTCTGGGCCATGATGCCCCGCGACTCGGCCCCGCGCGTCACGATCGCAGCGCTCGATGTTACGGAGACGTCGCCCGAAACCGCCCCGACCCCGCCGTTCAGACCGATGGACAGGCCGACGTTGTAGGACTCGTCATCCTCCGTCGTCGTCGATGCTCCGATCGAGACAAAGCCGCTGCTACCTCCGCCGCCGGCGATCGACTGGGCCAGAATGCCGGAGGAGAGATCGCCCGACGTGTCGATGGCCCCGCCTGCGATGACCGACACGTCACCTGCGGTTCCGCCAAGGCCACCCGCGCGGCCCAGAGTCATTGTCAGCTCGTTGGTGGCCTCTTCGCTCGAGACATCGTCAACCGATGCATTGCCGCCGCCGCCGCCGATGCTCTGCGCCCGGATACCGGCCGAGTTGTAGCCGGACGTCACGATCGTGCCGACGTGGGCGACCTGGACGTCCCCGCCGCTGCCGGCCGCTCCGCCGGAGCCGCCGACCGCCATGGTCAGCGCATTTGCGTCGCTCATCAGCCCGCGACCGAGGTTGAAACTGCCGTTGCCGCCACCGCCGCCCACGGACTGGGCGAAGAGGCCGTCACTCGTCTCGCCGTCGGTGACGATGTCACCGGCATGGCGAACGCTGACCGTGTCGCCATTGCCCGCGTCGGCACCGCTGCCTCCGACGCTGACCACGGCCGCCACGGGATTGCTCACCGAGGACCCGCGGGTCGCCGCGAACGTCAGGTTCATGCCCGCATTGCCGCCGCCTCCGCCGACGCTCTGGGCCAGCAGGCCGGTCGAACTGTCACCGAAGGTGCGGATCAGGGCCGACGCTCGCGTCTCGACCCCTCCGATCGTTTCGTAGCCACGGGTCACAGTGACCGAGCCCGCATGGCCACCCGCGCCACCCGAACCACCGATGCCGACCGCGACCGGTTGTCCGCTCGGGGCCAGGACACCGGTGACATTCAGGCCACCCGAACCACCCCCGCCGCCGATCGACTGAACCAGAACGCCGACCGAGCCTCCGGTAAAGTCGACAGCCTGCAGAACGGAGGCTCCGCCGCCCGGAGGGGTGACCAGCCTGCCGTTGACGATCACATTGCCGACGCTGTTCAGGCTGACGTCGCCCGCATCGGCGCCCGCGCCGCCGGTACCGCCGATTCCGGCCGCAAACGCCAGACCGCTGAGGCGGCGCGTGCCACCGGCGGTCGTGATGTTTCCGGCGACATTCAGCCCGCCGGAGCCGCCGCCGCCGGCCACGCTCTGAACCAGGATACCGGTCGAATCGACGCCCTCGACCTGGACCTGGCCCCGCTGGGTCACGGTCACATTGCCGCTGCGGTTTCCCGCACCTCCGTTTCCACCCATGCCGAACACCATCGAGGGTTCGGTCGCCTGACGATCGGCCTGAAGGCCGCCGGAAAGGTTGATCCCGCCGTGGCCGCCACCGCCGCCGATCGACTGAACCATCAGGCCGCGTGACCGGTTTCCGGCCGCGAAAAGGTCTGCCGTGACGCTGGCGCTGACATCACGCCCCAGACCGCCGCCCCCCCCGAAGCCGCCGATGCCGGCGGTCAGTTGTCCGTCCATGGCGATGCCGCCAGAGATGTTCATCCCGCCGGAGCCGCCGCCACCGCCGATCGATTGCGCGGTCACCGCCGAACGATCATCACCGGCGGAGACCGCCTGGATCCGGGTCGCGCCCGGCCCGCGCAGGGTCAGGTTCACCGTGCCGGCGTCGCCGCCGGCGCCGCCAAAGCCGCCGATGCCGATCGAGACCGCACGCCCGGCATTGGCCGGACCGGGCGGCGTCACAGAGATCTGGCCCGTGACGTTCAACCCGCCGGCCCCACCCCCGCCGCCGACGCTCTGAACCAGAACCCCGTTCGAGCCGTTCAGCCGTTCACGGCTCCCGGGCTGCAACACATCGCCGGTCGCCGAGTCACCGAGATCCACCGCGGCAATCCGGGTGTCCGAACCCAGGCCCGTCGCAATCACATTGCCGGTGATCGAAGCCGTGACGGCGCCCGCGTCACCGCCGTCGCCGCCGAACCCGCCGAGGCCGAATCCGAAAGCTCCGGCATTGCCGTTTGTCGTCGCCGCGATCCCGCCGGAGACATTCAGTCCGCCCGCGCCGCCGCCACCGGCGATGCTCTGGACAATGATCCCGTCTGAGTCCGCACCGTCCGTGCGGGTGTCACCGACACGGGTCAGGCCTGCGGTTCCGGAATTGCCGCCACCGCCGCCGAAGCCACCGATGCCTATGGCCGCTGACCCGGCGGTACCCGCTCCGGCCACGATCGAGCCCGTGATGTTGAGCCCACCCGCTCCGCCGCCGCCGCCAAGACTTTGGACAATCACACCATCGGCTTCATCACCGCGAGTGTTGTAGATCCCGGTCACCGTCGCCTGGACGCTGGCGCCATCGCCGCCGTCCCCGCCGAAGCCACCAAGACCGAACCCGATCCCGACCGCAGCACTGCTGCTGGCCGTCAGTGCCATGGTGCCGGTGACATTCATGCCGCCCGCGCCACCACCACCGCCGACGCTCTGCATCATTGCCCCGAAGGCACCGTCGCCCAGGGTGGTGACGTCTCCGGTCAAGGTACCGGTCACCGTGCCCGCATTGCCGCCACCGCCGCCGAAGCCGCCCAGGCCGACACCGATGGTCCCGGCCATCCCGGATCCCGCGCTGAGGCCCCCGGTGATGTTGAAACCCCCTGCGCCGCCGCCGCCGCCGACGCTCTGGAGGAGCACACCGTGAGCCTCGTCGCCGCGGGTCAGGACATTCCCCGTCAGGGATGCCGTGACATTGCGGCCCATGCCGCCGTCGCCGCCGAAACCCCCGACGCCCACGCCCAGATTGCCGCTGAGGCCGCTGCCGAGCGTCAGGCTGAGGCCCGCCGTAATGTTGAACCCGCCGTTGCCGCCGCCGCCGCCCAGCGACTGGGCGCTCGCGCCGAAGGCTCCCTGGCCGAAGGTCTCGATATCGGACGTGATCGTCGCATCGACATTGCCGGCATCGCCGCCGCCGCCCCCCAGGCCGCCGACACCCACCAGCAGATTGCCGGACCCCGTCTGGGACAGGGCCACCCCGGCCGATACGTTGAAGCCACCATTCCCGCCGCCGCCGCCCAGCGACTGGACCAGAATGGCCGAGGCATCGTCGCCCGCCGTCAGGACATCGCCGTTGATCCGGGCGCTTACGGCTGCGGCGTCTCCGCCATCGCCACCACTGCCGCCCACGCCGACACCGATGTTGCCGCCCGCTGTCAGCGAAGCCGAAATGGAGCCGGTGATGTTGAAGCCGCCATTGCCGCCCCCGCCACCGATGCTTTGGGCCACGATGCCACGCGCACCGTCGCCCCCGGTCTGGACCGCCAGCAGACTGCGCGCCGGATCGGCCACGCCCGAATTGACGTCCAGCGAAACGGCTCCGCCGGTCCCGCCCGATCCGCCGGACCCGCCGATACCGATGCCGATCGTACCGCCGGCCCCGGCCGAGCCCGTGATCCCGCCGGTGATGTTGAACCCGGCGTTGCCGCCTCCGCCGCCCACGGACTGGGCCAGGACGCCGTCACTGCCCAGCCCGGCCGTCCGCGCCGCTCCGGTCACCGCCAGGGTGACCGCGCCCGAACTGCCGCCGCCGCCGCCCGAGCCCCCCAGGCCGACGTTGATCGCTCCGCCCGCACCTCCGGTTCCAACAATCCCGCCAGAGACGTTGAAACCGCCCGAACCGCCGCCACCACCCAGACTCTGGGCCACGATGGCGCTGGACTGATCACCCAGGGTCGTAACATCGCCGACCACGGTCGCACCGACGCGTCGGCCGACACCGCCGGTGCCGCCCGAGCCACCGAGGCCGACCGTTACGGCCGCGGCACTGCCACCCGAGCCGGCGATCCCTCCCGAGACATTGAATCCGCCGGAGCCGCCGCCGCCGCCAACCGACTGGGCCAGGAAACCGCCGGACTGATCGCCGAGGGTGCTGATGCCGACCGCGCTCGCGTCGACCTCGCCGGCGTTGCCGCCGCCGCCGCCCGAGCCACCGAGGCCGATCGCCACGGCCGCCGCGAACGAGCCGCTACCGCCGATCGCGCCCGAAACGTTGAAGCCGCCATTCCCGCCGCCGCCGCCCACCGACTGGACCACGACACCGCTGGACTGGAAGCCCTCGGTGTAGACCCGTCCGTAGGCGTCGCCGCGCACCTGGCCGCCGCTGCCGCCCGATCCTCCCGACCCGCCCATGCCAAAGGCACCGGCACCGCCGAAGGAACCGCCTGCGCCGATCGAGCCGGTGACGTTAAAGCCGCCATTCCCGCCACCGCCGCCAACCGACTGGACCAGCAGACCGCCGGACTGGTCCCCGAAGGTCGTGACCCTGCGGCCCGTGCTGCCGGTCGCGGAGCCTCCCGCACCGCCACCACCGCCCGAGCCGCCCAGTCCGACGCCCAGCGCCCCGGCACCCGTGCCGCCAGCGATTGAGCCGGTGATGTTGAATCCGCCGTTGCCGCCGCCGCCGCCGACGGACTGGACCACCACGCCGGTCGACCGGTCGCCCAGGGTCTCTACGTCACCAAGCACATGACCCGTGACGGTGCCGCCAGCCCCGCCTGAGCCGCCCGAGCCACCGATCCCCACCGCGACGCTGCCCGATGCGCCGGCCGACGCCGCGATGGCACCGCTTACGCTGAAGCCGCCGTTCCCGCCGCCGCCCCCGACGGACTGAATCAGGGCTCCGCCCGCGTCATCGCCCCCGGTATGGATCGCGCCATCGAAATCCGCAGTGACCTGACCCCCGGCACCGCCCGACCCGCCCGAGCCGCCGACGCCCACCGACACGGAGGCCGCACCGGCGGCACCGGCCGCCGCCGCGATCGTGACGGTAAACCCGCCGTTGCCACCCCCGCCGCCAACCGACTGCGCGACCAGACCGGTCGAGAAGTCACCGCGCGTCTGGATCAGGCCGCCGGAGTCGACGGCGACCTGTCCGCCCCGACCGCCAGAGCCACCCGAGCCGCCAACACCGACAGAAACCGAGCCGCCACCGGGGCCGCCCGCGCCGGAAAGAGACACGGCAAAGCCGCCATTCCCGCCGCCGCCGCCCACGGACTGGGCGAACAGGCCTTCGGAATAGTCGCCCTCGGTCAGGATCGACGCTTGGCCATCGACCCTGACGAGGTCGCCCAGACCGCCGGAGCCGCCGCTTCCGCCCAGGGCCAGACTGAAGGCCCCGATGAACCCGCCCGTGACCTGGGTGGCAAATCCGCCGTTGCCGCCGCCTCCACCCACCGACTGGGCAAAGATGCCGCGCGAACGATCGCCGCTGGTCTGGATCAAGGGGTTCAGCGTGGTCGCAGCGCCCAGCACGGTGACCGTCCGAGGCGTCAGATTGACATCGACCTGGCCGCCGTCGCCGCCGTTGCCCGCCGAGCCACCGATGGCGACACCGGCGAAAGCGCTGAGCGACCCGGCCGCGCCGCCGTTCCCGCCACCGCCGCCCACCGATTGCGCGAAGATGCTGTGAGAGTCGTTTCCACTCGTCGTGAGATCGTGGCTGGTGTTGACGGTCACCAGGCCCGAACGACCGCCGCCGCCTGCGCCGCCGCCGATGGCGAATGCACCGCCGGTGGACCCACCGTCCCCACCCCCGCCGCCGATCGACTGCACCTGAATGGCGCTGGACAGATGGCCCGCCGTCTCGATCGCGCCCGCGTTGGTCACGGTGACGGCGGCGCCATCACTGGCCGCCGCGCCGCGACCGCCGAGGGTCACCAGCCCGCCACCCTCGCCGCCGTTCCCACCGCCGCCGCCGACCGATTGAGCGAAGATGCCGCGTGAGAAATCACCGCTGGTGCCGATCGTTCCGTTGTTCGTCACCGTGACGATATTGCCGTTGCCGCCGGCTCCACCGACACCACCCAGGGCGACCAAACCGCCAGAGGTCGATCCGGAGCCGCCGCCGCCGCCGATCGACTGGGCGAAGATGCCGTCGCCGCCGCGTCCCTCTGTGACGATGCGACTGGATGCGCCTGTCGAGATGGTGACCGTGCCGGCCGTGCCCGCCGCTCCGCCACTGCCCCCCAGCGACACCAGGCCGCCGGTGCCATAGGCCGATCCGCCGCCGCCGCCGATCGATTGGCCGAAGATCCCGCGCGACCCCAGGCCGGTCGTTTCGATCCGTGCTCCGGAATCGATGATGACGTTGCGGCCGATCCCGCCCCCGCTCCCGCCGGCACCGAACGCCACCGCGCCGGCGGTCACACCACCGTTGCCGCCCCCACCGCCGATCGATTGACCAAAGATACCATGGGAAAAATCGCCATGGGTGGTGACGAATGTCCCGGCCCCGGCCCGAACCTCGGCCTGCCCCCCGTTACCGCCCGTTCCGCCCTGGGCTCCCAGCGAGACCAGGCCTGCGCTGACCCCGCCGTTGCCGCCGCCTCCACCGATCGACTGCGCGAACAGACCGTGCGAACCGGTTCCGCTTGTCGTGATGGCCGATCCGGTTTCGGCCCTGACGATTGCCGTACCGCCGTTTCCGCCCGGCGCTCCGCTGGACGTGAAGGTGACGATCCCGCCCGCATTGCCGGAATCCCCCCCGATCCCGCCGATGCTCTGGGCGGCGACACCGAATGAGGCACTGCCGTAGGTGGTGATGCTGCCGAAATTGATGGCCTCGGCCTGCCCGCCGTCACCGCCCGTATTGCCGTCGCCACCCGAGCCGGTGATGCCATAGCTGCTGCCGCCGTCGCCGGCCGCGCCGCCGAGGCTCTGGGCGAAGACCCCGTGCGCTGCGACGCCGCGCGTCGTGATGGTGCTATAGTTCGTAACGGTGGCCGTGCCGCCGACACCGCCGGAACCGCCCGAACCGCCGCTCGAGAAGCCGATGCTTCCGCCGCCGGGTCCGCCGCGTCCCGCGCGGCTCTGGGCGACCACACCGTGAGACTCGGCCCCTGTGGTCGAAATCGTGCCGACCCGCGATGTCAGGGTGGCACTCCCACCGGCCCCGGCATTACCGCCGCGCGCGCCGCCGGATCCCAGATAGCTGGTCCCGCCGCCCCCGCCGTTGCCGCCAATACTGGCCGCGATCAGGCCCGGTGTCGCGGCGGTCACCGTCGTGATGTTCCCGTTGGACGCACCAACGGTTTCATTGATCGTCGGTCCCGTCCCGCCGTTGCCCCCGGCCCGTGCGGAGACGAACAGCGCTCCATCGCGCCCTCCCCGGCCGCCGCTGCCCCGTTGGACGAACGTCCGGCTATTGAGATCGTCGGTGCCGGCCGGGAGGGTGAGGGTGTCGCCGCCCGCACCGCCGCTCGCATCGGTCAGACTCAGCGTCGTGACGACGTCCAATGTCCGAGAGTCCGTAAACGTCACCCGCTCAACCAGATTGGTCGTGGCGTTGACAGTGGTCGACGCAATGGTGACCAGCGGGACGGGCGCATCTGGATGGGCCGGATCGGGGACGAAGGCCGGATCGGGAATGCTACTGCCGATACCTGTGGTGGTCAGAATGAACAGGTCACCGTCGACGATGACGCCATTGTCCTCGATCGAGACGACCACCATCGGCATGCCGGTCACCGGATGGATGACCGTGTCGCCGATCTGGAGAGACGATTGTAGAAGCGGGGGTGTGACCACCCTGGCCGCAGCCACCATGGGGACGGCCAGGGCAGACATGCCCACGACGATCAGCGCGATGCGTCTGAGGCTCCGGGCCAGGCGAGGTCCCGCCCTGAGATCGACATGCTTGCGATGGCGCGACCTGGAGAGTTTCAGCAGGCGCTCTCGCAGCTCGCCCAGCGCACGTACGATGGTTTCGACGTCCTCGCCACCGGAGCCCGAGAGCATGGCGCAAAGGCGATCCAGTTCGGCGACGGCGGCCCGGCAGCTGGCCGAAGCCGGGGGGGCCCGGTCGATCCGGGCTGCGAGTTGATCAATCAGCCCTGCGACACGGACAAGCTTGGGCTCGTTCGACTGCTTGATCACGACTGCCCCCCGCAAAGTCCGGGCGCAGACCCTTACAGGTATTTTAACCTTTTAGAAGACGAACAGGGTCATAAGATTTGCTGATGCATCATATGTACATTCGGCGGTCCAGCTTGCGGTGCCCTGGACGGAGGATGGCGCGATCCAGACCGGAGCCTCCCCTGTCAAACAGGGAAATAGGGATTTTTTCGCATTTACCGTCTATTTTTATGAATGACGATAGCCAATAAGGGCGGCAGTAGACCGGCTTCCTGAATGGCCGAATGGGGATCGGTTCGACCCTCGAGGCAACCTTGAGCATCCTCGACGGTGGTGCCTATAGCTGGAGGTTTAGTTGACCTATCGTTCTTTTCGCAGTCTAGAAGATTTAGAACGCACGGGCTCAACTGCACGCATCCTGAATTTGCTCAAGGTCTATCGAGAAAATGGCACCGAACAGGAATGGATCGAGAAGCCTTTATTTGCCAATCGAGAATTGAACTCCAGCATCATTATCAAGCACAGACTTCGACAGAATGAGCATGATAGGTTTTTTGCTCCACGAAAGAATGCGACCAAGATTGTAATACCGATAGAGAAGAGCGACCTTAAAACAGGTGGAAGATATATATTTGTAAATCAGATTAATTTTGAAGACGTCATGCAAGAGCATTTTGGCGTCAGCAGAGATAGCCAAGACCTCGTCGTTCTTGATATTATGGACAAACTACCTTCGCTTGATCCATTTTTACTAAAAGAGCGTCTGTCACGATCCAACATAGTTCCGGCAAATTGCTATTTTGCTTTAAGCGATAGCGATCTGCTAGCCATGCAAGATTTTGTCAAGCTGGAGATTACGCCTCTTGTCAAACTGAGCATGGAAGATCCGAATGCGGAGACTCGATCCATAGATCGTATGGCTGCCATGATTTTGTCAAATGCGCCCGGTGCGAATAATGATACACTCGGAAAGACATTAAGACTTAATCCAAGTCAATTTCAGGAAGGTGTTTTCTCCTGGAAGGGTTTCTTGTATTATAAATGGTCCCTGGGTGCGCTGCTGAAAGACATATCAAGCGTTGCGGATAGAATCACGAATGTAAAACCTATCGGCGCTATGGATAGCGCGTCCAGAGATTACATATCAAAAAGCAGAAAATTTCTCCGAAGAGAGATCGGGCGCGCGTGTGTAGAGGTTCGAAATACAATAAAGATCTATGAGACGGCGTACAGCGCCTTAACAAATGACGGAAATCCTCTGGCATTCAAGAACTTTCTTCTGGAAGCCCCCGCTCTCTTCGATCAACTTGGTGAGCAGATCGGTGTGATACAGCATATTGTGAGTTTTTCTAAACATCGGTTCGGCCCCAAATCTGCTTCTATCACGGCCGAAGAACTCATGGATATTCTGATGGATTTTGAAATGAGCCTGCGCAGGCAGGATGTTGATGATCTGGACTAGGCCTGTTCCCGGCTTGAACGAGTCCATCATGCACGACGTGGATCCGGGACTCGCGGCCGGTTTGTGAGGATCAGCCCCTGGATTGTTCGGGCACCGTCCCGGCGCGCAGCGCTTCCGGCAACCGCCACGATAGTCATGACCTGGAAGAAGGCCGGGACCTCAGTCGCGGGACGGCCACCGTTGCAAGGCCAGCAAGACCTCCCTGGCCAGCAGTTCCGACGGGCCGTCGCCGCCCTTTCTTGAGACCAGCGCCATCTCGCTGTCGCTCAAGGGGGGCAGGTGTCCGTGAAGGCGCGGCAGGTCCGGGGGCGCTGTCGCGGCCGGCAAGACGCCAATGCCCAGTCCTCCGCGCAAGGCGGCCAACTGCCCTGACAGGCCGGGTGACGTAAACGAAGCACGGTAGGACAGGCCCGCCGCATCGAGGGCCTCGATCGCGCGGCGGCGATATATGTCGGGGGCCGGAGCCACGATCAGGGGAAGGGGCGAAATCTCCTGAAGCGACGGGTCAGCGGCAACCCAGACGAGGGGTTCTCTCCAGACCCGCACGCCCTCGTCCGCGCCCATGAACGCGCGCTTGACGAGCGCGAGATCGAGCATGCCGCGCGACATCTGATCGAGCAGGTTGGGAGTATAGTCGCAGGTAACGGTCAGCCTTATGCGAGGATAACTGCAGCCGAAACTCCCCAGGATGCCGGACAGGTGCGTCGTGGCTATGTCTTCGGGCGCACCGAAACGCACCTGGCCTTCCACGCCTCCATCGCATGTGCCGGCTACGATCTCGTCATTGAGCCGAAGCAATTTTCTGGCCTGGCGCAGCAGGGCCGCCCCTTCCATTGTCGGCGCAGACCTCTTGCCGCTCCGATCCAGCAGCGTCGCGGCCATCTGTTCCTCGAGCCGACGGATCTGGAGACTGATCGCTGGCTGGGAGCGGCCAAGAAGTGCCGCCGAGCGTGTGAAGCTGCCCGTTTCGACGACCACGACGAAGGTCCGCAGCAGGTCGACGTCCAGGTTCTTGAATCGACCGCCCATGTCTTCTGTCCTGTTGGTCTTGGCCTCCTTGTCTCGACGCCCGGCACGATCCCGGCGGGCGCATTCGCGCCCTAGCCGCCGGCTCGCAATCTTCCCGGGCCATAGAACGGCTGCCTGTTGCGCTCCATGGCGTCAGGGCGAGCGCCTTCGTTCGCTTCCGGGCCTGGATTGGACGAGCGGGTGTTCAGCCCCATCTCCGCCCCGGGAGCGGTCTCGCGGCGGACCCTCCAGCCATTTGGATCGAGGCGTGGCCGAACCACGGTCCAGGGCGCGGCAGCCCGGTCAGGCGCGTATGAAGCTGCCGGGGCAGGAGCTTCTGCCCCGTACCCACGCGGGGCATACGCCATGATTGAGCTTGGGGCCGTGGCCGCGACGTTCGCCATGCCCTGGACGGCAGCCGGAGCCTGCCGTGTTTCGGCCGCGACCGATGTCGTCGGCGCAATGGGAACGGTGATCGGGAGAGGCGACGCGAAAGCCCGAAGGCGGCGATAGCCTCCCGAGGTATCGATGGTCTGATCGGCCGGGAGACAGGTCGAGCCTGTCAGGCCATAGAGCTCTGCTGACACATCAAAGACGCCGCGTTCGATGAGGGCGCGTACCCCGAGCTGTAGCGGCTCCAGAGCACTCTGTCCGCCCGACAGGTCGACGAGCACACCCCCCAGAATGTCGAAGACGCCGGCGCGGATCTCACGCCCGACGATCTGCTTCTGGTAGGCGGCAATCGCAACGACCTCCTGCGAAACGGAGTCAACCAGTCGCAGGTCAATCGCCACATTCATGACGAAACGCGAGGCACCGAAGATCGTTTTCGCTTCGTCGGCGTCGAGCGAACCCAGGGCTGCCTCTCCACCCGAGGAGGAGATGTTGTAATTCAGCTCGGTGATGCCACCGACGAGATAGTAGCGCGAACCGGCGATCTGACCGGCGTTGACCGGTCGAACCGGACCGGGTGCCTCGCCGGCTCCCGTGGGCGTATCGGAAAGGACCTGGGCCGTGGCATAGGTCCGCTCGACCTCGGCGACCGTTTGATCGGCCCGTTCGACCAGAGGCACCCCTGCCCGCCCGAAGGCCGTCACGGCAAACAGGGACGCGCCCTGGCTGACGCGGCGTCCCGTTTCCAGATCCAGCTTTCCCGTCAGGTCCGCAATCTCGCCGACGGCGATGCGTGGAGCCGCAACGCCTCGGCCGACTGCTGAGGACGCGAGACAGGTGAGCGCCGGTGTGATGGGCGTGGCGTTCGCGGTTGCCGGGGCCCCGCCGACCGGCGCGGCATAGAGGCCGGTCTCGGGGTCGAAACCCGTCGACGCGCATCCCGACAGCAGGGAGGCGATCATGACACCCGCAAGAAGACCTCTGGTGTTCATGACGCAGCCTCATTTTCGTTGAGGCAGCCGCTGTAGGTGCCCTCGGCCTGCAGGCCGGCCAGCAGTTCGAACACGCCCCGTTCAACGAGGGTGCGGACGGCTGCCTGAAGGGGTTCGACCGCCTGGGTCCCCCCCGACAGGGCCCCGACCACGCTGTCCGAGCCCGTGCTCAGGCCCAGGTTCATCTCCCGGCCAACCAGTTGCTTCTGGAACGAGACGGTATCGACCACGATCTGAGACCTGCTGTCGACCATTCGCAGGTCGATGGCGACATTCATCACATAGTCGGACAATCCCGCCCTGCCCCGCAGACCCGTCACCGCCGTCTCGCCGACCTGGGCGTTCAGGCCGGAACTACGGATGTTGTAGTTGAGCTCGGTGATGCCGCCGACAATGAAGAAATCGGAGCCCGCGACCTGGCCGGCGAAGATTGGCCGAAAATTCTCGGCCGATTGCCCGGCCAGCTCGGGCGTGTCCGAAAGAAGATGTTTCTGGGCATAGTCAAGTTCGAGCTGGGACACTGTGTTGTCGAGCCGCTCGACGACTGGCGCGCCGGCGCGGGCCAGCGCTGTGATGGCGAAGAGCGAAGCGCCCTGGGAGACGCGGGCTCCCGTGTCAAAATCGACCCGTCCGGTCAGATCGCCAATCCGTCCCACGGACACCCGGGGGGCGCGACGACCCATCGCTCTGTTGCGCTCGGCCAGACAGATCAGCGCAGGGGTGTAGGGCGTATAGTTGGACGTGGCCTGAACCCGCCCGCCACTGACCGTTCCGTCTTCCGGTGCGGCCGCCGCTACCCCCGGCATCGTCACGCAGACGAGGCCCAGGACCAGAGTTGAAATCGAAAGAATTGACCGGGTCATATTGATCTCTGCAAAGGGATGGAACGGACCATCACTTCGGTGCCGAGGCACCGTTGGCGGTGATGTTGCCCGAGTTCGTCTGGCGAGAATCGACGATGACCGTGTTCCACGAACCGTTGACGGTAACCGTCAGGAGATTGCCGATCGCCGTGTTCGACGCGCTGTCCGCCCCCGTCGAGATAAAGTCGGCACCGCTGTTTCCCTGGGCGGGAGTGGCCCCTTCAGAGCGGCTGTAGGAGTTGCCGTCGGACTGGATGATGCCATTGACGATCAGTCGGTTCCGGCTTCCGGACTCGAGGCCGTAGGGGCGCGACTCCATTTGTCGGCCATTGCCGTAACCGGCCTCATACGTCGCGAGCGACCCACTGCGGGACGGGCGGCTCTGGGCGATGACCGGCGATACGGACAGGCCGGTGGCAATGACCACAACGGTGGCGCGGCCCAGAGCGGAGTTCAGTCGGTTCATGATTTGAGACCTTTCGAGGACCTCGGCGTCGCCGCGTTCTCACGCGGCGACACCTTGCGGTAGATGAAGCCTAGAAGCCGGTGACGGTCAGGCTGTTGCCGATGGCCGCCGCGGTCACGTTCACCGAGCCGGCGACGTCCCGGATGGTCGTGCTTACGCCCGCATAGACGCCGGCCTGGTTGACCTGCTTCGAAGCCAGAGTGCCGAAATCGGTGTCGAAAGTCGCCGAGTTGCTCAGGGCCGCCGAGGTGGTGGCCACGTCACCCTCGACATCCTGAATGGTCGCATTCAGCGTGGCCGTCGGGTCATAGGCCGCGTACTGGGTGTTGTTGATATGGCCGATCCAGTCGCCTTCGACGCTGGCGGAGTTCGCGATGGCTGCGGAGGTCACAGACACATCGCCCGCAACGTCAGCGACGGTCGCCGACAGGTCCGAGCGCACGTCGCCCCAGAAATTCTGGTAGTTGTTCAGGCTGCCAAGGCTCTCGCCGTCGGCGCTGAAGGAGTTACCGATAGCCGCCGAAGTCAGGGCGACGTCTTCGCCGATGTCTTTGATCGTCGCGTTCAGTTGCGCACGGACATTGGCGTTGTTGCGCTGCTCGGTATTCAGGCTCTGGGCCTGCGCCGCGCCGGCGGAGGCGGCGATTGTGAGGGCGGCAGCCAGGATAGCGTGGGACGTCTTCATCGTTCTGTTCCTTTCGATGCCGGGGTTTCGGCATGAGGAAGTCAGCAACGACCATACCAACTGCGCGTTTCAGAACGATCTAGAGGTTATTCACCTTTATAAGTCTGAAAACACGCTTCTTTTCGCCAAAACCGCGACTTCCTCGCGCCTGATTGACGATATCAGCGTATTGAAAACGGTGCCCGGAAGTACTCAATTCATGATGAATCTGTGCCGCAATTTCCATTAACCTCATAATGGAACACGCGATCGCGCCATTATGGGATTTGGCCGACGCTGCGGCAGAAGACCGGTTCTTCTGGACCGAGGATCGGCGGCAGACATACCTCAAGCAGTCGCTGCGAATGCCCGCGGCGGCGAACCTCGGGCCGTCGAAAAGCGGCCTGCCGGCGGGACAACGGATATCGCGGCCGTTCTCGCCAGCTGGTATCGCGCCCTCGCGAACCAGGCCTGACATTGAGCCCACGGGCGGGAAAAAACCCAAAGCCGTCGACCGGCCCGGTCTGCAAGCGCATCCCGACCCCCGGAGATGCCTGCGGGCATTATCGGAGATGTGGCCAGGAGGCCAGGACGGGTTCTGCGCGCCGCAGGACGGGCCGGTTGCCCGAAAAGGTCCAGATCCGGTTTCAGGTTCGGTTCAGGAATGGGGACCGGGCCTGGGATCGCCCCTCGCCTGCGTCATCCCCCCGTAACGCCTATGCATCGCTGGGGACGCTGAGGGGCCACCTAAACAGAAGTGGGGCGCACAAGGATGGTTTCGGATTTGGTGCAGCGCTGGATGCCAACGACATCCTCGCTCTGCCATACTGTGGTTCCGAAGATTTCCGTCCCGTCTTTGGTGACGATGGCAATGGTCTCGATTGACGAGCCTATGCGCTGGAGCAGTCTGACCCGCGCGCCATAGGGATCCAGTTGGCGCAGAATACCCTGCACAGTATGGCCCCTGCCGATATCGACCACACAGGGTTCGGCGAAACGGCTTCTCTGCACGATGCGACGGTTGGGGTGGCCGATTGGAAAACTCATGCGGCCACAATCCAGCATGGCCCTGAAGCCTCGCTTAAGCTTTGGCGTTAACGGCAGCGTCCCTGGTGCGGAAAGTCCAGCCCGGGACCTTGCCGCCCTCGGAGCGAATTCTGCGATGCTGTTCACCCGTCATGTCACGACGGTGGTCGCGGCCGAGCCCGCGGTCGAGGATCTGGGAGCACGGATCACATTCAATGGTCGCCTGAACGGTCCTGGCGCTGGAGTGATTGCAGCAAAATGGCCTTGATCCGTGCCCGGACGGCTCCGGTCATGGAACCCAGAATCCCCCGCGCATCGGGCGGCAGGTGCCCTACCGGGTCGTCCCCTGTCTGGAAGATATAGTGATCGAAGAAGGCGCGCCATTGCTGACGCTCGCCAGGCGGCAGGTCACGGATCGTCAGCAACGCATGCAGCATCGTCAGCATCGGCGTGGTCAGATACTCCGGACCATCCCGCCACCACAGATTGATCATGGCTCCGAAATTGTCGAGTGACTCGACGTGGTGCCACCACAGGCTGGGCAGGTAGAGGGCGTCACCCGGTTCCAGGTCCGCGACTTCGGCGACGGCCAGCGCAGACCTGTATTTCGGATGACGCTCGAAATCGGGTTCGACGATGTCGACCAGACTGATCGGCTGGCCGGCCAGAGTCATGTCGATCGGCCCGACATAGAGATTGCCGATCTGGTCGGGGGGAAACAGGGTAAAGCGGCGTCGCCCGGCGACCACGCAGGCCAGATTCTGGGCCAGGTCCCAGTGCGCCGCCGTCCGCGATCTGTTGCCGATCCACAGCGAGGTCAGTCGCTCCCTGGCCGGGTCGAGCAAGGGCATGGGGTGGCTTTCGGCGAGACCGGGCAGGACCTTGGGCAGGGGGACGCCGCCGGCATAGATGTGACCTGCATCCGGCCGATCCCGACCGTCCAGCACCTGGGCGACGACGTCGCGCAGCGTGGTCTGACGCTGGTCATGATTGAAGCCGGTCAGGTCGTCGGAGTAGCTGAACCGACCCTTCATATCCGACGCGCCGAAGAAGGCCCGGACGGGGCCACCATTGTCGAAGCGGGAGAGATAGGTGGCCAGAGCTCCCGGGGATATTGCCGCCTCGCGCACGGCCGGCCATGGCTTGACCAACCCCTTCAGGACCGCCGGGCGACCCGCGGGGACGATCTCGGATTCGAACCGTGCGCGATCGACGCCATGGTGGACCGGAACCTGGACGGATGGCTGGGTCACCTGCGTTTCTTGATCCATGACACCCGGCGCGGCGGTCGGCACATGGATACCCTAAGCCGCTGACGTTATCTCGGAAAGTGGCAGCTATCGATCATTACGCCCGATCACCGCCCTGCGGTTCACGCCGCCGCGCTCCCGGATCCTACGTCCGTCCCTGTCATGCCAAGCCGCCGCAGGAAATCGTCGTGCCCACCGAGCGGCTTCAGCCCCTGCGCCACAAGCCCTCCGACATCGTTAAGGAAGCCGGCCAGCTGATCGTCGCGAATGGCGTCGGCCAAGCGGTGGCGGCCGTCCGGCTGGATGTTCTGACCCAACAGGACCTGAAGCCAGCTCGTGGGTTTGAAGAGGTCGTCTTCCTCATCCGGCAGGACCGCCGATGCACGCCAGGACGCCAGTTTCCGCTGGAGTCCCGGCGGGATCGGCAGGCCCCGGCAGTGCCGCCAGAAAGGCGTGTCGTCTCGCCGCGTCGCGCGATAGTGCAGCACCAGAAAGTCGCGCACCGCTTCATATTCCGCGTCCAGCGTACGGTTGAACTGGGCGGCAAGAGCCGGGTCAAAGCCGGTGTCTGGAAACAGGCGGATCAGCTTTTCCAGACCCGATTGAACCAGATGGATGCTGGTCGACTCCAGCGGCTCCATGAAGCCGGATGCCAACCCAAGCGCGACGACATTCTTGTTCCACATCTGGCACCGCTTGCCGGTGGTGAAGCGGATCACGCGGGGCTCCGCCAGTGCCGGGCCATCGAGTTGGGAAACGATGTCCGCCGTCGCTGCCTCGTCGTCGATGAACCGACTGGAATAGACATAGCCGTTGCCCGTGCGGTGCTGCAGCGGGATGCGCCAGTGCCAGCCGGCATCCCGTGCCCTGGACCGGGTGTAGGGAGTCACCGTGCCGACCCCCTGCGACGGGACGGCCACGGCGCGGTCGCAGGGTAACCAGTCTGTCCAGTCCTGATAGCCGGTCTTCAGCGCCTCTTCGATCAGCACGCCTCGAAAGCCGGAGCAGTCGATGAACAACTGTCCCTCGACCCGGCGGCCGTCCTCCAGGGTAAGGGCTTCGACAAAGCCGTCGTCGGGCCGCAGCCCGACATTCGCCACCTTGCCCTCGACCCGGATGACGCCACGCGCCTCAGACCATTCGCGCAGCATCCTGGCGTACAGTCCCGCGTCGAAATGATAGGCCCAGATCAGTCCGCCCATCCGGTTCGGTGCGACCACCTCCGGACGCGAGAAACGGCCCGCCAGGGCCGCCTGGACGTTCAGACTGTAGCGCCACAGATCCCCAGCTGACGTCGCATCCGCCTCACGGGCACGAAGCCAGTATTGGTGAAAGCCCAGCCCGGCGAGCGGCAGGCCGACGTCACCAAAGCCATGAATGTAGGAATGGCCCTTCTCCAGCCAGTCGTCGAAACGGATGCCCAGCTTGATCGAGCCCTGGGTGGCTTTCAGAAAGGCGTCCTCGTCCAGACCGAGCAGTTGATTGAACAGGCGAATACCGGGGATCGTCGCCTCGCCCACGCCGACGGTGCCGATCGCCTCGGACTCGATCAGGGTGATTTCGGTCAAGGCACCAAAGACCCGCTTCAAAGCGGCGGCAGCCATCCAGCCCGCTGAGCCGCCACCCAGGATCACCACCCGATTGATAGGCGCTCGTTCCATTCTCTGATCCTAACGACCGGCCTGGGTCGCGGCCAGCAAAAAGCTCCACCGCCCGGGGGCGGCGGAGCTGATCAGTTCGGGGTGGAGAAACTAGAAGCGGTAGTTGACGCCGAACAGGAAGGTCTTGCCGTAGACCTGATAGTCGATGGCCTGACGTTCGATGCCGTTGTTTGTGACGAACGGCTCGTCCGTGAGGTTGTTACCCTGGACCAGGACGGAAAGACCATCCAGTGGACCGGACTGGAACTCGTATCCCAGTTGGGCATCGACCACGCTTTCCTCGCCGACGGCACGGTACGTCAGGCCGTTGCCGAAACCCGCGACTTCGCCGAGGAAGTCCGAGCGGAACCGGTTCGAAACACGGGCCTGGAAACCGTCCTTCTCATAGTAGAGCGTGACGTTGGAGACTCGCTCCGACAGGCCCTCGATCGGACGAGCTGGATTGCCCGGGTCCGGCTGGATTTCGCTGGATGTATCCGAATAGCTGGCGATCAGGCCGAAGCCGTCAAGCGGCTCGAAGAATTCGCCAAACGGGATGGAAGCCGCGATCTCGATTCCCTGGATCGCACCGCCCTCTCCGTTCTGGGGCGAGTTATACAGACCGAGGAACGACGCCGGCTGAGCTCCCGGGACCGGGAAGCCAGTGAAGTCGAACGCGATTTTCTGGTTAAAGACGTAGGAAGTAAGGTCCTTGTAGAAACCCGCGATCGAGATATAGGCACCCGGCCCGAAATAATGTTCGTACGAGATATCATAAACATTGGCTTCCCACGGGCGAAGCTTGGGATTTCCGCCGCTACCGCCGAAATAAGCCGAGTTGATATTCGTCGAATTGATGTTGGTGGGATTGTAGCTGAAGTTCTGGCTTCCGCGCATCTGATCCATTCGTGGCCGAGCCTGAACCTTGGCGGCGGCGAGGCGCAGCACGTCAGAGTCCGTCAGCTGGAAGATCAGGTTCAGACTGGGCAGGAAGTCCGCGTAGTCGTCACCGTCGTTGATCGCAACCAGGGTCGAACTGGCCGAAGATGTTGCAAAGCCTGATCCGGTTTGTTCGACTTTGAGATACTGGAAGCCGATATTGCCGGTCATCAGCACCGGACCCAGGTTCTGTTCGATATTGGCCTGGAAGAACAGGTTGGTGATATCTTCGGTCACTTCCCAATTCTTGGACACGACGTCAAAGTTCGGGTTGCGCTGAGCCACCAGGACACCCGAGTCCAGCACGCACGCGGTGTCATAGCTGATCATCGAGAAACCCAGGAACTCGATAGTCGTGGGCTGCAGCAAACATGCGCTCGGGATGGCGACCGACGTCGCTCCGCCCGCCGGCTGGAGGAAGAATTCGTCGGCTACGAAGGTCTTCTCGCGACTGCTGACATTGACCCCGATCTCGACGGAGCTGATCGCGCCGAAATCGACATCACCCGCCAGATTGACGCGAACAGCATTCAGCTCATCGTCGGTGTTTGGCGAGTTCAGATAACCGGCCTGGACCCGGCTACCGCCCCAGCCACGCGGATCGGTCAAACGGATGACGTTGGGATCCGCATAGTTGACGCCAGTGATGTCGAACTGGGCGACACCGCGTTCGTCAATCGTATAGCGAACGGTCGAGTTCGCTCCGGCCGCGTTGTAGCCGGTGCCGGAGTAAGACTCGATCACCTGGTCGGTACGTTCGACCTTGGAGTGGCTGAGATCAGCCGAGATCGTCCACCGATCGTTCAGCTCCAGGCTGGCGTTCAGGCCCAGCGCAAGAGTCGAGGCGTCACGGGTGTTCAGGTCGTTGCGAATGACGCCGTCGACGTTGTTGAACGTCGCCGAGGTGATCAGCCCGTCTTCGATCGTAGTGACAGGCTGCAAGACCTCCTGGACCCCGTTGCTGGCCCCCCACCACAGTGGCATCTCGATACCGCGCAGGACCTGGGTGTTATTGAATTCGGAATAGAAGGCGTCGCCAACGACCTTCACGCGGTCGTTCGGACGCCACTCCAGGACGCCCATATACCCGTCACGTTCAAGCAGGCCTGACTGCGCGTAGGGCTTGGCGCCGCCCAGAACCAGTTGGCCAATCTCTTCGGAGTAGCCGGGCCGCGGTGCTCGCGGCAACGGGCCGGCACCATCGGGGTCAACGCAGACAACGTCGGACCCGCAATCGATCGTCGGATAACCCCAGGCGTTGTAGCGCTCATTTTGATACGGCGACTCAAGATGCGCATAGCCGAGCGCAACACCCAGGGTGTCGTCGAGAAACTGATCGACGAAGGAAACGCTGTAGCGATTACCGGTATCCTCGGCACCAGCGACCAGCGAGCCCAGGTCATTCCATTCGTAGCGATAGTTAAGCGCCAGGGCTTTGCGGCCATATTCCAGCGGGCGAATGGTCCGCAGATCGACTGTGCCGGCCAGACCCTGGCCAACCAGGGTCGCGTCAGGCGTCTTGTAAACCACGACCGAGGCCAGCAGTTCCGACGGGAACTGGTCGAACTCGACACCACGGTTGTCGCCGGTCGTGACTTGTTCGCGGCCGTTCAACAGGGCTGTGGTGAAGTCGGGACCCAAGCCCCGCACCGAGATCACCTGGGCCCGGCCATCCAGGCGCTGGGCGGCGAGGCCGGGCAGGCGGGCAAGTGATTCGGTGATCGACTGGTCCGGCAGCTTGCCGATGTCTTCGGCTGTGACGACCTCGACAATCGATGTCTCGCGCCGCTTGGCGGCAATCGAGTTGGCGATGGAGGCGCGAATCCCGGTGACGACCACTTCGTCGACCTGGGTCTCGTCGTCCTGCGGTGCCGTCTGAGCCTGGGCAACCGTGCCCATGGCCAGCAGCGCGACCACACCAGCCGCACAGCCCGCCATCAGACGCGAACGCGTGTTCGAACGAATTCTCATTGTCATTCTCCCTGACGGCCATCTCGCGTTTCTGACGAAGCGATCCCGAACCGTTCGCAAAAATATGCAAACTTTTGTCGGGATGGCAAGCCGGTAATTGTCATGGCAGCAATTGGGCACGGCCCCTTGTGCTTATATCAGCCAGAAAAGCGCGATATTGCAGCGCAACATGGATTTTTTGCGCGATGCCAGGGGACCGTATCGCCATTGACAGCGCTTCATGAGGACTGCAAAATCTTGCAAAGAAAGTGCCCGGGCTATGCATCCGGGACACAGTGGGACGAAATTCCATGACCCGAAAAGCGCGTCGTTTATGGGGTCCGGGACCCGTGAGTCTGGCAGCGTTCATGGTGATGCTGGGCGCGCACCCGACTTTCGCCCAGACCACGACCGATTTTCGCGCGCGACTGCCCCAGGACGAGGTCATCTATTTTCTGATGCCGGACCGGTTCGATAACGGCGACGCGACCAATGACACCGGCGCGATTCCCGGCGGGCGACTTGAGCACGGCTTCGACCCGACCGACGAAGGCTTCTACCACGGTGGGGATCTGGCCGGCGTCGAGCGTCGACTCGACTACATCCAGGGACTGGGGGCCACAGCCATCTGGATGGCCCCGATCTTCAAGAACAAGCCTGTGCAGGGCGAGCCGGGTCGGGAGTTCGCCGGAGCCCACGGCTACTGGATCACGGATTTCACCCGCGTCGATCCTCATTTCGGGGACGAAGCGGCCATGCACAGACTGGTCGATGCCGCCCATGCGCGCGGCATGAAGGTCTATATGGACATCGTCGCCAACCATACGGCCGATGTCATCCGCTACCGCGAGTGCCCGGCCAATGACTGTACCTATCGCAGTCGCGCCGATTATCCGTTCACGCGGCGGGGCGGAATCGACGGGGCAGCGATCAACGAAGGGTTCGACGGCAGCCATTTCGACCGGTTGACGCGATCGGACTATGCCTACACGCCCTACGTTCCGGCCGGCGAAGAGACGGTGAAGGTGCCAGCGTGGCTGAACGACCCCGCCTATTACCACAACCGGGGCGACTCGACGTTTCGCGGCGAGAGCTCGACCGACGGCGACTTCTCCGGCCTGGACGATCTGATGACCGAGCATCCCCGCGTAGTGGCGGGCATGATCGAGATCTTCGGCGACTGGATCGATCGTTACGGTATCGACGGCTTCCGGATCGATACGGCCAGACACGTGAACCCGGCGTTCTGGCAGGCGTTCGTCCCGGCCATGCTGGAACGGGCGCGGGCCAGGGGCATCCCAAACTTCCACATCTTCGGCGAGGTCTATGACGTCGATCCGGCTGTGACGGCGCGCTTCACCCGGGTCGACGGCTATCCGGCCGTGCTCGACTTTCCGTTCCAGTACGCGGTGACAGACATCGTGGCGCGCGACGTCCCGCCGGCTGCCCTGGCCAAGGTATTCGACGCCGATGCGCTCTACGAAGGGGGCACCGCCGGTGCCCTGGGGCTGCCGACCTTTCTGGGAAACCACGACATGGGACGGATCGGGGGGTTCATCCTGACCGCGAAGCCCGACATATCCGACGCCGAACTGCTGCAGCGTGAGACGCTGGCCCATGCGCTGATGATGTTCAGCCGGGGCGTTCCCACGCTCTACTACGGCGACGAACAGGGCTTCACGGGCGCGGGCGGCTATGGCGCGGCGCGTCAGGACATGGCCGAAACCCAGGTCGTTTCCTATCGGGATGACCGGATTGTCGGAGGTGCCCAACCGCCTTTCGCGACCGGCGCGCCCCTGTACCAGGCCATCTCCGGGATGGCGCGTCTGCGTCAGGCGGATGTTCGCCTTCGTCGCGGCCTGCAGACGGTGCGTTTCGCCGCAGAAACGCCGGGCATCTTCGCCCTGTCGCGACATATCGACGACCTGCCGGGCGAGACCCTGGTCGTCTACAATACCTCGGCCACTCCGATCACCGCCAACATCGAGGTCGATGCGGCCTCAGCCACCTGGTCGACCGTCCGCGGCGCATGCCCTGCGGCGGCCTCGGCACCCGGCAGCCTGCGCGTCACCGTTCCCGCATTCGATTATCTGATCTGTTCCTCTGAAGGTGTGCGTTGACTGCCGAAGTTCTGACCCACGCCCCTCCGGCCACCCGATTGGCGCCGGCTGCCGACATCCGGGAATGGTGGCGGGGTGCGGTCCTGTATCAGATCTATCCGCGCAGCTTCGCCGACAGCAACGGCGACGGGATCGGCGATCTGCCCGGTATCACCGCCCATCTGGATCACGTGGCATCGCTGGGCGTGGACGGCATCTGGCTGTCGCCCTTCTTCACCTCGCCGATGAAGGACTTCGGCTACGACGTATCCGACTACGTCGGCATCGACCCGATCTTCGGCACGATGGCGGATTTCGACAGGCTGGTCGCCCGGGCCCACGAACTGGGCCTGAAGGTCATCATCGACCAGGTCTATTCCCACACCTCCGACCAGCACGCCTGGTTTCTGGAAAGCCGTCAGGACCAGACCAATCCCAGGGCCGACTGGTATGTCTGGGCCGATGCGAAGCCCGATGGCTCCCCGCCGTCGAACTGGCAGTCGGTGTTCGGCGGCCCGGCCTGGACCTGGGACGCCCGCCGGCACCAGTACTATATGCACAACTTCCTCAAGGAACAGCCGCAGCTGAACGTGAGGAACCCGCAGGTGCAGGAGGCCCTGCTGGCGGTCTCACGGTTCTGGCTGGACAGGGGCGTGGACGGATTCCGCTGCGACGCGCTCAACTTCGCCATGCATGACCCGGCGCTGACCGACAACCCGCCGGTTCTCGCTCCCGGCAAGCGGACGCGCCCCTTCGACTTCCAGCAGCACATCCACAACCAGTCGCACATCGACATCCTGCCGTTCCTGACGCGTCTCAGACGCGTGGCCGACAGCTACGAAGGCGACCGGTTCCTGGTGGCCGAGGTCGGAGGAGAGAGAGCTGACGAGGAAATGAAGCTCTATACCCAGGGCACCGAACGGCTGCAGTCGGCGTACGGTTTCCTCTATCTGTACGCGCCCGGTCTGACACCCGCCCTGGTCGAACAGGGTCCCGCGATGTGGCCGGGGAAGCCGGGCGAGGGCTGGCCATCATGGACGTTTTCCAACCACGACGCGCCGCGTGCCGTGTCGCGCTGGGCCCAGGGTCGCGACCCGAAGGCCTATGCGGAGATGGCCCTGCTGCTGCTGATGTGTCTGCGGGGGAATGTCTTCGTCTATCAGGGTGAGGAGCTGGGCCTGCCGCAGGCGGACGTTCCCTTCGAACGACTCGTTGATCCCGAAGCCATCGCCAACTGGCCCGAGACCCTGGGTCGCGACGGAGCACGCACACCGATGCCATGGAAGACCGATAATGGATTTTCGGGCTTCTCGGACAGCGAGCCGTGGTTGCCTATCGATCCTCGCCACAAGGCATTGACGGTCGAGGCGCAGGAGCGGGACCCGGCATCCACGCTGCATCTGACCCGCCGACTGATCGCCTTGCGCCGGGCACATCCGGCGTTCCGGACGGGCACGATGACGGTGATCGAGGCCACGGAAAGCCTGCTGGTGTTCGAGCGGACCGATGCAGCCGAATCCCTGCTTTGCGTCTTCAACCTGGGTCACGAGGACATCACTTGGACCCAGCCTCGTGGATGGACGACGATCGAGTCGGTAAACGATACCGCGCGCAGCTCCGACCACCTGCCGCCCATGATCGGGCGGATTCTCATCAGGACGGCGGGGTGATGTCAGCCGCCGCAGGTCTCGCGGACGATCAGGTCGGTGGGAATCCGCTCGGATCGGCCGCCGCCCTGGCCGGCGTGGTCCAGCAGCTTGGAGATCATCAGGCGACCGGCCTTCATCGTGTCCTGCGCGATCGTCGACAGGGCCGGTCGGCTGTACCGGCTGAACGGCACATTATCGAAACCGATCACCGAGACGTCTCCGGGCACCGACTTGCCGGCGTGCAACAGGGCGCGCACAGCCCCGAGCGCGATAAGGTCGGACGCAGCGACGATTCCATCGAAATCCAGTCCCCGGCGCAGCATGGAATCGACCGCAGCCTCGGCGCTCTCGACCTCGAAATGAGCCGGAACGATCAGGTCGGGATCGACGCTGAACCCGGCGGTCTCGAGCGCCTCCTGGTAGCCCCGTTGACGCTGCTGCGCCTCGGGCGGATCGAGGTCACCAAGGTAGACGATCCGCTTTCGCCCCAGTCGGGCCAGATGCGACGTCGCCCTGCGTCCGCCGTTGATGTTGTCCGATCCGATCGAACAATAGTTCTGGTCGGGCAGCTCGGCCCCCCAGACAACGAACCGTCCCTCGGTCTCGGCGATCCGGTTGAAGGCGGCGTGCAGCGTCGACTGACCCAGAAAGATGACCCCATCCGCCCGGCTGGTGGTCATGGCGATGCTGAGGTCATGCAGATTGGCGGGCGAGACGTGGCTCATGACCAGGTCGCAGCCGCGTTCGCGCGCCGCCTCTCCCACGCCGGCCAGGAGTTCGAGAAAGAACGGATCGCTGAGGCGGCCTTCGCGGCCCTGCGGCCGCGGCGTCACCAAGGCGATCGTGCCCGACGCGCCGATCGGAGCCGCAGGCATATGGCGTCGGAACGGATAGTCGTGCTCGCGGGCGAGCTTCCAGATTTTCTGCTTTGTGCGCGTATTGACGGCCGGGCTGTCATTCAGGGCACGGGACGCCGTGGCGATGGACACACCGGCCAGAATGGCGATGTCCTCCAGGCGGGTCGATCGTTTCGTCAAGCCGCCCCCGCCGCTTCTGCAAAATTTGCTGCAAACCACGTCATCGCCGCATCTGCACCCTGCAGGCGACGGTTGGCAAGAGCTTCGCTTTAGAAGCCGCACCGGAGTGAAGCCCATGCGTATTCCTTTTGTCGTGCTGGCCATCATGGCCCTGTGCACACCGGCCTTGGCCCAGACGCCGCCGCCCGCGCCGGCCACGGTTTCGTCGCCGGACGGGACCCTGTCGGTCAGCGTCACCACCGACGGGGACGGACGGCCCAGCTATGCGGTCACACGTTCGGGAAAGCCGGTCATCGCGCCGTCACGCCTGGGCTTCATCCTCACCGATGCGCCAAAGCTGGAGCGCAATCTGGTGGTGACGGCCGAGGTCCCCACCGACCATGACGACACCTGGGAACAGCCCTGGGGCGAGCGGCGATTCATCCGGAACCACTACCGCGAACTGCGCGTCCACCTGCGCGAGCGGACGGCCCTGGCGCGCCGCTTCGACGTCGTTTTTCGGGTCTATGACGACGGCCTGGGCTTTCGCTACGAGTTCCCGGAGCAGGCGGCCCTGCCCGTCCTGAACATCGGCTCGGAACTGACCGAGTTCAACATCGCCGAAGACGGCGAAGCCTGGTGGATCCCGTCGCACGAGTGGAATCGCGAGGAGTACCTCTATCACCGCACCTCAATCGAGGAGGCGTCCAGCACCCAGACGCCGCTGACGATGAAGCTGGATTCCGGTCTGCATATCTCGATCCACGAGGCGGCACTGGTGGACTATGCGGGTATGAACCTGCGGCGGGCCGAGGGTCGCCGTTTCGTCGCCGACCTGACGCCGGGCTTCACCAATGCGGCGGTGGAGCGGACGGCCCCCTTCCCGACGCCCTGGCGCACGATCCAGATTTCGGAAACGGCCGGCGGCCTGGTCGAATCCAGCCTGATCCTGAACCTGAACGAGCCCAACGCGATCGGTGACGTCAGCTGGTTCAAGCCGATGAAATACGTCGGCATCTGGTGGGAGATGCACCTGGACAGAGCGACCTGGGCGTCCGGCCCGCGCCACGGCGCGACGACCGAAAACACGCGGCGCTACATCGATTTCGCGGCGGCCAACGGCTTCGGCGGCGTTCTGGTCGAGGGTTGGAACGTCGGTTGGGACGGCGACTGGTTCGGCAATGGATCGGACTATTCCTTCACCCAACCGTATCCCGACTTCGACCTGGAAGGCCTGGCCGCCTATGGTCGCGAACGCGGCGTGCAACTGATCGGCCACCACGAGACCGGCGGCAATGCCTTCCATTACGAGCAGCAGATGGCCGACGCCTTCGCCCTGGATCAGCGCCTTGGCATCACGACGGTCAAGACAGGCTATGTCGCGGATGCCGGTGGGGCGCAGGTTCGGGGACCCGATGGCCGATCGACCTTTGCCTGGAACGAGAGCCAGGCCATGGCTCGCCACCACATCGCCGTGCTGGAAGCCGCCGCCGCCCACCACGTCGCCATCAACTCGCATGAGCCGATCAAGGACACCGGTCTGCGCCGGACCTATCCCAACTGGGTTTCCCGCGAAGGCGCGCGCGGGATGGAGTTCAACGCCTGGGGCCAGCCCGGCAATCCGCCCGAGCATGAAGTGAACCTGGTCTTCACCCGACTTCTGGCCGGGCCGATGGACTTCACCCCCGGCATCTTCGGCATGGTGACCCGCAGCCCCGACGGGGTGGCCACGACCTGGGCCAAGCAACTGGCGCTCTATGTGACGATCTACAGCCCCATCCAGATGGCGGCCGACCTGCCCGGGAACTACGAAGCCAACCCCGGCCCTTTCCAGTTCATCAAGGACGTCGCCGTCGACTGGGACGAAACCCGCGTTCTGAACGGCGAGGTCGGCGACTACGTCACCGTCGTCCGTAAGGGACGCGGCGGCCGCGAGTGGTTCCTGGGCTCCATCACCGACGAGAACCCGCGTGTCCTGAGCGCCGCCCTGACCTTCCTCGAGCCCGGTGTGCGTTATCGCGCCGAAATCTACCGCGACGGTCCACATGCATCCTGGCGCGACGGTGGCGGCATGAGTCGAACCGACATCGTGATCGAGCAGCAGGAGGTGACCGCGGGCGACATCCTGACCCTTCGCCTCGCCCCGGGCGGCGGCCAGGCCATTCGTTTCGTGCCTCTGGGCCGGGGGGCACGCCAATGATCGCCGTTCCAAAGATCCTGACCATCCGGCCGAGGCTGAACGCCCTGGCCATCATGAACATGTGCGTCGGCTTCTTCGGCATACAGATCGGGTTCGGACTTCAGAACGCCAACACCAGCCGCATCTTCCAGACCCTGGGGGCCGAGGTCGACAGCCTCGCCATCCTCTGGATCGCAGCCCCCCTGACCGGCCTGCTGGTTCAGCCGATTATCGGCTATTTCAGCGACAAGACCTGGAGCCCGCTGGGTCGGCGCAGACCCTATTTCCTGGTCGGGGCCGTGCTGACATCCCTGGCCCTGGTGGCCATGCCGAACAGCCCGAGCCTCTGGTTCGCGGCGGCGACGCTGTGGATCATGGATGCATCGATCAACGTCACCATGGAACCGTTTCGCGCCTTCGTCGGCGACCTGCTGCCGGACGAGCAACGCACCGCCGGCTATGCGATGCAGAGCTTCTTCATCGGAGCCGGTGCGGTGCTGGCGTCCTGCCTGCCGTGGATCCTTTCGAACGTGCTGCACCTCAGCGCGACGGCGGCTGACGGCATGGTGCCCGATACGGTGCGCTGGGCCTACTACATCGGAGCAGCCGCCCTGCTGGGTGCGGTGCTGTGGACCGTCATCACCACGCGCGAATACAGCCCCGACCAGATGGCGGCCTTCGAAGCCAACCATGCCTTGCCCGGCAAGCCCGGTATCGACGATCAGGCCCCGGCTCGATCTTCCCGTGCCTATTTCCTGGGCGGACTGATCTGGGCTGCGATCGGCGCGGCCGGGTTCGCCGGGGTCGCCGTGGCAGGCGTGGAAAAGGAGCTCTACGTCCTGTTCGGAGGCATCGCCGCCTTCGGCCTGCTGCAGATCGTCGTCGGGGCCATGCACGCGGGCAGGACGGCGAACGGCGTCACCGAAATCGTCGACGACATCTTCCGCATGCCGCCGACGATGCGCAGCCTGGCGGTGGTCCAGTTCTTCACCTGGTTCGCCCTGTTTGCCATGTGGATCTATACGACGGCGGCCGTGACCACGGTCCACTATGGCACCACCGATACGACCTCGGTGGCCTACAACACCGGCGCGGACTGGGTCGGCGTCCTGTTCGGCGTCTATAACGGAGTGGCGGCGCTGGCGGCCTTCCTGATCCCGGTGCTGGCCCAGAAGACCGGACGCAATGGAGCCCATGCGATCAATCTCGTGCTGGGCGGGCTCGGCCTCATCGGCATCGCCCTGATCCGGGACCCGGCCCTGCTGTGGATCCCGATGATCGGGGTCGGCTTCGCCTGGGCGTCGATCGTGTCCATGCCCTATGCCATCCTGTCGGCCGCCGTGCCGGGGCGGAAAATGGGTGTCTACATGGGCATCTTCAACATATTCATCGTGGTGCCCCAACTGCTGGCGGCGACCATCCTGGGCCTGATCCTGAAGACCTTTTTCGATGGTCAGGCCATCTGGGCGCTGGGGATCGGAGGCGTGTCGTTCTTCATTGCCGCCGCCTGCGCCCTGCTGGTCAAGGAGCCGAAATGAACTTCGACCGCCGCGCCATCCTGACCCTGATCTGCGCTGCCCCGTTCGCGGGTTCGGTCCGCGCGGACGTGCCGACCGCCGGCCGACTGGTCGACTACACCGACATGGCATCGACCCATGCCGCAGCGCGCAATGTCACCGTCTGGTTGCCGCCGGGCTATGACGAAGGGTCTCAGCGCTATCCCGTCCTCTACATGCACGACGGCCAGAACCTGTTCGATGCATCGCGCACTGCCTTCGGCGAATGGGGCGTGGACGAACATCTGGCGCGACTTTCCCAGACCGGTCAGGTCCGATTGCCGATCGTGGTCGGGGTCTGGAACACGCCGCTTCGGCTGCGCGAATACGTCCCCGCCGACCTGATCACTGCCCTGCCCGGGGAGGTCAGGACGAGCCTGCTGGGCATGTATGGCGGCGAGCCCTTGTCGGACGGCTACCTCCAGTTCCTGGTCGAGGATCTGAAGCCCATGATCGATGCGACCTATCGCACCCTGCCCGATCGCGACGACACCCTGATCGCGGGATCCAGCATGGGCGGACTGATCTCGCTCTATGCGATGATGAAACATCCGGAGGTGTTCGGCTCCGCCGGCTGCCTCTCGACCCACTGGCCGCTGAGGCTGGAGCGGCTGGAGGGCGACGCCCTGGAGCGCTGGCGCGAGGCGGTGGTCCTGGCCTGGTCCAGCGTCATCCAGCGCGGCCTGCCCGACCCCGCCACGCACCGGCTTTACATGGATCGGGGGGACGAGACGCTCGACGCCTTCTATCCCTGGTTCCAGTCGCGCATCGACGGCGTGATCCGGGCCGCCGGTTGGGGACCGGACCGGTTCCGCACCCTGGTCTTCCCCGGTGCCGAACATAACGAGAAGAGCTGGAACAGCCGTCTCGATGCCCCCCTGACCTTCCTCCTTTCGCCCGCCTGACCAGAGAGTATGTCCATGCGTAAACTGACCCATGCCCTGCTGCTCGGTGCCGCTGTCCTGCCGTTGATGGCCTGCGCATCGATGCCTCTGTCCACCGGCGCGTCCGCGATTCCGGTGGCCGAGGCAGTGGCGCCCGGTGCGCCGGGGGCCGCCACGACCTGGTCGAGCGCGGCCAAGACCGGCGTCGGGGCCTCATACGAAGCCTATGTCGACGGGCAGTACCGCGACGGCGGTCCGACAGGCCCGGTGTCCAGGGTCTGGTTCTCGCTCGCCGACGGCGTCCTGACCGAGACGATGTACGGTCTGATCCACGAGGCACAGATCAAGGCGCTGCGCTTTGCCGTGGTTTCTGGCGACCGGCTCGGCGTCGAGGGCACCGATACGGTCAGCCGCACGGAGTACCTGCATACGGACGCGCACGGCCGCCCCCTTTCGCCCGCCTATCGCGTGGTGACGGAGAGCGCCGACCATGCGTTCGAGATCGAAAAGCGCGTCTTCACCGATCCCGACAGCAACGCCCTGATCCTGCGCGTCACGATCACGGCAGGCTCCGCCCCCGTCACCCCCTATCTGATCCTCGAGCCGCACATGGCCAACACCGGCGGCGGCGACCGGGCACAGGCGACCGCGACCGGCCTGCACGCGAGCGAGGGGGACGTGCACCTGACGCTGCGCCCCGGCCAGCCGTTCGAGGCGGCCAGCGCCGGCTTCCTCGGTACCTCCGACGGCCTGACGGACCTGCAGGCGAACGGCCGGCTGACCCACGCCTACGCCTCCACCGGCGATACGCCCGGTGCGGTCGTCCTGACGGGATCCCTGCCAACCATCGCGGCAGGACAGAGCCTGACCCGCGACTTCGTCATCGGTTTCGGCCCGACGCAGGCCGCGTCCGAAGCCGCCGCCGACGCCAGCTTCACCACCGGCCTCGACGAAGTTCTCGCCCGCTTCAACGGCGAGGGTGACCGCGTCGGTTGGCAGGACTGGATCGGGTCCCTGACCGAACTGCCCCGCATGGCCGAGGTCGCCACCGACGGCGGCAAGCTGGCCTATGCCTCGGCCCTGATGCTGAAGGTGCAGGAGGACCGGACCTATGCGGGTGCGCTGATCGCGTCGCTGTCCAATCCCTGGGGCGACACGGTCGACGCGACACAGGCCTCGACCGGCTACAAGGCCGTCTGGCCACGCGACTTCTATCAGGTGGCGATGGCCCTGATGGCGCTGGGCGACAGGCAGACGCCGCTCGCCGCCTTCCGTTACCTGCCCCAGGTCCAGGTCGACGCCGAAACGCCCGGCAATACCGGCGCGACCGGCTGGTTCCTTCAGAAGACCCATGTGGACGGGCAGATCGAATGGGTCGGGGTCCAGCTGGATCAGACCGCCATGCCGATCATGCTGGGCTGGCGCCTGTGGAAGGCGGGCGAGGTCTCCGACGCGGAAATGGCCAGGATGTACGCCGCCATGATCAAACCCGCCGCCGATTTCCTGGTGGATGGCGGCAAGATCGGTCTGGGCTGGAACGACCGGACCATCAGGCCCCCCTGGTCACAGCAGGAGCGGTGGGAAGAGCAGGAAGGGTACTCGCCCTCGACCACCGCCGCCGTCATCACGGGCCTGACGGTCGCATCAGAGATCGCGCGGGCGGCCGGGGACGCCTCGTCCGCCGACCGCTACCAGGCCGCCGCCGATGACTATGCCGGCAAGGTCGAGGCCCGGATGTTCACGACCGCGGGGTCGCTCGGCGACGGCGACTATTTCTTGCGGCTGACCCGCAACGAGGACCCCAACGATCGCGCCCCCCTCGGCGAGAACAATGGTCAACCGGCATTGCCCGAGGACCGCATCGTGGACGGCGGGTTTCTGGAACTGGTCCGCTATGGCGTGCGGGCCGCAAACGCGCCCTCGATCGTCGGCACCTTGCCCGAATACGACGATCAGACGCGCGAGGATCGTCTTCGCGTGCGCTATGATCTCAACGGATCCCCGGGCTGGCGGCGCTATGGCAACGACGGCTATGGCGAGAACACCGATACGGCCGGAAACTACGGCCTGGGCGGCATGACGCCCGGTCAGCGCGGCCGGGTCTGGCCGATCTTCACCGGCGAGCGCGGCACCTATGAACTGGCCCGCCTTCTGCAAGACGGTACGGCCGACACGGCCGCGATCGATCGCATCCGCCAGACCTATGTGCGCGCCATGGAAAGCTTCGCCAACGACGGCCTGCTGCTTCCCGAACAGGTCTGGGACGGCGTGGGACGGACGCCGCCCGGCTATGCGATCGGGGAAGGCACGGACTCCGCCACCCCGCTCGCCTGGACCCATGCGGAGTATCTGAAACTGCTCCGGTCCCTCGCCGACCGCGCCGTCTGGGATCGCTATGGTCCGGTGGCCGAGAGATACGCCCGCTAGGGTATGATCGGCCCTCGTCGTAATCGCGGTTCTTGCTGATACCCCTGCATTGGCCTAGAGCGAGGTTGCGACAGGTTCCCCAGAAATGGGGATTAATAGGGAACTCGGGTGTGAACCCCGGGCTGCCCACGCAACTGTAAGCGGCGAGCCCGCGCACCATGGGCCACTGGATCTCGAAGGCGAAAGCCGGAGGATCTGGGAAGGCGGCGCGCACCGGCATTGACCCGCAAGCCAGGAGACCTGCCTGTCGTGGTCGTCCTTCGCGCGGACGTGGTGTGCCGGGCGGAACGGGATCAGACCCGAATGACGACGTCTGTTGGGCCGCGCGTGCGCGTGGTCGCGACCGGGCGTGTCTCCTCGCCTGAACGCGGCCGTTCGCAAGGCGGCTCGTCGTCAAACGAGGGATTGGACCCATGAGGAACGAACTGACCATCAGCGCCGTCACCGGTGCGCTCCTGCTTGCGACCAGCGCCGCGAGCGCACAAACCGCGACGTCCGCCATGGATTCGAGCCTGCTCGACGACGTGGTGGTCACAGCCAACCGCTCTGCACAGTCGGCCGAGCGCGTCGGCCAGTCGGTCACCGTGCTGACGGCGGCGGACATCACGACGAGCCAGACCGTCGGTGTCGCAGACCTTCTGCTGCGCACGCCGGGGGTGAGCCTGTCGCGCAACGGCGGGATCGGCGCGGCGACCGCCCTTCGCATCCGCGGTGCCGAGACGGACCAGACGGTCGCGGTGATCGACGGCGTCAAGCTGAACGATCCGTCGGGCACAGGCGGCGGGTACAATTTCGGCAACCTGCTGGTCGGCGACATCGCGCGGATCGAGGTGCTGCGCGGTGCCCAATCGACCCTGTGGGGCTCCCAGGCCATCGGCGGCGTGGTCAACATCGTCACCGCCGAACCGACCCGGCCCTTCCAGGCCGGTCTCGACGCAGAGGCCGGGTCGCGGGGCACGACCTATCTGCGCGGAAACATCGGCGGGATGACCGACCGCGTGACGTGGAGGCTCGCCGGCTCGCATTATCAGAGCGACGGCTTCTCGGCCTTCGCGCGCGGTACCGAGAAGGACGGATACGAGAACTTCGGGCTCAGCGGTCGAGCCCGCATTCGCGTCACGGACGGAGTGTCCATCGACCTGCGCGCCGTCTATTCGGACGGAACGGCCGGGGCGGACGGATTTCCCGCACCGGCGTTCGCCTTCGGAGACACGCGCGAAACCGCCAGCACGCGGGAACTCGTCACCTATACGGGGTTGAACGTCGACCTGCTCGACGGCCGGCTCAGCAACCGGCTCGCCTACGCCTATACGCGGACCGACCGGGAGAGCCGGAACCCGGACCAGGCCGTCACTGCCGTGACCTTCGAGGCCGAGGGCCTGAACAGGCGGTTCGAGTACCAGGGCGTGTTCGACGTCCAGAAAGGCTGGACCGCCACCTTCGGGGCCGAGCATGAGGATTCGGCGTTCAGTTCGGCCTCGCCATCATCCTTCAGGCCGAACCCCCCGCGGGCGAATGCCAACGTCGGGATCTATGGCTTCTATGCCCAGCTGCAGGCCGAGGTCATCGACGGCCTGACCTTGACGGGTGGCGTGCGTCGCGACGAGCACGACACCTTCGGCGGCAAGACCCTGGGACAGGCCGCGGCCGCGTGGTCGCTGAACGCGGGCTCGACGGTGCTGCGCGCCAGCTTCGGCCAGGGCTTCAAGGCCCCGAGCCTGTACCAGCTGTACAGCGACTTCGGGAACACGACCTTGCAGCCCGAGGCGGCCGACGGCTGGGACGCGGGTGTCGAACAGCAGCTGCTGGACGGCGGCCTGACCCTTGCCGCGACCTATTTCTCGCGTGAGACGACCAACCAGATCGACTTCATATCCTGCGCCTCGACGGTGACGCCGGCGTCGGCCCCTCTGTGCTTCCTCAACGGCGTGCGGCGTTTCGGCTACTACAGCAACATCGCCCTGACAGCGGCAGACGGCGTCGAACTGGCGGCGGACTACGAGATCGGGTCGTTGACGATCACCGCCAACTACACCCGGACCCACACCGAGAACCGCACACCGCGTGCCAACCTGGGTCGCGAGCTGGCGCGCCGCCCGAAGGACGCAGCCAATCTGACCGTTGGCTATGTCTGGCCGTTCGGTCTGTCGACCGCGATAGCCTTGCAGCACGCGGGCGACAGCTTCGACAATGCGTCGAACACCACCCGGCTGGAGGGCTACACCCTGGTCGATCTGCGCGCATCCTATCCGCTCGACGAGACGCTCGAGCTCTATGGCCGGATCGAGAACGTCGGCGACAAGGTCTACGAGACGACCGGCAACTATGGCGCAGCGGGTCGTGGGTTCTTCCTCGGCCTGCGTGCGCGCTTCTAGGCTGGCGATGAACGCACCCATCCCTCACCACGGAAGACTGGACGGGGCGCATACGGACGACCCGTCCGCGCGCCCGCGGTCCGGGATCGATTTCTGATGCGTCCGGACCGGAGAGCTCTGGTGGCGGGCGGCCTGGCCCTGGCCGGATGTGGCAGCGCGCCCCCTCCGCGTCCGGCTGCGGCCGTCGGTCGTCCGCAGCGCATCATCTCGATGAACCCGTGCCTGGACGTCATCCTTGTCCGGGTCGCGGACCGGTCACAGATCGCGGCCCTGAGCCACTGGGCGCGCGACCCCCATGGATCGACGATCGCCGACATCGCGACAACCCTGCCCCATACCTACGGGACCGCCGAAGAAGTCATCGCGCTCCGGCCCGATCTGGTGATGACCAGCAAATATTCGTCGCTGGCGACGCGAAATGCCCTCGGGCGTCTGGGGATTTCCACCCACCTGTTCGGCGTGCCCGAGACAGTCGCCGAGAGCCTGGAGCAGGTCCGTACGGTGGCTGCCCTGACCGGGCATGCAGATCGCGGCGAGGCCCTGGTCAGACAGATCGAGGCCGCCATCGACGCCGCCGCTCCGGTGCCCGGATCGACGCCCCCCTCTGCCCTGGTCTTCATGCCGGGCGGGTTTGCTTCGGGGCCAGGCACGCTGATGGACGAGATGATGCGGCGCGCGGGCTTGCAAAATGCCGTCACGCGCTATGGCCTTACGCGAACCGGCAATGTGCCGCTGGAAAGACTGATCGCCGATCCGCCCGAGGTCCTGCTGTCGGGCGAATCCTGGCCGGGAGCCCCGAGCCGGGCCGAACGGATCATGGAGCATCCTGCGCTCGGGCGCGTCGCCGGCGATATGCGCCGGGCGGTTTTTCCTGAACGGTTGCTGTTCTGCGGCGGGCCTGTCCTGATCCAGACCGCGGCCGCGCTGAAGCGCGCCCGCGAGGTCGCAACGGCGAGGCTGGCATGAGGCCCGTGAACCGATCCCGCCTGTACGCGGCGCTGATCGCCCTGCTGCTGATCCTGTCGGGGATCAGTCTGATGGCGGGCCGCGTATGGGTGCCCTTCGAGGCCTGGCTGCAGCCCGATGTCGATCCGCGCTGGGCCATCGTGTTCGAGTTGCGGCTGCCGCGCACGCTGCTGGGAATTTTCGTGGGCGCGGCCCTCGGGCTGTCGGGGGCGGTGCTGCAGGGCTATACGCGCAACCCCCTGGCCGATCCGGGCGTGCTGGGCGTGTCCTCGATGGCGGCGCTGGGAGCCGTTCTGACCCTCTATTACGGCGTGACGGCGGTCGCGCCCTGGGCCCTGCCGGTCGCGGCCATCAGCGGGGCGATGATCGGGGTCGGCGCGCTGATGCTGCTGTCGGGCTCGGCGTCCAGTCTGGTGACCTTCATCCTGGCGGGCGCGATCCTGAACATCCTGTCCAGCGCTGGCGTGTCGCTGGCCCTGTCACTGGCTCCCAACCCCTGGGCGTTGAACGAGATCGTCGACTGGCTGATGGGATCGCTGGCGGACTGCAGCTTCGAGGACGTGTGGACGGCGGCACCGCTGATCGGGCTCGGCTGTGCCCTGCTGCTGACCCTCGGGCGAGGGCTGGATGCCCTGACCCTGGGCGACGTCGGGGCGCGGTCCCTGGGCATTTCGATGAAGCGGATGCGCTGGATGCTGGCCCTGGGCGTCGGTCTGGCAGCGGGCGCGAGCGTGGCGGTGACGGGGGTGATCGGCTTCGTCGGCCTGGTGACGCCGCACCTGCTGCGGCCCCTCGTCGGGGCGAGGCCCGGCGCACTGCTGGTACCAAGCCTGCTCGGAGGCGCAGTGATCGTGTTGGCGGGCGACATCCTGGTGCGCATCACCCCGTCGGCGGGCGAGGTGAAGCTGGGCGTCGCCATGGCGGCCCTCGGCGCGCCCTTCTTCCTGGTCCTGCTGCTGCGCCTGAGGCGCAAGATCGCATGAGCGTCCTGTCCTGCACTGCACTGGGCGTCGAGATCGGGCACAGGTCGATCCTGTCGGACATCAGCCTTTCGATCGCGGCGGGCAAGGTTACGGCTGTCGTGGGGCCGAATGGAGCCGGCAAGTCCACCCTGCTCGCCTGTCTGGCGGGTTTGCGCCCGCCGACCTCCGGCCTCATCCGGCTGGACGAGGCCCCGCTGACCGGGCTGAAGGCGCGCGAGCGCGCGAGGCGACTGGCCTTTCTTCCCCAGACGCCAGAGATTGCCTGGCCTGTCGAGGCGCGGACACTGGTGGCGCTCGGCCGGACGCCCTTCATCGGGGCCCGGGGTCCGGCCCGGGAGGACAATGCGGCGGTCGACCAGGCCCTGATCGCCGCCAATGTCACGGCGTTCGGGCACCGGATCGTCGACACCCTGTCGGGCGGAGAACGGGCGCGGGTTCTGATCGCGCGGGCTCTGGCCGGAGAGCCCGAGTGGCTACTGGCCGACGAGCCACTGACCGGCCTCGACCCGGCGCACCAGCTGGATGTGGCGGCCCTGTTTCGTCGGCTGGCTGACGAGGGAGTCGGCGTCGTCGTGACGCTGCACGACCTGTCGATGGCGCTGAGACTGTCGGATCGCATACTCGTCCTGGCCGACGGACATGTGCTGGCCGACGACCCGCCCGCCACCGCCCTGTCGCCCGAGGTGCTGAAGCGCGCCTATGGTGTGGAAGCCAGCCTGACCCGGGGGCCGGGCGGCCCCCTGATCGATGTGATCCGGCGGGCATAGCCAGCTGCGACGGCACTGACCGTGCTCGCGAGGGGAGTGCGGGATCGCCACCCTGGTCGCCGGAGGTTTGATCGGTGGGTGGGTGAGGAGGATTGGCCGGCCAGGCCCGTGCTTCTGGCGGTCCGGATCACATGAGACCAGAAAGTCGCACCACATCCGGGCTCAGGCCGAAGCCCCTTGCCAACAAACATTCGTCATACTATTCGATCCAGCAGGCACGGCGGTCGTTATTTCAAAATGACACCGGTATCATTGACTGCGTGATTTGGCCGAAGGGCCGGGTTCAGGCTCCATAGAGGGCCGAACGGGGGAGGTTTGAGGACTATGAGAACAGCACATCTGCGTCATCTGCGGACCGCGGCTTCTGCCGGCGTTCTGATGTTCACGCTCGCGGCCGCCAGCGGAGCCTGGGCTCAAACCGCCCCGACACCCGCATCGCAGGACGAGGCGGCCCAGGTCGACGAAGTGGTCGTCACCGGCATCCGTGGTGCGCTGCGAAGCGCCCTTGCGACCAAGCGCAACGCCAATGTCATGGTCGATGCGATCAATGCCGAGGACATTGCCGACTTTCCCGACGCCAACCTGGCCGAGTCGCTTCAGCGCCTGCCGGGCGTGTCCATCGACCGCGACAACGGCGAAGGCCGCACCATCACCGTCCGCGGCCTGGGCAGCGACTTCACCCGCGTCCGTCTGAACGGCGTCGAGGCGCTGTCGACGGCCGGTGCCTCCATCGCCGGCGATAGCCCGAACCGCAGCCGCGGCTTCGACTTCAACACCTTCGCCTCAGAGCTGTTCAACTCGCTGAAGGTCCAGAAGACCGCTTCGGCCGAAACGGAAGAAGGCTCGCTCGGGGCCACGGTCGATCTCCAGACCGGCCGGCCGCTTGACTATTCCGACCGCCGCTTCGCGTTCTCGGCCCAGGACGCCTATTACGAGAATGGCGAGACCAACAACCCGCGCTTCGCCGGGCTGGTTTCGGACCGCTGGCATTTCGACGGCATTGGCGAGGTCGGTATCCTGGCCTCGGCGGCCTTCAACCGGCGCGACCAGACGATCGACAGCTATCAGCGCCAGGCCGGTCAGTCCGACTACACGTATCGCGGCGCGACCTTCGCCGGCACACCCAATATCGCGGCCGGCACCCAGATCCTGACCCGCCAGGGCTTCGCCGCCCCGACCGGTACGCCCTGCAACAACGGCGTCATTCCCGGCGTCAACATCACCAACCTCTCGTACTGCGACGCGCTGCGCGGCTCGAACCCGACGGCCTATGCGCTGATCAACAGCCCGATCGGCTCGACCCTGCGCAACAACAATGCGACGGGAACCGCTGCGGGAACTACGATCGCGGCCGGGTCGCTGGTCCGTATTCCGGCCCTGCCGACGCTGAACCAGCAGGACCTGCATCAGGAACGCACGGGCCTGACCTTCTCGGCGCAGTGGCGGCCCACCGATCGCACGACCATCAGCTTCGACGGCGTGTATTCGCAACTGGACCAGATCTCGACCAACTACCAGATCGTGCCCGTCGGCCTGAACCGCAACAACACCCAGGGCAATGCCAACGCGGCGACCTATCAGCTGGCCAATGCGACGGCGGCCGGCACGGCCGCCCAGAGGCGCGCGCTGTATGCGACCTGCAACGCTCGCGCCGAGACGGCGATCCTGGCCGGTATCGATTGCGGTCAACAGATCTATGGCACGACCCCGGTCGCTGGAACGCTTTCGGGCTTCAGCTTCAACCCGAACAACCTGGAACCCTTCGACTATTACAACAGCCCCTCGTCGCGCGGTTACGTTGCCGATCCGCTAGGGTTGGGAATGCGCAATGCGCTGATCGGCCGGCCGGGCATCCGGCTGATCGATGCGGCGCTGAGCCCGACGGGTGCCAATGCCGACTATCTGGTGCTGAGCAACGTCGACATGCGGTCCGCCGCCGACGAGGCGCGCTACACGACCTTCTTCCAGCAAGGCACGGTGAATCTGCAGCACGAGTTCAGCGACACGCTCCGGATGCAGGCGATCTATGGCGAGAGCCGCTCGGTCAACAAGACGAAAGGCTCGCTGGTCGAATTCACCCGCCTGAACTCCGGATCGGGCGCGGCCGGCGACGGCTATTTCGTCTATGACGCGCGCGGCGGCGGCGACATGCCGTCGCTCGACTTCGGCTTCGACGTGGCCAATCCGGCCAACTGGGACGTGGTCAAGGGCTTCTCAGCGATCCGCTACTTCGAGCGGACGGTCGACAACCACTACGAAGGCGGCAACATCGACTTCGCCTGGGACGCCAATCCGTATCTGACCCTCAAGACCGGGATCCAGCGCAAGCGCTACACCTTCTACACGACCGCCCTGCAGCGTGAATCGGCACGCGAGACGCTGAATCCCAGCCTCATCGAGGCCGGGGCCACCATCGGTCAGGTCGGCGCAGTGCACACCTTCGGCCAGGGCCTCGACCTGCCGTCCGGGACGCCCACCAGCTTCTATGCCCCGGACCTGGATGCCTTCCGCAACCTGTTCGACTTCGAATGCAACTGCGTCAACAAGTGGAACGACTGGCGCATCTCGACGAAGTTCAACTTCGCCCAGACCTTCGAGATCAAGGAAACGGACCTGAGCTATTTCATCCAGGCCGACTTCAACGTGCCTGTCTTCGGTCGCGACCTGCGCGGCAACGTCGGTCTGCGCCGCGCCCAGACGGGCGTCGATTCCAACGGCTTCACCAACCGGGGCCGGGCGATCAGCGCAGACAACGACTACAACAACACCCTGCCGTCGCTGAACCTCGCCTATGAGGTCGCCGACGACATGATCATCCGGCTGGGTGTAGCCAAGGTCATGTCCCGCCCGCTGCTGGGCAACCTGGCCCCCAGCGTCACGGCCTTCACCGTGCCGAATGGCCTCGGTGCCACAAGCGGCGGCGCCATCACGATCGGCAACCCGAAGCTGGCTCCGTTCACGGCCACCAACTACGACCTCAGCTTCGAATGGTATTTCGAGCAAGACGCGCTGTTCTCGGTCGCCATCTTCGACAAGGAAGTGGAATCCTTCCCGCAGACCCTGGTCGGTGACGGGACCCTGTCCTCGATCCTGGACGCGGCCGCCATCGCCGAACTGCGGGCCGAGTTCGAAGTCCTCGCCGCCGACACCACCCAGTCAGCCGCTGCGCGTCAGCAGGCCCAGAACCAGGTCGACTACATCAACGCGGATCGCCCGTTCGGCATCCGTCAGTTCCGCGATGCTCCGGGTGGCTACATCCGCGGCGTGGAGGTCAACTATCAGCAGAACCTGACCTTCCTGCCCTGGTATTTCGAGAACCTGGGCGTCCAGGCCAACTACACCCACCTGGAATCGGAACTGAACTACATCCTGACGCCGGCGCCGCTGGTCACGGGCGTGGGACCGTTCACGGGTGCCTCGCCCGACGCGTTCAACTTCACGATCTTCTACGAAGTGCCCCGGTTCTCGGCGCGCGTCTCGACCGCCTACCGCGCGGACTATGTGACCCAGTATCCGATCGCCTCGGGCACCACCGATCCGGGCTTCTCGGACTCGCCGCTGGTCAACGACTTCCTGGGCAGCGAGAAGACGCTGAACGTGGATGCCTCGGTCACCTACAAGCTCAGCGATGTCGTCACCCTGACGGCCGAAGCCCTGAACCTGACCAACCAGACGACCAACCGCTGGGGCTACGCCGACGACCGCGTGACCACCAACTACGGGTCGACCGGCCGTCAGTTCTTCATCGGCGCCCGCGCCGTCTTCTAGAACCTTCCTCAACCAGGCCGATCATGGGAGCGCCGGTTTCGACCGGCGCTCCTTTTTCGTTTGGCGACACATACAGTTGGGGCGGACCCGTCGCGCGGACCCGCCCTTTTCGTCAAGCCACTCAATAACGGCCTATAGCGCGCGGTATCTGAAGTTCCTGAAGCGGGCCTCGCCCTGCCCTGCCGCATAGATGGCGGGCCGCAGCATCATGAAGCCGCCCCGGACGTTCTGATTATAGCCGGACACCTCCATGCCCCGATCGAACCGCCTCCAGGTCACGCCGTCGGCAGATGTGTCGAAATAGACATTCTGAAAGGCATTGGTCAGGCGGATATGCATCCGGGAGCCATAGCCATGCCCGGGCCGACCCCGCTCGATGCCGTACTGATGGGTGACGAACCTGGTCGGGTCGAAGCCCAGCCCGGCATAGAGCTGGCGGTCATAGAACAGGATCAGACCGGCGACCGTGGACGGGTCGATCTCGATCTCGCATTCCAGCACATAGCCCTGATCCCCCTGCACGAAGGTCAGGGGCGAACAGTCGCTGGGGGCCGTGCCCTTGGCCCGCATGTGCAGGACCCCGTCGGCCCGGGTCAGGCGGGATTTCTCGTCCGCCTGCGGATCGTAGAAACTCCACTGGATGCCGAACTTGTCGGTCGAGAAGTCGTCCGACAGCGCCATGCCGTGAGGTCCGGCCTGGCCCCCCGCCGGAATCGGCAGGGGCGTCGCCAGATCGCCGCCCCTGGCGCGAAACCAGCCATCCTCGGTCCATTCCACCGGATCCAGCAACGTCTGGCGCCCCAGGCTCCAGTAGGCGTTCTCGTAGCCGTGGTAGACCATGTACCAGTCGCCGGCCGGTCCCTCGACCAGGGTCGCATGACCTCGCGACCACCATTTCTCGGCCCCCGATACGGTGCGCACGATCGGATTGTGCGGGCAGTTCTCCCATGGGCCGTGGATCGACCGCGACCGGGCGGCGATCACCATATGGCCGGTCGGCGGACCCGCGGTACCGCCCACGGCCGTGATCATGTAGAAATACTCGCCCCGCTTCATCAGCTTGGGCCCCTCGGGCGCAAACCCCTCGACGATCCAGTCGTCGGGATAGCGCCAGGGGTCGTAGACGTGCTCCAGCTCTCCGTCCGTCGCCAGGCCGTCGTCGGTCAGCCTCACCCGGTCGCCCCCGCTCAGGAACAGGTAGCGCTTGCCGTCCTCGCCGACGATATGGCCCGGATCGATCCAGTTGGGCAGTTTCAGGTCGATCGGTTCGGACCAGGGTCCCTCGATCGCATCCGCCCAGATGACATAGCTGGACCGGTATTCGGGATAACGCGCCGGAATATAGACGTAGTAGCGGCCCCCGTGCTTGCACAGCTCCGGAGCCCAGACCGAGCCGATATTGGTCGTCAGGGCCGCCACGACGGGCTGCCAGTTCACCAGATCGCGCGAATGCCAGATGTGGATGCCCGGCACGGATTCGAACGACGAAAAGGTCATATAGTAGTCGTCGCCGTCTTTCAGGATCGACGGATCGGGGTGATCGCCCGACATGATCGGGTTCAGATAGGTGCCGTCGCCCAGGTCGGCCTTTCTCTGGTTCTCGATGCCCCTTGCCCAGCGCATGTGCGCCCATTCACGGCCCAGCGGCGCGGCGTCTTCGTTGCTCTGGGCCAGAACCGAACGGCCCGGGAATGCGGTCAGGGCAACGCCGCCCAGAAGGCTCGACAGCGCCGCTCGGCGGTGGATGGATGGCATGGCGAACCTCGGTTGAGACAACAGATCAGCGGACGAAGAGCGCCAGAGCCCGGATCGTGCCGTCCGGGGTGTGGACCGGATCGACGACCCTGGCGCTTCCGGGCGCTTTCCGGTCGGATGGTTGCGTGTGTGATGGAAAAGCCGATGCGGGCAGGGTCGGCGCGTCGTTCGGCGAAGCGGCTTCGATCCGAGGCAAGGCGATCGCCGCGCAGCGCACCCCGAGGCTATGCGTGCGCCCCGACCTGAACGGCCTCATGCGGCGTCCGTCTCGCGCAGATATCCGATCAAGCGGCTCATGTTGTTGATGTACAGGCCCGTGGAAATGCCTGTCGGACCCGTCGGCTCGGTAAAGGGTGAAGTGTCCCAGTCATCGCCGACCTGGCCGCGATCGACGAAGCCGGGCGGCGGCTCAGCGGGACCGTCACCCCGGTAGGGATGGCTGGTCGTGCGAAGTTCCTGTGGCCAGTAACCCTCGTCGTTCAGCCTGGCGATCAGATCGGCGACAGCCTCGGCCCGCGCAGCGGCAGCCGTGACGTTCAGGTCCGAACCGCCCACCGCCTCGGTGATGACATAGGGGGGCATCAGGGACTCCCCTCGCCCGAGCAAGACCGAGCTTCGCGTCGCCTGTTCGGGCGTCAGGCCTTGCACCCGTTGATAGCGGGCGCGCAGTCGGGCGACGTCGATGTGCTTCTCCGGCCGAATGCCTGCGGTGTCGAAATCGGTCCAGTATTCCCCGTTCTGCGCGTTGGAGCCGCGCCGGTGGGTGGCGATCAGCCGACCCGTGCCCGGCTCGTAGTTGCGATAAAAATTGCGGCCGTCGGCGGTCCATTGATCGCGCGGAAGTTCGAGGCCGGCGATCCAGTCGATCGCCTCGCCGACCCGCGCCAGATATTTCGGCTCGCCGGTCAGTTCGTAATAGTCGAGCAGCTGATTGACCGCCGCCGCCGTGCCGTGAGGCGTGATCGAGGCGGGCTCATAGGTCCGGGCCGGCGCCGGCTTCAGATCCGGCGTGTACTGCATCGCCCAACCGGGGGTCGGTTGCGGCTGCTGCAAGGCGATCATCAGCTCCATCGCGCGCATCAGCGGCTCGCGAACGCGCTCCTGGCCCAGTTGCTGAAGCACCAGCAGCAGGAAGTCGATGTTCTCCTGGGCGACCTCGTCGTTCAGGGTGATGTGTCCGGTATAGTCGGGGCGTCCGTGATTGCTGAACTCGCCCGCCTTCGGGAAACGCTGTGGCCAGCCGCCGACCGGATACTGGCTGTCCAGAACAAAGCCGATGACCTTGTCGACGGCGGCCCGGAAACGAGGTTCCCCCTTCTCCAGATGCAGCCGGAGCAGGAATCGCCCGCACTCCACCGTCGCATGGTCGTCGAAGGTCGCGTTGCCGTAGTAGTGCTGGAATTCCTCCAGCCGCCAGCCATTGCGGCCGATGGTTTCGTACCAGCGACGCAGCGACGCCTCGCCGTCGAAATCGATGATGTAGTTCCAGCCCCCGCTCGGATGCTGGCCTGCGATCAGGGCGTCGCCGGCGCGCACGGCCGCCTCGTAGTAAAGCGTCTCGCCCGTCGCGTGGTAGGCGTCGAGAAAGATCTGCCCCATCTCCGGCGTGCCCGGGGCCTGGGTCCAGATCATGCCGGGCCAGGCCTCCATCTCGCCCCAGCGACGAGAGAAGTCCGCCAGATACGACCAGACGTAACCGCCACGGGTCGACACACGCTCGGTCATGAAGGTCGTGGCGCGGCGCATGGTGTCCATGACGGCCTCCCGCTCTGCGCGCGGCGACACCCACGCACCCACCGCGCCCGCAAGCGGTGCAACGGAAGCGCCGACAAGCCAGGTCCGTCGCGTCAACATTCGACAAGTTCTCCGACTACAGGGAAGTCCGATCGTCGTCGGCGCTTCCGCATGGCTCATCGTTCACTGATGATATAATAATATTTTTGAATGGAATGCTAGGGAGACCGGCATGACAGTCTGGACCAGAACCATCCATGTTATCGCTACCACATCGGTAGGATGTGGACGGAGACGCGCGTGAAGCTGATTGACGACATGCCGGCAGACTGGCGTGAGGGGACCTTCCTCGGCCGCCTGCTGCTGGCCGAAGGTCCAACGCCCGTCCTGCTGCGCGGGGGCGCGGTGTTCGACATCTCGGCGACTGCACCGACCACGGCACAGGCGATCGCCCGGGGTGAGCCCGCATCGTTGACCGGCACGACTCTTGGGTCCCTCGACGCCCTTGCCCTCCACGACGATTCCGCGCTGCCCCGCCTGCTGTCGCCGCTGGATCTGCAATGCGTGAAGGCCTCGGGCGTGACCTTCGCCGTCTCGGCGGTCGAGCGGGTGATCGAGGAACGCGCACGCGGGAACCCTGGCGCGGCCCTGACGATCCGCGCCGCTCTTGCCGAACGCGTCGGCTCCGATCTGTCGGCGGTCAAGCCGGGCTCGTCCGAGGCCGAGGCCCTGAAGGCCGTCCTGATCGAGGAAGGGCTCTGGTCACAGTATCTCGAAGTCGCGATCGGCAAGGACGCGGAAATCTTCACCAAGGCCCCGGTGCTGGCCACCGTGGGCTGGGGCGACCGGGTCGGGGTTCGCTCCGACAGCGCCTGGAACAATCCGGAGCCGGAAATCGTGCTGGTCTGCGATCCGACCGGCACGGTGATCGGCGCGACGTTGGGCAATGATGTGAACCTGCGCGACATTGAGGGCCGGTCGGCCCTGCTGCTCGGCAAGGCCAAGGACAACAACGCCTCGGCGGCCGTCGGTCCCTTCATCCGGCTGTTCGACGAGACCTACGGAATCGAGGACGTGCGCAATGCCATCGTATCCCTGACGGTTACGGGCAAGGACGGGTTTGTCATGACGGGTCAATCGTCGATGCGCCTGATCAGCCGCGATCCGCTCGATCTGGCGGCCCAGACCTGTTCGTCATCGCACCAGTATCCGGACGGCTTTGCCCTCTATCTCGGCACCATGTTCGCGCCGATCGACGATCGCGACGCGCCGGGTCAGGGCTTCACCCACAAGACCGGCGACGAGGTCTGCGTGTCGTCGCCTGGGCTGGGCGTACTGCGAAATCGGGTCGCAGCGTGTGAGGATGCGCCACCGTGGACGTTCGGCATCTCTGCCCTGATGGCCAATCTCGCCGGGCGGGGCCTGCTGTGAGCGGAGCCCTCTATCCGTCGCTGAAAGGCCGCCTCGTGGTCGTAACCGGCGGCGGCAGCGGCATCGGGGCGGCGTTGACGGAAGGGTTCGCGCGGCAGGGCGCGCGGGTGGTGTTTCTCGACGTCGCCGAGGACGAGTCCCGGGCCCTCGCCGTCGCCCTGGCGGACTGCAGTCCTCCGCCACTGTTCCGGGTCTGCAATCTGCAGGAGCTGACGGTCCTCCAGACCACCCTCGCCGGGATCATCGCCGAACACGGCCCCATCGATGTGCTGGTCAACAACGCCGCCAACGACGACCGGCACACCCTGACGGAGGTCACCCCTGCCTATTGGGATGACCGCATCGGGGTGAACCTGCGCCACCTGTATTTCGCCGCCCAGGCCGTCGCGCCGGGCATGCGCGAACGGGGTCGGGGCGTCATTCTGAACCTGGGGTCGATCAGCTGGCATCTGGGTTTGCCCGACCTGTCCATCTACGAGACCGCCAAGGCCGGAATCGAGGGCATGACACGAGCCCTCGCGCGCGAACTTGGCGTCGATGGCGTGCGGGTCGCCTGCATCGTCCCCGGCAATGTGAAAACACCCCGCCAGATGAAATGGTACACACCCGAGGGCGAGGCCGAAATCGTCGCCGCACAATGCCTGAAGGGCCGGATCGAACCTTCGGACGTCGCGGCGCTCGCGATGTTCCTGGCCTCGGACGACGCCCGTTTCATCACGGGACATGAGTATTTTGTCGACGCCGGCTGGCGCTGAACGAACAATCGGGCCGACAGAGCCCTGGAACGGAGGAAACGAGAATGGCAGGACCGACAGGCGGATCAGGACCCGATATCGCGGGGGCCGATCAGGTCAATATGGCGTTCATCGCCCTGATCGTCGCGGTGGCGACCATCGGCGGCTTCATGTTCGGCTACGATTCCGGCGTGATCAACGGCACCCAGGACGGGCTGGAGAGCGCCTTCAACCTGTCGGCGCTGGGGACCGGCTTCAACGTCGGGGCCATCCTGCTGGGCTGCGCGTTCGGGGCCTTCGCGGCGGGGCGTCTGGCCGATCTGATCGGGCGCAAGACGGTCATGCTGATCGCCGCAGGCCTGTTCATCGTCAGCGCCTTCTGGGCCGGTGCCGCCGACAGTTCCGCCCACTTCATCATCGCCCGCTTCATCGGCGGTCTGGGCGTCGGGGCGGCCAGCGTCCTGACCCCGGCCTATATTTCCGAAGTCACGCCGGCCTCGATGCGAGGCCGACTGTCCAGCGTGCAGCAGATCATGATCATCACAGGCCTGACGGGTGCCTTCGTCGCCAACTACGCCCTGGCCGCTACCGCGGGAGGCTCGACAGCGGAGTTCTGGCTGGGCTTCCCCGCCTGGCGCTGGATGTTCTGGCTGCAGGTCGTGCCTGCTGCCGTCTATCTGGCCGCCCTGCTTCTGATCCCCGAGAGCCCGCGTTTCCTTGTGGTCAAAAATCGCGACGCCCAGGCCGAGGCGGTCCTGTCCAAACTGTTCGGCCCGACCGCAGGAGCCCGCAAGGTCGCCGAGATCCGCGCCTCGCTGGCCACCGATCACAAGCCCAGCTTCCGCGACCTGCTGGACCCCGCCACCCGCAAGGTCCGCCCCATCGTCTGGGCCGGGCTGATCCTGGCGGTGTTCCAGCAACTGGTCGGCATCAACATCGTCTTCTACTACGGGGCGACCCTGTGGCAGTCGGTGGGCTTTTCGGAGAACGATGCCCTGCTGATCAACATCGGCTCGGGCACCCTGTCGATCCTGGCCTGTCTGGCGGCCGTCGCCGTCATCGACAGGATCGGCCGAAAGCCCCTGCTGCTGATCGGGTCGGCCGGGATGTTCGTGACTCTGGCCATCGTCGCATGGTGCTTCTCGCAGGCACAGACGATCGACGGCGCGGTGCATCTGCCGGGCCAGGTCGGGCTGATCGCCCTGATCGCGGCCAATGCCTATGTCGTCTTCTTCAACCTGAGCTGGGGCCCGGTGATGTGGGTCATGCTGGGCGAGATGTTCCCCAACCAGATGCGCGGTTCGGCGCTGGCGGTGGCCGGGTTCGCCCAGTGGATCGCCAACTTCGCCATTTCGGTCAGCTTCCCGGCGATGGCGGCAGGACTGGGCCTGCCCGCGACCTACGGCTTCTATGCCGCCAGCGCCCTGGTGTCCTACTTCCTCGTCCAGGTCTGGGTTAAGGAGACCCGGGGTCGCGAGCTGGAAGACATGACCGGCTGATCGAGCGACCCCCTCCCCGGCGACGCTCCCCCGTCGCCGGTCCCTTCTCCAAAGGATACGCCATGACCGAGACCCTGAACCTCTGCCACCTGATCGACGGCGAGCGTGCGGAGGTGGCCCGGCCGGGCGAGAGCCACAATCCATCGAACACAAACGAGATCGTCGCCCGCACCCCCGATGGCGGTCAGGCCGAGGTCGACGCCGCCGTGGCCGCCGCCAGGGCTGCCTTCCCGGCCTGGTCGGAGGCCTCGCCCGAAGTCCGCTCCGATGTGCTGGACCGTGCGGGGGCCCTTGTCATGGAGCGACGCGAGCAGCTGGGGCGCCTGCTGTCTCGCGAGGAAGGCAAGACCCTGGCCGAAGGCATCGGCGAGACCGTCCGCGCCGGGCGCATCCTGAAGTATTTCGCCGGCGAGGCCCTGCGTCGTCACGGCCAGAACCTGGACAGCGTCCGCCCGGGGGTCGAGATCCAGACCTATCGTCAGGCGGTCGGCGTCTATGGCCTGATCACGCCCTGGAACTTTCCCATCGCCATCCCGGCCTGGAAGGCGGCACCCGCCCTGGCGTTCGGCAATACGGTGGTGATGAAACCGGCGGGACCGACGCCGGCGACGGCCTCGGCGCTCGCCGATATCCTCGTCGAGGCTGGCGTCCCGGCGGGCGTGTTCAACCTCGTGATCGGTCGCGGCGGCGTCGGCCAGGCCATCGTCGATCATCCCGACGTCGACGGCCTGTCTTTCACGGGGTCGCAGAGCGTGGGCGCGGGCGTGGCGCTCGGGGCCATCAAGCGTCAGGCACGGGTGCAGCTGGAGATGGGCGGCAAGAATCCGCTGATCGTGCTGGACGATGCCGATCTGGAACGCGCGGTCGCCATCGCGCTGGACGGATCGTTCTTCGCCACGGGTCAGCGCTGCACGGCCTCCAGCCGCCTGATCGTCACCGATGCCATCCACGACCGGTTCGTGGCTCTGCTGGCCGAGAGGGTCGCGGCCCTGCGGGTCGGCGACGCGCTGGACCCGGACACCCAGATGGGTCCGGCGGTGTCGGAGGCGCAGATGGAGACCAGCTACCGATACATCGACATTGCCCGCGCGGCGGGCGGCCGCATCGTCACCGGCGGCGAGCGGCTGAGCCTCCCCACCCCCGGCTGGTACGTCCAGCCGACCCTGATCGCCGACACCGATCCCACCATGCGGATCAACACCGAAGAGGTCTTCGGCCCCGTCGCCTCGACGATCCGGGTCAGGGACTACGAAGAGGCCCTCGCCGTCGCCAACGGCACCGAATTCGGCCTCTCGGCCGGCATCGTCACCACCAGCCTGAAGCACGCCCGCGACTTCCAGCGCCGTGCCCGCGCCGGCATGACCATGGTCAATCTCGCCACCGCCGGGGTCGACTATCACGTGCCGTTCGGGGGCTCGAAAGCCTCCAGCTACGGCTCACGTGAACAGGGCTTCGCCGCCGTCGAGTTCTACACCCAGACCAAGACCAGCTACTCCTGGAGCTGAGACATGTCGGAGCCGGAACTGGTCTGGAACGTGGAGGCCGAGCTGGGCGAAGGCCCGGTCTGGGATGCTCCGCGCCGCGCCGTCTGGTTCGTCGACATCAAGGGTCGGAAACTTCATCGTTACAGCGTCGATGACGATGCAAAAGCATCCTGGGACACGCCCGAGCAGACGGGTTTCGCCCTGCCTGCCAAGGACGGCTCGCTGGTCTGTGGCGTGCGGGGCGGCCTGCACCGGTTCGATCCGGAGAGCGGTCAGTTCGATCTCATTGTCCGGGTCGAGGAGGATCGTCCCCAAAACCGTCTGAACGACGGCTTCGTCGCCCCGGACGGATCGCTGTGGTTCGGGTCGATGGACGACACCGAGGCGACGGTCTCGGGCGCCCTCTATCGCTTTCACGACGGCAAGGTCGAGCGCCACGACGACGGGTATCGCGTCACCAACGGTCCGGCGATGAGCCCCGACGGGCGCACCCTCTATCACCACGACACGACGACACGACGCATCTTCGCCTTCGACCATGTGGACGGCGTGCTGACCAACAAGCGGCTGTTCGCCGAGACCACGGACGGGTTCGCGGACGGGCCCAGCGTCGATGCCGAGGGCGTGCTGCACGTCGGCCTGTTCAACGGCTGGGGCGTCGCGCGTTTTTCGCCGAGCGGCGAGCGAATCGGGACGATCCGGTTTCCGGTCCAGACGGTGACCAAGGCCGCCTTCGGGGGTGACGACCTGCGCGACCTGTATTGCACCACCGCCTGGCTGAACAACGTCGACAAGCGAACAGAGCAACCGGGTCTGGGTGGTCTGTTCCGCGTCCGGGTCGATACGCCGGGCCTGCCCCAGCATCGGGTGCGGCTGTGATCACGCTGGAGCGGGGCGACTGGGCGCTGTCGGTCCGGCCCGAGATCGGGGCTGCGATCACGCGACTGACCTGGCGCGGCCAGGACATCCTTCGGCCCGCGCCGGAGGGTGCAGCAGGGCCGCTGGAGACGGGAAGCTTTCCCTTGGTTCCCTATGCCAACCGGATCGATCGCGGCGCGTTCGTCTTCGAGCGTCGCGACGTCACCCTGCCCCCAACGCCCGGTTTCAAGCCCCATGCCCTGCACGGTGTCGGCTGGCTGAAGCCGTGGAGCGTGCAGGGAAGCGGCACCGATTTCGTCGACCTGGCCCTGTCGGCAGGGGCGAGCCCCGACTGGCCCTGGGCCTGGACCGCCTCCCACAGCTTTCGCCTCGATGCGGACGGACTGGAGATGAGCCTTGCGATCACCAACGCGGATCGGGACCCGATGCCTGCGGGTCTGGGCCTGCATCCCTATTTCGTCGTGGGACCCGGAACCGTGCTGACCGCACCCGCCGCACGCGTCTGGGCGAACGGCACCGACGGGATTCCCGAAGCGCTGATCCCGGCCGCCAGGGTCATGGACTGGTCCGGGGGCGCGACCGTGACCGTGGCTCCCTTCGTGGACAACGCCTATGCCGACTGGAGCGGGCAAGCCCGGCTGGTTCACCGCGATCACCAGGTGCGCGTGACCGCCTCCGTCAATGCCCACTGGCTGCAGATCTATGCGCCGAATGACTCCGGCTTCGTCTGCATCGAGCCGGTCACCCATCGCCCGAACGCCCACAACGCCCCCGCCGATGAGGACACCGGCCTCAAGGTCCTGACGTCGGGCCAGACCCTGTCCATGTCGATGCGGATCGACGCCGCCCCAATCGGAGACCGCTCATGATCGCCCGCTGCTGGATGCTGGTCGTGATCGCCCTGACCGCCGCCCTGGCCTCGCCCGTCCTGGCCCAGACGGCCGTGTGGAACGGCGAGATCGTGGAACGGGACCCCGCCTGGTATGCAACGGCCGAGGCGCGGGCCATCGCCGACAGCGTCGTCGCCCACCAGTCGCCGGAAGGCGGCTGGCCCAAGAACACCTCGCTGGCCGTGCCGCCCGACGTCGTGCCCGTGGACGAGCGTTCGAAGAACACATTCGACAACGACGGCACCACCCTGCCGATGGCCTTCCTGGCACGGGTGATCGCGGCCGGACAGCGCCCGGCCGATCGCGCGGCATTCGACCGGGGTCTGGATTACACCCTGGCGGCCCAGTCTCCGAGCGGCGGCTGGCCCCAGTTCTATCCGCTGCGGCCGGGCTACTACACGCACATCACCTACAATGACGACGCCATGGTGAGGATCATGGTCCTGCTGGATGAGATCGCGGACGGATCCGGTCCCTATGGGTTCGTCGATGCCGACCGTCGCGCGCGGGCGGGCGCAGCCGTGGCCAGGGGCGTCCAGACGATCCTGGCCACCCAGGTCCGCCAGAACGGCGTCCTGACCGTCTGGTGCGCACAGCATGACGAAAACACGCTCGAACCCGCCTGGGCCCGCGCGTTTGAACCGCCGTCCCTGTCGGGCAGCGAGAGCGTCGGCATCACGCGCTTCCTGATGTCGATCCCGGACCCCTCGCCCGCCGTCATCGCCGCGGTGGAGGGGGCCATCGGCTGGTTCAGGGCCAGCGCCATCCACGGTATACGCCTGCAACCCGTCACCGCCCCCGACGGTGAACCGGACCTGCAAGTGGTCGCAGATCCGCAGGCTCCGCCGCTCTGGGCGCGGTTCTACGACCTTGAGACGAACCGTCCGATCTTCCTCGGCCGCGACAGCGTGGTGCATTACGAACTCTCGCAGATCGAACGCGAGCGCCGCATGGGCTACCGCTACTACGGCGACCGGCCGGCCGCCCTGCTGCGCGACGACTATCCAGCGTGGCGACGCCGCATCGGCCTGTCCTGATCCTGCTCGACCCGCAACAGGCCGCTCGCGGACGGTTGCCCCGGTATGCCTTCAGCCGGCGTCCTTCTCCGCCTCGACGCGCCTGTAGCCTGCGTCGATGACGGCGAGCATGGCGGTGGCGGCGGCCGACGCGTCCCCGGACTCGATATGGTCCACGATCCGTTCGTGCAGATCGACGGTCTCGCGATGCAGGACGGAGCTTCTGGTCGGCGGGCTGAGGGTGAAGGCCTCGAGCAGGGCTGTCTCGATGACGCTGGCCAGGGACCGCATCAGCGGATTGCCGGACGCCGCAGCGATCCGCAGATGCAGGTTCAGATCCGCCTGGGCGAACCCGTGTTCCGACTGCTGCTCGCGTCGCATGGCCTCCACAGCCGCCCGCATTCCGGCCAGGTCGTCCACGCCGCGATGCCGGGCCGCCAGAGCCGCCGCGGCCGGTTCCAGCGCGCGCCGGACCTCCGCCAGATGTCGACGGAACCGGGCGTCCATGCCGTTCGCCACCTGCCAGGCCAGAACTTCGCTGTCGAACAGGTTCCACCGCAGGGGATCGGTGACCTTGGTCCCGACCCGGGTCTTCACGACCAGAAACCCTTTGGCCGAAAGCGTCTTGAGCGCTTCCCGCAGGGCGGTTCTCGACACCCCGAAACGGTTCAACAGATCGGCTTCGCCGGGCAACTTGTCTCCCGGCGCGATGCGGCCGGCCAGGATATCCTGGCCCAGCGAGCGAACGATCTGATCGTGGCTCGATACCGTCTTGCCCGGACCGCGCGCGCTGGCCGACTGGCTGGTGAGAGGAAGGGCGGCCGTCATGGATTCCGCTTTATACGGTCCCCCCGCGTCCGCAAAGCGGACCGCGCCGGGTGACCCCGGCCCAAAAAGTCTGGCGACCGGTCAAGATCATTTATATGATGATATTATTTGCGGGCCCACCGTTCGATATCGAAAGCGGGGATGCTCCGGCGGATGCGCACGATGATCTCTCCACCCCGACGACCGCTTCGCTCCCGCGCCTGGTTCGACAATCCCGACAACCCCGACATGACGGCGCTCTATCTCGAGCGCTATCTGAACTACGGCCTGACGCTGGACGAACTGCGCTCGGGCAAGCCGATCATCGGCATCGCCCAGACGGGGTCGGACCTCGCGCCCTGCAACCGCCATCACATCGAACTGGCCAGGCGGGTTCGCGAAGGCATCCGCGAGGCGGGCGGTATCGCCATGGAGTTTCCGGTCCACCCGATCCAGGAAACCGGCAAGCGGCCGACGGCAGGCCTCGACCGCAACCTCGCCTACATGGGTCTGGTCGAGTTGCTGTACGGCTATCCGCTGGATGGCGTGGTCCTGACCATCGGCTGCGACAAGACCACGCCCGCCTGCCTGATGGCCGCGGCGACCGTCGACATTCCCGCCATCGCCCTGTCGGTCGGACCTATGCTGAACGGCTGGCTGAAAGGCGAGCGGATCGGTTCGGGCACCATCATCTGGAAGGCTCGCGAGATGATGGCGGCCGGAGAGCTGGACTATGAAGGCTTCATCGACCTGGTCGCCACCTCGGCCCCCTCGGTCGGTTACTGCAACACCATGGGCACGGCCTCGACCATGAACAGCCTGGCCGAAGCCCTGGGCATGTCCCTGCCCGGCTCGGCCGCCATCCCGGCCCCCTACCGCGAGCGGCCCCAGGTCGCCTATCTGACCGGCAAGCGCATCGTCGAGATGGTGCACGAGGACCTGAAGCCCTCCGACATCCTGACCGCCGACGCCTTCCACAACGCCATCGTGGTCAACTCGGCCATCGGCGGATCGACCAATGCGCCGGTCCATATCACCGCCCTGGCCAGGCATTCCGGCGTCGACCTGCCGATCGGGGACTGGCAGACCCACGGCCACGCGGTGCCTCTTCTGGTCAACCTCCAGCCCGCCGGCAAATACCTGGGTGAGGACTTCCATCAGGCCGGGGGCGTGCCCGCCGTCATCGCCCAGCTGATGAGCCAAGGCCTGATCCGCGAGGAGGCCATGACGGTCAACGGCCGGACGATCGGCGACAACTGCAGGGGTGCCGATATCCTGCTGCCCGACGTCATCCGCACGATGGACGATCCGCTGGTCGAGGACGCCGGCTTCCTGGTCCTGACCGGCAACCTGTTCGACAGCGCCATCATGAAGACCAGCGTCATCGCCGCCGAGTTCCGCGAGCGCTACCTGTCCAACCCCGCTGACCCGAACGCCTTTGAAGGCCCCGCCGTCGTCTTCGACGGACCCGAGGATTACCACCACCGCATCGACGATCCGGCGACCGGCATCTCAGAGCGCAGCATCCTGTTCATGCGCGGGGCCGGGCCGATCGGCTATCCGGGGGCGGCCGAGGTGGTGAACATGCGCCCGCCCGCGCACCTGATCCGGGAAGGCGTCCACGCCCTGGCCTGTATCGGCGACGGACGGCAGTCCGGGACGTCAGGCTCGCCGTCGATCCTCAATGCGTCTCCCGAGGCGGCGGCGGGTGGAAATCTGGCGCTCCTGCGGACCGGCGATCCCGTTCGGGTCGATCTGAACACCTGCCGTGTCGATGTCCTGATCCCTGACGCAGAACTGGCGGAACGACGCATGGCGCTCGAAGCGGAGGGTGGCTTCCAGGTGCCCCCCTCCCAGACCCCCTGGCAGGAGATGCAGCGCGCCACAGTCGGACAGTTGAGCACCGGAGCCGTGCTGGAGCCCGCACTCAAATACCACCGCATCATCGACCGCTTCGGCAATCCCCGCGACAACCACTGATCGACCGTTCGCGAACCGTCCACGAAGACGCGATCGCCCGTTCCATATGCCGCTTGACTCTCCCGGCCCGTCGGGTGGCATATAGAACAAATGAAGAACATTGAGGACAAGGAGCGACGACTGGTCGCCCTGAGAGCGGGGCTGGCCAGGCTGGACCGGTCGCGGCCCGGCCGTGCCCGCGCGGGGCTTTCATCGGGCGATCAGGGCCTGCTGGACAGGCTGGACCCCCGCGCCGTTCACGACCTTTATGCCGGTACACCCGCCGATGCCGTGGCGCTGAACGCCTTCGGGCTGGGGCTGGCCGTCAGGGCGGCGGGCGGGCGACCGATCGTCTGGGCCATCCACCGCCTGGTGGAGACCGAGACCGGCACACCGCATGGACCGGGCCTGCATGAAATGGGGGTTCGGCCAAAGGATGTGCTTCTGGTCCGCGCCAGTGACATCCAGACCCTGCTGGCCGTGGGCGAGGAGGCCTTGCGCAGCCCGGCGGTCGGGGCGGTGCTTCTGAGCGCCTGGGGCGAGGCCAGGGCCATGACCCTGACCGCCAGCCGGCGTCTGTCACTGGCCGCGCAGGCGGGAACCGCGACCCTGTTCCTGGCGCGGGCCGGCGCGGTCCCGGCCCCCAGCGCGGCCCTGACACGGTGGTCCGTGGGCGCGGCCCCCTCCACTCCCCTCGAAGCCGGAGCGCCGGGCCGACCGTCTTTTTCCGCGACCCTGCTGCGTCACCGCGGTGGGGTCGAACCCCGCACGTGGATCATGGAGTGGGACCGTGAACGCCGGGCCTTCCTCGAACGGTCGCCGGTATCTGGCACTGTGGTTCCCCTGGCTGCCGAGCGAACGCCTGCAACGTGGAGAACAGGCGAAAGCCGCGTCGCCTGACGCCGCCGATCTCCGACCGGTCGTCATGGTCGAGAAGGTCAAGGGCGCGCTGCGGCTGACGGCGATCGATCCGGCCGCGTCCCGGCTGGGCCTGTCCCCCGGCATGACCCTGGCCGATGCGCGGGCACGGACACCCGAGCTGCGTACCGTCGCCGACGACCCGGATGCCGATGCCACCCTGTTGCGGCGGGTGCTGAAGGACTTCGGGCGGTTCACCCCCCTGATCGCCCTGGACCCGCCCCACGGCCTGATGCTGGACGTAACCGGCTGCGCCCATCTGTTCGGCGATGAGGCCGGATTGATCCGCTCGGTCCGGCGACGCACCACAGGGGTCGGACTGAGCCTTCGCTGGGCCATGGCCGACACGCCCCAGTCGGCCCGGGCCCTGGCGCGGTTCGGCCACGGCGGCCTGTTCGCCGGACAGGAGGCCCGCGCCGCCGTCCGTCGCCTGTCGGTCGCCGCGCTGGAACTGGGCGGGTCCGACGAACGCGCCCTGCGCCGCGCGGGACTGAAACGTCTGTCCGATCTGGACGACCGCCCCCGCGCGCCGATGGCCGCCCGGTTCGGGACCGACTTTCCCGCCCGTCTGGCGAGGGTGCTGGGCGACGAGGATGTGCGCATAACACCGCATCGCCCGGTCCCCGCCTGCGTCGTCGATCGCATCCTGGTCGAGCCCATCGTGACCCAGGACGATGTGGAGCGGGTGTTCCAGGACCTGGTGGCCGACGCCGTCGACCAGCTGGACCAGAGGGGCCATGGCGGTCGCGCCTTCGAGGTCTTCTTCTACCGCCTGGATGGCCATGTCCGCCGCGTCTCGATCCGCACCGGCCAGCCGAGCCGCGATCCCGCAGCCCTGCAGCGCCTGTTCAGGGAACGTCTGGGGGCGCTGGCCCATCCGCTGGATCCGGGTTTCGGCTTCGACCAGATTCGTCTGGCGGTGCCCTGGACCGAACCCGTCGCCCCGACACAGGACAGCATGGAGGGCGAGCGGCCCGGCACCGAACAGGTCGGACACCTGATCGACCGGCTGGCGGCGCGGCTGGGCCCCGGGTCCGTGCTGTGCTTCCAGCCCTTCGGCTCGCACATGCCCGAACGGGCGTCGCGCCTGCTCCCCTCCGGGATGGCCGGACCCGAAGCCGAATGGCCAGAGCCCGACCCCGACGATCCGCCGTTGCGCCCCTTGCAGATGTTCGACCCGCCCCAGCCGGTCGAGACCCTGGCCGAGGTGCCCGACGGCTCGCCCCTGCGCTTTCGCTGGCGGCGGGTGCTGCACCAGGTCGTCCGGTCAGAGGGCCCCGAGCGCATCGCCGGCGAATGGTGGCGCGCCCCCGACCAGCGCACCCGCGACTACTACCGGGTCGAGGACAGCGAGGGCCGTCGCTTCTGGCTGTTCCGCCAGGGTCTGTACGGCCAGACGCCGGAACCCCGCTGGTTCATCCACGGCCTGTTCGCGTGAGCAGTCCCGATCCCCCCGGCGACTATGCCGAACTGGCGACGGCCAGCAATTTCTCGTTCCTGAGGGGAGCGTCGCATCCCAAGGAGCTGGTGGCGACGGCGATCCTGCGCGGCCATTCCGGCCTGGGCCTGGCGGATCGCAACACCGTGGCCGGGGTCGTCCGGGCCTGGAGCGCCCTGAAGGCCCTGCGCGAGGACGGACTGTCGCCACCCGACGTGATGCGCGACGGATCGGGCCCCGGCGAGGTCACCTATGTCGAGGACCCTGCCAACGACCCGGCCCTGTCGGAAGAGGTCCGGCGACGCGCCGCCCGCTTCAGGCTGGCGACCGGTGCGCGCCTGGTCTTCAACGACGGGACGCCCGACATCGTCGCCTATCCCGGGTCCCGCGCCGGATGGGGACGGCTGACCCGCCTGCTGACCCTGGGCAATCGTCGGGCCATCAAGGGGCAGTGCGAGATTGGCCTGCGGGACCTGCTGGCCGCCCCGGAAGACCTGCTGCTGATCGTCATGCCGGACCGGCGGCTGGATCGGCTGGCGTCCGTTCTGGATCAGGTCGGGGCGGCAGCCCCCGGATCGACCTGGCTGGGAGCCGTCATGGGGCGGGGCGGCGACGACCGCCGTCGTCTGGCTCGCCTGAAGGCCCTGGCCGAAAGGGCCAGCCTTCCCCTGCTGGCCGTCAACGACGTGCTGTATCACGACGCGGAACAGCGCGACCTGCAGGACGTCGTCACCTGCATCCGCGAAGGCATGACCATCGAGACGGCCGGGCGTCTGCTGAACGCCAATGCCGAGCGGCACCTGAAATCACCGACGGAGATGACGCGTCTGTTTCGTGATGCGCCCGAGGCCGTGGCCCAGACCCAGGCGTTTCTGGCGCGCGTCGGGTTCGACCTGGAACAGCTGCGCTATCAATACCCCGAGGAACCCATCCCTCCCGGCTGGGAGGCCCAGGCCTGGCTGGAGGACCTGACCTGGAAACATGCGGACCGTCGCTATCCCGACGGTGTGCCCGGGAAGGTCCGCGATCTGCTGGTCAAGGAACTGGTCTTCATCAGGAAGGCCGCCTTCGCTCCCTATTTTTTGACCATCTACGACATCGTACGGGTGGCACGGGACAAGGGCATCCTGTGCCAGGGCCGTGGTTCGGCGGCCAACTCGGCGGTCTGTTACGTGCTGGGCATCACCTCTGTGAACCCGATGGAATCCGACCTTCTGTTCGAGCGCTTTCTGTCAGAGGACCGGGGCGAGCCGCCCGACATCGATGTGGATTTCGAGCACGAGCGGCGCGAGGAGATCATTCAGCACATCTACGACCGCTATGGCCGTCACCGCGCGGGGATCGCCGCCACCGTCATCCGCTATCGACCCAAGAGCGCCATCCGCGAGGTCGGAAAGGTCCTGGGCCTGACCGAGGACGTGACCGCCCGCCTGGCCGGCAGCCAGTGGGGCAGCTGGGGCTCGGAGATGAGCGAACGCCACGTCGAACAGGCGGGGCTGGACGCCGCCAACCCCATGATCCGGCGCGCGGTCGCCATGGCCATGCGGCTGCTGAACCACCCGCGCCACCTGTCCCAGCACGTCGGCGGCTTCATCCTGACCCAGGACCGGCTGGACGAGATGGTGCCGATCGGCAACGCGGCCATGCCCGACCGCACCTTCATCGAATGGGACAAGGACGACATCGACGAGCTTCGCCTGATGAAGGTCGATGTGCTGGCGTTGGGCATGCTGACCTGCATCCGGAAGGCCTTCGACCTGATGCGCGAACACAGCGGGGTGGATCACGACCTGGCGTCGGTCCCGCAGGACGATCCGGCGGTCTACGACATGCTCTGCCGGGGCGATTCCATCGGTGTTTTTCAGGTGGAGAGCCGGGCCCAGATCAACATGCTGCCCCGCCTGAAGCCGCGCAGGCTCTATGATCTGGTCATCCAGGTCGCCATCGTCCGGCCCGGCCCGATCCAGGGCGACATGGTCCACCCCTATCTGCGGCGTCGCAACGGGCTGGAGGAGCCGGACTATTCCCGGCCGGGGCCGGACTATCCTGCGGACGAGCTGAAGGTCGTGCTGCAAAAGACCCTGGGTGTGCCGCTGTTCCAGGAACAGGCCATGAAGGTCGCCATGGTCGCGGCCGAGTTCACCGACAAGGAGGCCAACGGCCTGCGCAAGGCCATGGGCACCTTCCGGGGCGACGGCACCCTGCACACCTATGAGCACCGGATGGTCGGCCGCATGATCGAACGGGGCTACGACCCCGCCTTCGCCCGGCGCTGCTTCGATCAGATCAAGGGGTTCGGATCCTATGGATTTCCCGAAAGCCACGCCGCGTCCTTCGCCCTGCTGGTCTACATCTCGTCCTGGATCAAGCACCACCACCCGGCTGCCTTCGCCTGCGCCCTGCTGAACAGCCAGCCGATGGGCTTCTACGCCCCCGCCCAGATCGTGCGTGACGCGCAGGAGCACGGCGTCGAGACGCGGCCGATCGACGTCTCGTACAGCCTTTGGGACAACAGCCTGGAAGGACCGGCCGGTCGTCCGGCCCTGCGGCTGGGATTTCGCCAGATCGACGGCTTTCGAGAGGACTGGGCGACGGCCCTGGTCGCGGCGCGCGATCCGGCCATCACCGATCTGGAGACCCTGGCGCGGCGCGGGGGCCTGCCGGGTGCCGCGATCCGCAAGCTGGCCGACGCCGACGCCTTCCGGTCCATGGGCCTGGACCGGCGCGAGGCGCTGTGGGCGGCGCGGCGACTGCCCGACGACGACGCCCTGCCCCTGTTCGCAGCGGCCGAGGCGCGCGAGCGCGGGGCCCGCGAGCTGGGGGTCGAGCCTGACGCGCAGCTGCCGTCGATGCGACTGGGCGAGCATGTCGCGGCCGACTACCAGACCTTCCGCCTGTCGCTGAAGGCCCACCCCATGGCCATCCTGCGTCCCGTCTTCGCGGCCGGGCGGGTGGTGACCTGTGCCGACACCCTGGCCCGGCGCGGCGGATCGACGGTGCGGGTCGCGGGCGTCGTTCTGGTGCGCCAGCGCCCCGGCAAGGGCAACGCCATCTTCGTCACCCTGGAGGACGAGACCGGCATCGCCAACGTCGTCCTGTGGGCCCGGATGTTCGAACAGTTCCGCCGCGAGGTCATGGGGGCCCGCCTGATGGAGGTCGAGGGTGTGCTGGAGAAAAGCCCGGAGGGCGTGGTCCACGTCGTGGCGCGGCGTGTCATCGACCGGTCCGCCGAACTGGCCCGCCTGTCCGAGGATCACGAGGTGGACATCCAGCTGTCGCGCGCCGACGAGATCGTCCGCCCCCAGCCCCAGCGCCACCCGACCGGCCGTCACCCGCGCGATGTCCGCGTCCTGCCCAACTCCAGGGACTTTTACTGAGCAGTCGCCCTCAAGCGCGCGAATCGATATCGTGAAGCATGATCTTGCCTGAGCTCACGCCCCTCGCCGCCCTTCGCCTGAACCAGGACGACGACGTCGCCGTCTGCGTCCGCGCGCTGGAGGCCGGCGAGACCGTACTGGACAGCATCGTCGCCAACGAGACGATCCCGGCCGGACACAAGGTAGCCCTGCGCGACATGGCCCCCGGAACACCGGTCCGGAAATATGGTCAGGTCATCGGCGCGACGACGGCGGCCGTGCGGACCGGCGACTGGGTCCACGTCCACAATCTCGGCATGGGCGAGGTCACGATGCGCGTCGGGGCCCATGACGCGAATCCCGCGACTGTCACGGCCCCGGTGAATCGCACCTTCGAGGGATATCTCCGCGCGGACGGCCGGATCGGCACCCGCAACTATCTGGCCGTCGTCACCTCGGTGAACTGTTCGGCCATGGTGGCCCGCAGGATCGCGCGCGAGGTCGAGTCGCGGCTGGGCGACGGCTTTCCCAACATCGACGGCGTCGTGGCCGTGACCCATGGCTCGGGCTGCGCAATGGAGTCCTCCGGAGAGGCGATGGACGTCCTGCGCCGCACCCTGGCAGGCTATGCGCAACACCCCAATGTCGCGGGCGTGCTGATGCTGGGTCTGGGGTGCGAGACCAACCAGCTGTCCGGCCTGACCGAGGCGGAAGGCCTGGCATCCGGCGACACCCTGTCGGCGATGACCATCCAGGGCGAGGGCGGGACATCCGCTACCATCGCGGCCGGTATCGAGCGCCTGATGGCGATGGCGGAGGCGGCCAATAGCCTGACCCGAACGCCTCAACCGCTGTCCGGTCTGGTCGTCGGCCTGCAGTGCGGAGGCTCGGACGGCTATTCCGGCGTGACGGCCAATCCGGCCCTGGGTCACGCCGTCGACCTGCTGGTCGCACAGGGCGGCACCGCGATCCTGAGCGAGACGCCCGAAATCTATGGCGCGGAACATCTGCTGACGCGCCGCGCGGCGGATGCCTCCGTGACCGAGCGGCTGATGGGGCGCATCGGCTGGTGGGAACGCCACGTCGCTGCGACCGGCGGGTCGATGGACAACAACCCCTCGGCCGGGAACAAGGCCGGCGGGCTGACGACCATTCTGGAGAAATCTCTGGGAGCCGTAGCCAAGGCGGGGTCGTCGCCGTTGAACGCCGTCTACGGCTATGCCGAGCCGGTGACCGCGCCCGGCCTCGTCTTCATGGACACCCCCGGATACGACCCCGTCTCGGCCACGGGCCAGATCGCGGGCGGGGCCAATCTGATCTGTTTCACGACGGGGCGAGGGTCGGTGTTCGGCGCCAAGCCCGCACCCAGCCTGAAGCTGGCGACCAATACGGCCATGTACCGGCGGATGGCCGACGACATGGATCTGGACTGCGGAGAGATCCTGTCGGCGGGGGTTTCGATTCCCGAGATGGGCGAGCGCATCCTGGACTTGATGATCCGCACGGCCTCGGGCGCGCCGTCCCGGAGCGAGGCCCTGGGCTTCGGCGAGGACGAGATTCAGCCGTGGCGGATCGGCGCGATCATGTGATGGCGAGAATGCGGCTTGCCCCGTCCCGCTCCCTGCTCCTAGTCTGGGATCGATCCGGGTCGCGCGGATGACGGGAGTGGCATGATCTTGAACCCGCTTTTCGCGCTCGTACTGGCGGGTTTCCTCAACGTCCCCCAGGCCGCGCAGACGCCGCCGATCTTCCATCCCGGCGCGCCGGGCGCGGCGTCACGGACGATCACGGCGGCGCAGGCGGTGGAACTCAGCCGGACCAGCTTCACCACAGGCGACGTCCAGTTCCTGCAGCATATGCTGGTCCACCACGCCCAGGCGGTGGAGATGGTAGAGCTGCTGCAGGCACAGGGGTCCAGCCTGCAGATCAAGCGGCTGGGCCAGCGCATCGCCCTGAGCCAGCAGGCCGAGATGGAGCTGATGCGCAACTGGCTGACCGATCGCGGGCAGCCGCTGGCCATGGCCGACATGCATGCCGGACATATGGCAGGCATGAACCACGCCATGCCGATGACGGCCGCGGGCGATACTGCGCTAATGCCCGGCATGCTGACGCCCAATCAGATGCAGGCGCTGGCCGCCGCCCGGGGCCAGGCTTTCGACCGCCTGTTCCTGCAAGGGATGATCCAGCACCACCAGGGCGCGCTCGACATGGTCGACAGCCTGATGGCCCAGCCGGATGCGGCCCAGGATCCCATGCTGTCCGACTTCACCAACTCGGTCGTCGCGGATCAGTCTGCCGAAATCCTGCGCATGCAGTCCATTCTGTCTGAACTCTGAACCCCGATACTCGAAGGAAACGGCCATGACCCTGCGTAGACCCCTGCTTTCCTCCGCCGCCGCCCTGGCCCTGTTCGTGAGCGCGGCACCGGCCCTGGCCCAGATCCAGACCCTGGTGCCCGATGCCCGCACGACCCTGTCGCCAGGTCTGCGCGACGCCGGTGAAGCGGCCTCGGGCCTCGAGCTGGAACACGCCGTCGCCCCGCCGCCGGGCTTCTTCGATCCCGAGGCTCTGTTCGCCCCGAGCCCGCGTCCGGCAGCCGGAACGACGCCCGCCCCGGCCGGCGACGGCCCGCCCGCCCGGCCGCGCTTCAGCCCGCTGGCCCTGTCAAACAGCGACATGGCGATGTCGAACGGTCGTCTATTTGTCGGCAACTTCAACGGCTTCAACGCCTATGACGTAACCGGCGAAGGCGAGCCCAAACTGATCCTGTCGGTCGTCTGCCCCGGCGGTCAGGGCGACCTGTCGATCCACGGCAATCTGCTGTTCATGTCGGTCGAACAGAACCGCGCCCGTCTGGACTGCGGCACCTCGGATGCCGTGGGCGAGGTCAACGCCGAGCGCTTCCGCGGCATCCGCATCTTCGACATCAGCGACATCTCCAACCCGCGCCAGATCGCGGCGGTCCAGACGTGCCGGGGTTCGCACACCCACACCCTGGTGCCGGATCCCCGCGACCGGAACGTGCTCTATATCTACAACTCGGGTACCGCAGACGTGCGACCGACCGCAGAACTGTCGTCCTGCAGCGGCGGCGCACCAAGCACCAATGCTGACACGGCCCTGTTTTCCATCGACGTCATCAAGGTGCCGCTGGATCATCCGGAAGACGCCACGATCGTGAACCGGCCCCGCATCTTCGCCGACCGCACCACCGGGGCGATCGCCGGCCTGTGGGGTGGCGGCGCGTCGGGCGTCGCCAGCCAGCGCACTGCCCAGACCGACCAGTGCCACGACATCACCGTCTATCCGGCCATCAACCGCGCGGCCGGGGCCTGCAGCGGCAACGGTCTCCTGCTGGACATTTCCGATCCCGAGAACCCGACGCGGATCTCCGAGATGTTCGATCCGGACATGGCCTACTGGCACTCGGCGACCTTCAGCAACGCCGGCGACAAGGTCGTCTTCACAGACGAATGGGGCGGTGGCATCGGCGCGCGCTGCACGGCGGACTCGCCCGCCAACTGGGGTGCTGACCTGGTCGCGACTATTGAGGACGACAAACTGAAGGGCCAGACCTTCCACAAGCTCCCTGCACCGCAGGGTGCGACCGAGAATTGCGTCGCCCATAACGGCTCCCTGATTCCGGTGCCCGGTCGCGACCTGATGGTCCAGGCCTGGTACCAAGGGGGCATCTCCATCATGGACTTCACCGACCCGATGAAGCCCATCGAGATCGCCTTTTTCGACCGGGGTCCGATCGAGGCGGAGCGGCTGGTGGTCGGCGGTGACTGGTCGGCCTACTGGATGAACGGCCGCATCTACGCCAGCGAGATCGCGCGCGGTCTGGACGTGCTGAAACTTGTGCCCGGCGAGTATCTGTCGGCGGCCGAGATCGCTGCGGCCGAGGCCGTCAGCGACGACGTCATCAACCCGCAGACCCAGGAAAAGGTCGCGTGGGCCGACAGTCCCGACGTCGCCACCGCCTACCTCGACCAGCTCGCGCGCGTTCCGGCCGCAGCGCCCGTGACCATCGACAGTTCGATCAAGGACCTGCTGGCCAACCCGCAGGGACGGGCCATCCTGGACAAACACATTCCTCCCCTGTCTTCGGCTCCGTTCCTGCCACAGATCGAGGCGATGACACTGGCCCAGATCGCACCGCTTTCCGACGGCCGCATCACACCCGAGATCATGGCATCGATCGAGGCCGACCTGAGCGCCGCATCGGCAAACGACACAGCGGCCCTCCTCGTCCAGGCCAGAGCGGCCGTGGATCAGTGGCGCGCTGGTGCGCGGGCGAACCGCCAGGCCGCCACGGCCCTGGCCACGAGGCTTACGGCGGCGGCAGAAACGGAAGCAGGTGCCAGCAAGGCGCGGCTGCTGGCGCTGGCCGGCATCTTCCAGCGGCGCGCGGGTTGAGCCGACCCGTCCCGCGACCGGCATCGGTCGCGGGACGGGGTCAGTCGCGGATCAGGTGCGGAACGAAGCGCGAGCGGTTGCTGGTGATCCGGCCCGCATCTTCGCGCAGACCGATACCGGCCGGTTGATGACCCACGACCCAGCTGCCGACAATGACATGACGGCCATCGAATACAGGCGCTTCATGCACGGCCTGCAGGATCGCCCGGCCGCTATAGCCGCCGTCCAGACCACTCTCGGTGCGGCCCGCCTCGACGATGTCGATGTTGGCCCCCTCGCGGGAGAACAGCGGCTTTCGGACATGCGCCGCTGACAGGGCCGATGCCTTCGCATCGTCCTCGAAATACGACTCCAGCAGGTTGGGATGGCCGCCATGCCGCTCCCACAGCAGGGGCAGGATGCCCTTGTTGGAGAGGATCGATTTCCAGGCGGGTTCCAGCACGGTGACCTCCGCCGTCGGCAGGGGCTCGGCATAGTCGTCGCGCAGCATCTGTTCCCAGGGATAGAGCTTGAACATCGCCTGGATCAGCCAGTTCTGCTCGTCCACGAACCGACCGTCGGCATTCAGCCCGATGTCGCCGATGGCCACGAACTTCGGGTCCAGCCCGGCCTGTCTGGCCAGGTCCTCGAGGAAGCGTACGGTCTGGCGATCCTCCACGAAGTCCGGGTCGGATGCGAAATGCACGAATCCGCCCATCGGGAAGATGGCCCGGAACCGGGCGATCAACGCCTCGTGCAGGCTGTTGAACTGATCCGAGGCAGCCGGGATCGAGCCGTCCGCGATCCGCTCCTCCAGCCACAGCCACTGGAACACCGCGCTCTCATAGACCGAGGTCGGCGTGTCGGCGTTGTACTCGTACAGCCTGGCTGGTCCGCGTCCGTCGTAGGCGAAGTCAAACCGGCCATAGAGCGACGGGTCGCCCCGCTTCCAGCTGTCGGCGACGTAATCGCGTAGCTTTTCCGGAATCTCCAGCAGCTCCATCAGCCGCTCGGACTTCACCGTCTCGTCGACGAGATCCAGGCACATCTGATGCAGTTCGGCGGTCGGAGCCTCCAGCCCGTCCTCGATCTCGACCAGCGAGAATTCATACGCTGTCGCGTCGTCCCAGTAGGGCTCGCCCGAGTCGTGGTGCCAGGTGAACCCCAGCCCTTCGGCCCGGGTCTGCCAGTCGGGACGTTCGGGAAGCGTGATGCGTTTCATGGTGTCGGGCGGTCAGCCCGGCTCCTTCTCGCCCGGCGTCGACTGCCCGATGCGCGGCGTGACGACCGTCACCTCGGCCTGGGTCAGACGGGCCAGCACGTCATCCGCCGACGAATGGCCCGGCAGGATTCCCGCCTCCTTCAGCTTGGCGTCGAGGTCGGCACCCGTGCGCTTGTCCTCGAACTCCTGACCGACGCGAAGGCGTTCTTCCTGCACCGCCTGGCGCTGCTTGATGCGCTGGAGGCTGTCGGCGGCCGAACCGATGCGGGACTGGGCACCGGCAGATTGCAGCGCGACGGAGGTCTGGGCCCGCTGGACGCTCTCGTTGACCTTCACGATGTCGATCTCGCGACGCAGGGTCTCGATCTTCTGGTCGGTCGAGGCGATGGCAGTGCGCAGGCGCGCCTCGGCCTGTTTCATGTTCTCGATCACCGGCTCGCGCGTGGCGATCTCCGATTCCAGCTCGGCGATACGTCCGGCGACTTCGCGGGCCAGATCGGTCTTGCCCTGGCCCAGGGCGGCGCGGGTCGAGCTTTCGTATTTGACGATCTGGTCGCGGAACGAGGCCATTTCGCTTTCCGCCATGCGGCGGCGCGCGACCAGACCGGCGAGGTCATCGCGGGCCTTGCCCTGGGAGGTATCGGCGTCGCGGATCTCCTGGTCGAGGATCTTCAGGGCGTTCTGGTCGACGACGGACTGGGCCGCATCATGGGCGGTGCCGCGGAACAGGGCGGAGAGTTTGGTGAGCATGGACATGTCGGTGTTTCCGGTTCAGGCGGCTTGGCCAAAGGTTTCGCGCAGGGCCGTCGCGTCGATGGCGTTCTCGGCCAAGGTGCGCAGCTCGATCAGGATCGTCTGCAGCGTGGTCTTTGAGGCCAGCTCGCCCATCAGCTCATAGACGTCCTGATCGCCAACCGTGGTGATGGCGAAGTTGGACAGGGGCACGACGCGCTGGGCCTTCAGCAGGAATTCGTTGAAGCGGGCGGTGTCCGACTGTTCCGAGACCGGCCACAGCAGGACCGAGACCACGATCTGCGAGCCCCCGACGCTGAGATAGATCGGCAAATCCCCGTATTCGTGCATGGTGACCAGCAGGACGGGATCAGCCCCCTCCAGCACCCGGGCGGTCAGCTCGCCCTCGCGCACCAGGGCTGAGTCTTCCAGCGCCGCCTTGATGGTCGGCACGGTCCAGGCGGTTTCGATGACGGCGTCCATATGAGGCTCGGCTCCGGTTGTTGGTCTTGAGGTGGGGCGTTGGCGGCGCGGTGCAAGCGCAGGTCCGCGTGTGGAATCTGTAATGATGGCGTGCACTGCGGCGCGGACATCGTCGCGGCACCCTTGGGGAACCCAGAACTCCAGCTTCACCATGCCCGCGTCGCGCCGCGCCTGTCGCCAGGCGCGAATGCGGTCGGTGCCCGGACTGGCAGAAATGGTCTCAGGAGTCGCCATGTTTCATGTAACGCGTAACATGAACGCTTGACGTTCTGCAAGCGAGGTGCGAATTCCGGTTATGGCCCCAGCCTTCCTGACCGATGGGATCTCGCGTAAAGACACGCCCATGTTCAAGCGTCTCTTCGGCGGACAGCCTGCTGCGGAACCCGCCAATCGATTGGCGGTCGTTCGCAACATGACCGTGGGACGGACCGTGTCGCTGGATCCGCTGGCCTGGCGTCGGCTGCAGCCCGAGACGGTCTTCAACCTGGACACCGACGCGCTGGAGATCACTGCCCAGGGCACGATCGCCCTGGATAGCGGCCAGCATGTCCACCGCTTCTACACCGACGACCACGTCATGCTTCAGGCCATGAGCGACGACGCCACGGGGGCCGAGGCCTATGATTTCAGCCTGTTCATTCCCTGGACCAGCGCCTATCCCCCCGGTCCGCGCGAGCGCCGGAAATGGACCGACCGGCTGAGCGAGCCCGTGTTCGACGGCACAGCCGAGGACCTTCCCTCCTACCCCCGCTTCTGGTTCTCCGAGAGCGACGCCCGCCAGCCGCCCGTGACCCTGTGGGAGACGATCTGGGACAGCCGCACGGCGACCGTCCCCTATGCCCGCATCTTCCAGACCTGCATGCTGTATGCGCGGGACCTGGCTGGCGGGCGCGAGTTGATGCTGGCGCTGGAGATGGAACCGGAAAAGGCTCCCGGAAAATCCGCGGACATCAGCCACGAGATCATGATCGGCATCCCCCTCGAGATGGCCGAATTCACCGCCTAGGAAACCCATACAATGTTCGACTGGTTCGCCTTCCAGACCGGGGCCACGGCCTTCATCATCGCTTTCGTGGCGGCGATCGCCTTCTTCTCGGCCTTCAAATTCATCTACCAGATCGTCACGCCCTATCATGAGCGCGACCTGATCCGGCAGGGCAATACGGCGGCCGCCGTCGGCCTGGGTGGTGCCCTGGTCGGCTATGTCCTGCCCCTGGCCTCGGCCCTGTCGCACACGGTCAGCCTGCCGGAGTTCGCGGCCTGGGCCCTGCTGGCCGGCGTGATCCAGATCCTTTCCTTCCTGGTGGTCAGCCGCGTGCTCTACAAGGCCCTGGCCAGCCGGATCGAGGCCGGAGAAATGGCCGCGGGTGTCTATCTGGCCTCTATTTCCATCTGCGTCGGCTTGCTGAACGCCGCCTGCATGACGACCTGAGTGCGACCATGACCGACGCCCGAACCCCCGCCGAGACCACCACCATGCGCCGACTGAAGCGGTCGCGCACCCTGCAGGTCACCAGCCTGATGGCCACAGCCAGCTTCTCGCTCGCCGCCTGTGGCGCACCCCAGGTCGCCGCCCCGCCGCCCGAACCGACCCTGGCCTATACCTCGCTGGACGAGTGCAAGGCCGCCAACGACATCTCAGATACCGAATGCGACGCGGGATATGCCAATGCCGCCAAACAGGCCGAGCAGACCGCGCCCCGTTATGCCACCCGCGAGGAGTGCGAAGGTCAGTGGGGCCCGGAACAGTGCCGCCAGAACGGCTCGGGCGGATCGTTCTTCACGCCCCTGCTGACCGGCTTCGTCATCGGCCAGATGCTGAACGGCGGTGGTTATCGCGGTGGCGGAGCGCTGTATCGCGACCGCGAGGGCAATTATCAGAACGGCTATGGCGGCGGCTATCTCGGCCGCGACTACCGCACCGGCCGCCAGATCGCCAATGGCCGCGACTATGGCACCGACGTGGCCCGCCAGGCCCCGACACGCGTCCAGAGCCGCACGACGGTCGTCTCGCGCGGCGGCTTCGGCGGAGGCGGGCGCGGCTTCGGGGGCTGACCCCGGAGGAAGCGCTCGCCCGCATTGACACAATGCGCGGCCCTGCAGCATGACGAAGCGCTCCTCGCCGGGCGGAACGGGACGAATCGACAATGCGCGTGACCATGATCGGCACCGGCTATGTGGGCCTGGTGTCGGGAGCCTGCTTCGCCGACTTCGGCCATACGGTCGTCTGCGTCGACAAGGATCCATCCAAGATCGAGCGGCTGAACGCCGGCGAGATTCCGATCTTCGAGCCCGGCCTGGACCAGCTGGTCGCCGACAACGTCAAGGCCGGGCGGCTGTCGTTCACCGTCGACGGGTCCGAGGCCATCCGTGATGCCGAGATCGTCTTCATCGCCGTGGGCACCCCCACCCGGCGCGGCGACGGCCATGCCGACCTGTCCTATGTCTATGCGGCCGCCGAGGAGATCGCGGGGCTGGTCCAGGACTTCACCGTCGTGGTGACCAAATCCACTGTCCCCGTCGGCACCGGCGACGAGGTCGAGGCCATCATGCGCCGCGCCAATCCGGCCGCCCAATTCGCCGTCGTCTCCAACCCCGAGTTCCTGCGCGAGGGCGCCGCGATCGAGGATTTCAAACGCCCGGACCGCGTCGTCATCGGGGTCGAGGACGAACGCGCCCGCGCCTTCATGGCCGAGCTGTATCGCCCGCTCAGCCTGAACGAATTCCCGGTCGTCTACACCTCGCGCCGGACGTCCGAACTGATCAAATATGCCGGCAACGGCTTTCTGGCGATGAAGATCACCTTCATCAACGAGATCGCCGACCTGTGCGAAAAGGTCGGCGCCGACGTCCAGCAGGTCGCCAAAGGGATCGGGCTGGACGGCCGGATCGGCTCCAAATTCCTGAACCCCGGCCCAGGCTACGGCGGGTCGTGCTTTCCCAAGGACACCATCGCCCTGGTCCGCACGGCCCAGCAGTACGGCGCGCCGATCCGCCTGATCGAGACCACGGTGGAGGTCAACGATGCGAGGAAGCTCGCCATGGCCGAAAAGATCCGCACCGCCATGGCCGGTCCCGGCGGCGACATCGCGGGCAAGACCGTCGGGGTGCTCGGCCTGACGTTCAAGCCGAACACCGACGACATGCGCGACAGCCCCAGCCTGGCCATCATCCCCGCGCTGCAGGCCATGGGTGCCACGGTCAGGGCCTTCGACCCCGAGGGCATGAAGGAGGCCCGCCACCTGCTGGCCGGCACCACCTTCGTCAACGGCGCCTATGAGGCCGCCGACGGGGCCGACGCCCTGGTCATCCTGACCGAATGGGACCAGTTCCGCGCCCTCGACCTCAGCCGCATCGCCGGAACGATGACGAGGCCCCTGCTGATCGACCTGCGCAACGTCTACCGCGCGCACGAGGTGACGGCCGACGGCATGGAATATGTGGGGATCGGCAAGCCGTAGGCCTTTCGGCCCTGCCGGCATGGGCCCGGGACCCTAGCGGTCGATCACGACCACATCGGCCTTGTGATCCGGCGCGGCAGTGTCGGCCGCTGGCAGATCGAGAAAGCGCCAGACGTGGTCATACAGGCCGTCGCGGGTCAGTGTGCTGTGGTTCGAACCGACCATCCGCACCATCCGCTTGGGCGATCGTGCAAGATCGAACAGTGTCTGTCCCTGGGCGAATGGAATGACGGAGTCGTGGTCTCCGTGAACGATGAGGACGGGCATTCCGACCTGATCGATGATGTCTCGTGAGCGATACTGGTCCAGCATCAGCCATCGCACCGGAAGCCACGGCCACGCCTTGGCGGCGATGTCGGCCGTCGAGGTGTAGGGGGCCTCGAGAATGAGCGCCCTGGCCGGACGCTCGATCGCGAGCCGGGTTGCGACCCCCGTGCCAAGCGAGAAGCCGTGGATGATGATGTGATCAGCCGGCGTGCGTCGAACCAGCCAGTCATAGGCGGCTCTGGCGTCGGTATGCAGGCCTGCCTCGCTGGGCCTGCCAGTCGACCCGTCATGGCCGCGATAGCCGATGGCGAGAAAGCCCACCCCCTCCTCAGCGATCCGACTGGAACGACAGCCCACCGCCCTGACCGCCGAAGAACAGAAGTGTCGGACGGCCCGGCTGGGGCGGCAGATACCATGCGACCAGCGTCTCCTGATCCGGAGTGTTGATCTGCACGACCTCGATCGGCGGCCCGTTTGCGTCTGGCGTCCGATTCCCGTGGACGATGGGATAAAGCATCTCCCTCTGGGTGAAGAAGACGACGCCGAGGACGAGGACATAGGCGACCAACACCACGCCGAGCAGGATTCCCCCGGCGCGCAGCCACCACGCGAGGATCGTCGGACGTTTGCGCCTCACAGCGCCTTCACGATCCCCTCGACCATCTTCTTGGCGTCGGCGAAAAGCATCATGGTGTTGTCGCGGAAGAACAGCTCGTTCTCGACCCCGGCATAGCCCGCCGCCATGCCGCGCTTGATGAACAGGACGGTGCCGGCCTTCTCCACGTCCAGGATCGGCATGCCGTAGATGGCGCTGGTCGGGTCGGTCTTGGCGGCCGGGTTGGTCACGTCATTGGCCCCGATGACGAAGGCGACGTCGGCGGTGGCGAACTCGGCGTTGATATCTTCCAGCTCGAACACCTCGTCATAGGGCACATTGGCCTCGGCCAGCAGGACGTTCATGTGGCCGGGCATGCGACCGGCGACGGGGTGGATGGCGTATTTCACCTCGACCCCCTCTTCCTTCAGCTTGTCGGCCATCTCCCGCAGGGCATGCTGCGCCTGGGCGACCGCCATGCCGTAGCCGGGGACGATGATGACCTTCGACGCGTTCTTCATGATGAAGGCGGCGTCGTCGGCCGAGCCCTGCTTGACCGGACGGGTCTCGACACGGGCCTCTCCCGCCGGACCGGAGTCGCCGCCGAAGCCGCCCAGAATGACGCTGATGAAGCTGCGGTTCATCGCCTTGCACATGATGTAGCTGAGGATCGCGCCCGACGACCCGACCAGGGCCCCGGTGATGATCAGGGCGATGTTCTCCAGCGTGAAGCCCAGCGCCGCGGCCGCCCAGCCGGAGTAGGAGTTCAGCATCGACACCACCACCGGCATGTCGGCCCCGCCGATGGGGATGATCAGGGTCGCGCCCAGGACCAGCGACAGGGCGAAGATGCCCCAGAAGGCCCAGACCGCCGTGCCGCCCGATCCGATCAGCAGGCCGATCAGCAGCACCAGCGCCAGGGCCAGGCCGATGTTGATCAGGTGCCGCGCCGGCAGGATGATCGGTGCGCCGCTCATGTTTCCGTTCAGCTTGGCGAAGGCGATGACCGAGCCGGTGAAGGTGATGGCCCCGATGGCGACGCCCAGCGCCAGTTCGACGATCGACTGCACCTTGATGCCGCCCATGCCATCCGAAATCCCGAAGGCCTCCGGCGCATAGACCGCCCCGACCGCGACCAGACAGGCCGACATCCCGACCAGCGAGTGGAAGGCCGCGACCAGCTGGGGCATGTCGGTCATCTTGACCTTCGAGGCGATGAAGGCCCCGCCCCCGCCGCCGACGATCACACCGGCCGCCAGCAGAGCCAGGGTCACCGGATCCAGCGCGCCCGTCGTGCCCAGCGTCAGCAGCGTCACGCCCACGGCGATGGCCATGCCGATCATGCCGAAGGTATTGCCCTGACGGCTCGTCTCCGGGCTCGACAGCCCTCGCAGGGACAGGATGAACAGGACGCCCGCCGCCAGATAGGCCAGGGCCGCGATCGATGCGTTCATTCCATTCCCCTCAAATTCTTTCCGTCACGCCCTGCGCCGTCCGCGCCAGCCGCCACAGGGCGGCGGCGATGAACAACGGGCCCAGAAGCACCATCGCCCAGTCCCACGACATCATCGGCCGGTCCTGCACCACGATCCGGGTCAGGATGCCCGAGAACAGCATGACCACGCCGCAGTCGCGCCAACGCAGCTTCTGGATCGCATTCTTCTCGCCCAGCCAACTCCACAGCCACATGGCCAGCCCGACGCCCGTGGCGATCCACGACGCCGTCCAGGCGATGGAGCCGGGGGACAGGTTGAACGCGTCGTGGATCACTGCGCGGCCTTGGACTCGACCTTGGCCGGCCGTTCCTTCTTCTTGTACATGGCCAGCATCCGCCGCGTGACCATGAAGCCGCCGAAGATGTTGACGCTGGCCAGGGTCACGGCCACGACGCCCGCCCCCTTGGCGATCCAGGCGTTCGGCCCGGCGACATTGCCCGACACGGCCGCCGCAGCGATCAGGCCACCGACGATGATGACGCTGGAAATCGCATTGGTCACGGCCATCAGCGGCGTGTGCAGCGCCGGCGTCACCGACCAGACGACATAGTAGCCGACGAAGATCGCCAGCACGAAGATGGCCAGGCGAAAGACGGTGGGATCGACGTGTTCCATCAAGCAGCTCCTCGTTCCGGTCTAGCGAAGCGTCGATCAAGGGATGCGAGCATCAGCAAGGCAGCACCGAAGCCGATGCCAATGATGAGCCCCGGCAGCGCCCCCAACGAGGTGCTCCAGAGCATTGGCCCGGAGACCGTCTCACCGGACAGCTTCGCGAATTCGAAGGTCTGGACGTAACCTGAGATCGCAAAGAAAGGCCCTGCCGCAATCGAGCACCAGCCGATGACTGTTAGGGTCCAGCGAAGGATCATCCCCGCACCCCTTCGTGCACCACCGCCCCGCCGTGCGTGACCACCGACGCCTTGAGGATCTCATCCTCCAGATCGAGCGTCAGCGCGCCGTCCCTGATCAGCAGACCCGTGAACGCCACCAGGTTCTTGGCATAGAGCGCCGAGGCGTCCGACGGGATGCGTCCCGGCAGGTTGGTGTAGCCGACGATCGAGACCCCGTTCGCGGTCGTCACGACCTCGCCGGGCTTCGATCCCGCGACATTGCCGCCCGCCTCGACCGCCAGGTCGATCAGCACGCTGCCCAGCTTCATCGAGGCCACCTGTTCCGCACTCACCAGCACCGGCGCGGCGCGGCCGGGGATCAGGGCCGTGGTGATGACGATGTCCTGCTTCTTGATGTGTTCGCCGGTCAGGGCCGCCTGTTTGGCCTGGTATTCAGGCGACATCGGCTTGGCATAGCCGCCGGCGGTCTGGGCGTTCCTGAACTCCTCGTCCTCGACCGCAAGGAATTTGGCCCCCAGCGATTCGACCTGTTCCTTGGTCGCGGGCCGGACGTCCGTGGCGGTCACCACCGCGCCCAGCCGCCTTGCCGTGGCGATGGCCTGAAGCCCCGCGACGCCCACGCCCATGACGAAGACCTTGGCCGGGGCGACCGTGCCCGCCGCCGTCATCATCATCGGAAAGCCCTTGCCGTAGGCATAGGCCCCCTCGATCACGGCCCGGTATCCGGCCAGGTTGGCCTGGGACGACAGGGCGTCCATGACCTGGGCCCGGGTGATCCGGGGCACGAACTCCATGGCGAAGGCAGTGACATTGGCCCCGGCCATGGCCGCGACCGTGTCCTTTTCGCGATACGCGTCCAGCATGGCCACGACCACCGCGCCCGGCTTCATGGCGCTGACTTCCTGCGCCGTCGGTCCGCGCACCTTGAGGACCAGGTCGGCCCCTTCCAGCACGGCGCGGGTGTCCGGCTTCACCGAGGCTCCGGCATCGGTGTATTCGCTGTCGGGAATGGCGGCCCCCAGGCCGGTGCCGGCCTCGACCGTCACCGTGGCGCCCAGGCCGATCAGTTTCTTGACGGTTTCCGGAGTGACGGCGCAGCGCGTCTCGCCCTCACGGCGTTCCCGGGTCACGGCGATGGCAACGGCCAAGCGAATCTCCCCCATCCGAAGCGGATCGATCGACGTTAGGCGTTGGAAGGCGACGGCGTCAAAGGTGAACCGCTCTCAAGGCGCGAGATGCCACGCGTCGAGCGTTGGCGAACATTCCGGCGCTCAAGGCGCGAGCGACCGCGTCGCGAGCGTTAGCGCCTCGAATTAGTGACCTGCCTTCTTCCCGCCTTTCAGGAAGAAGAAGCCGGCCGCGCCGACGACGGCCGCCGAGATCAGGCCGCCGACGATGCTGCCGCCCGGCTGGAAGGCCAGGGTCAGGAACAGCAGGACGCAGGCCACGATCAGCGAGCCCCACTTGGCGAGGTCCTGGAACAGGGCCCAGGTCGAGGCCTGTTCCTCGATCGTCATCGTGCCATGCACATAGGCCTCCGCATCATGATCGGCGGCGTCGTGCAGGGTGTCGTGATGATGGTCGGCCATGAGAGGGGTCCGGTGGTGAAAGCGTTGTGGCGGGTCTTATAGCGACAGGGGCGTCAGGCTCAAGGCTTTCAGCCTGCCTTGGCGTGGGCCAGCATATACTCTCGCAACACACGGTTGACGGCCGTCTGGTATTTCGGCTCCACGCTCTTGAACCAGGCGACCACGTCGGCGTCGAGGCGAATCGTCACGGCCTGCTTCTCGGGGCGATAGAACAGACCGCGCTTGGCCCCCGACCAATCGCGCACCGGCGGAATATCGCTGTAATCGATGTCTTCGTCGCGCATGTTCGCCAGAGCTTCCAGCTCAGCGGAAATGTCCCTCGTCGCCTCTTTCATAGGCTCTTATCTCCAGTCTGTCGGCCCGACGGGCCGAGATGATCCGGACGTAGAGTTCGCCATCTTCGTCCAGCCAGGTGTGGGCTACGAAGAGAATGGTCGCCACGCCTACCCTACCAACAGTCCTCCAGCGCTCTTCTCCGGCGACGGTACGATCGAACACTGTCACGGATCGAGGATCGTCGAAGACCCTCATGGCGACGTCGAAAGCGACACCGTGTTTGGCGAAATTTGCCTTGGCCTTTTCCGGATCCCAGTCGAACTTCATCCAAAGCTCGCCGTACTTACAATTTTGTATTTACAATTTCAAGCCAACGCCTCGAACTGATCAACCAGCCGTTCCAGTCTCTGTGTCCCGATGGCCCAGAAGGCCGGGTCGCGCGGGTTCAGCCCGAACGGCTCCAGGGCCTCGACATAGGTTCTGGTTCCGCCTGCGGCCAGCAGCTCGCGATACAGTGGCGCGAACCCGTCCGGGTCCTTTCGCCGCGTCTCCATCAGCGCCGCGACCAGCAGGTCGCCGAAGGCATAGGCATAGACGTAGAAGGGCGAGTGGACGAAGTGGCTGACATAGCTCCACCACGTCTCATAGCCGGGGTTCAGCGTCACGGCCGGGCCCAGCGACGCGCCCATCTCCTCGAGGAACAGCTCACCGAGCCGGTCGGCCGGGACCTCTCCCTTCGCCCGCTCGTCGTGGAACCGGGTCTCGAATCGATGGAAGGCGATCTGGCGCACCACGGTGTTCAGGCCGTCCTCGATCCGCCCGGCCAGCAGGCCCCGCTGCTCGGCCCTGGGGGCGGTCGCCAGCAGCCGGTCGAACGTCAGACCCTCGGCGAAGATCGAGGCGGTCTCCGCAAGGGTCAATGGCGTGTCGGCCAGAAGGGTCCCCTTCCCGGCCGCCAGGGTCTGGTGCACGCCATGGCCCAGCTCATGCGCCAGGGTCAGGACGTCGCGTCGCTCGCCCATCCAGTTCAGGAAGACATAGGGGTGACGATCGGCCGTCACCGGGTGGGCATAGGCCCCCGACTGCTTGCCGGCCCGCGCGCGCGCGTCGATCCACGGCTGATCGAAGAACCGCCCGGCGCGGTCGGCGAACTCGGACCCGAGATCGCCGAAGCTTTCCAGCACCAGTTCGCGGCCCTGCTGCCAGTCGAACCCGCGCGGGGCCGTGGTCTCCAGCGGCGCATTGCGGTCCCACTGGTCCAGCGTCGTCTTGCCCAGCGCCTTCGCCTTCAGCGCATAGTAGCGGTGCGACAGTTTCGGATAGGCGGCGGCGACTGCATCGGCCATGGCGTCCACCGCCTCGCCGTCGACCTCATTGGCCAGGTGACGGCTGTCGGCGGGACGTTTGAAACCGCGCCAGCGGTCCTCCATCGCCTTTTCGGCCGCAACGGTGTTGAGCGTGAGCGCAAGTGTCGAGGCCCGTGCCACCAGGGCGGCGTTCAGCCCCTCGGCCGCAGAGCGACGCCTGGCCTCCTTCGGATCGGACAGCTGGTTGAGCGCTTCCGACAGCGTCAGACTCTCCTTGCCGCTCTCGACCCGCAGCGCCGCCAGTGTCTCGTCGAACAGACGGGGCCACTGGGCCGCGATCGGCATCCGTTCGGCGATGAAGGTCTCCAGCTCGCCCGACAGCTCATGCGGCTTCATGGCCCGCACGCGCCGCAGCCAGGGCCGCCACTTCGCCGCGCCGGCATCGGCGGCCAACGCCGCCTCGATCTCGGCCTCCTCCAGCTGATTGATCTCCAGCGTCAGCCAGACGGTCGGGGTGGCGATGGTGGTGATTTTCTCGCGCAGGTCCGCCTCGAACCCCTGCGCCCCGGCATCGTCGCGCGCGGTCGAAGCGGCGAGGAAGGCATAGGCTCCAAGCGCGCCCAGCCTTTCTGAAGCCTGTTCATAGAGGGTGATCGCCCGGTTCAGGGTCGCCCCCAGCGCCTCCGGATCGCCGCGATTTTCGACGAACCGCCCTTGCAGCGCATTCATCTCGGCCACGCCCTGTCGAGCGGTCTCCAGATCGGCCGCGATCTTCGCATCGGTTCGCGAGCCATACAGGTCGGACAGGTCCCACAGCGGGGGCTCGGCGGGATCGGAATGGGGCGGGGCTTTGAAGGGCGCGTTCATGCCTCTCGTTGTGGGGTCACGGGCGGCGCGGCGCAACGGCCGAAAGCCGCCAGACGAACGGCATGGATCGTCGCACGCTGGGCCATACCCTCAGGAGTTCGCCCCATGACCTATCGAATCGAAGCCCTGCCCATCGCGCCGTTCGCGCCCTTTTTCACCATGACGGATGCCGAGCTGGCCGCCGTCGGCGCGCGGCGCTGGGTCGCCGACGCACCCGGCCGGGCCCCCTGCCGCGTCAGCTTGCGCGACGCCGAGGCCGGGGAACGGCTGGTTCTGGTCCATCACGTCCATATGACTGATCCGTCCTCGCCCTATCGCGCGTCCGGCCCCATCTTCGTTCGTGAGGCCGCCGTCGAGGCCGAGCCCGTCGAGGGGCCCGCGCCCGAGATGCTGCGCAAACGCCCGTTGTCGCTGCGCATCTACGATCGCCGGAACATGATGCTGGAAGGTCTCGTCATCGACGGCACCGAGCTGGATGCCCGTCTCGAGGAATGGTTTGGCCATCCGGCGACCGAACAGGTCCATATCCATTTCGCGCCCCGCGGCTGCTACCTCGCCCGGGCCGTTCGTCAGGAACCATCGCTTCCCTAAAGGCGGGGTCTGGGTCAGATACGCTGCCGGGACGGGCAAGGGGCAGACCATGATGACAGAGACCACGGATCAACACGGCGCGGGCCGCGACACGCTGGGCCAGACCGGAGACCGCCGGACCATCGGGCTGGCGCGACTGGTCATCGGGCTGGTCCAGGGCGTATTGCTCTACGGGCTGTTCCAGTCGACCGAGGGCGGCCCGCCTACCTGGCCCGCGACCGAGCCGGCCGTATTCGGTCCATTGTTGATCGTGTCCCTCTACCTGCCGCTGGTCCTGCTCGCCGGCGTGGGTCGGCTGAGGCTGCTGACCCTCGGGATCTGGGCCGCCGTCACCACCGTCATCCTGGCGCTGCTGGCCCTGCACGACATTTCCCGCCAGACCGCCGGCCTGGGCACGCCGCTGACCTTCGGCCTCATGGCCTTCGGGGCAACGGCCCTGTTCATCGCTCACCATCTGATTGTCCCGGCCGACCGCGAGCGACGTCTGTTCGCCACCTATGCCGCCTATTTCGACGTCGCCTGGATGGCCGGGGTCCAGCTGGCCCTGTCGGTCGCCTTCGCGGGAGCCTTCTGGTTGCTGCTGTTCCTCGGGGCGGCTTTGTTCAACATCATCGGCCTGAGTTTCCTCGGCGATCTTCTGAAAGAGGCCTGGTTCTCGCTGCCGCTGACGAGCCTCGCCTTCGCCACGGCCGTCCAGCTGACGGATGTCCGTGACGGCCTGATCCGGGGCGTGCGCACCGTCGCCCTGATGCTTCTGTCCTGGCTCCTGCTGGTCCTGACCGTGCTGGTCGGAGGATTCATGGCTGCCCTGCCCTTCACCGGGTTGGACGGCCTCTGGGAAACCGGCAGCGCCACGGCCCTGGTCCTGGCCGCTGCCGGTGCCCTGATCATCCTGATCAACGCCGCCTATCAGGATGGTCGTGCGGACAACCTGCCGCCGTCCGTGCTCCGGATCGCCGTGCGCGTCGCCTCGGTCCTGCTGACGCCGCTGGTCCTGATCGCCTTCTGGGGCCTGTCCTTGCGTATCGGTCAGCACGGCCTGACGCCCGACCGGATCATCGCCGTGGCCTGCGCCCTGGTCGGTCTGGCCTATGCGGGAGGTTACGGCTTCGCGGCGCTCAGGACCTTCTGGTCGAAGGGCGACTGGATGCAGCCGCTGGAACGCACCAACATCGCCACCGCCGTGCTTCAGGTGGCCATCATACTGGCCCTGTTCAGTCCGCTGGCGGACCCCGCCCGGCTGTCGGTCGCCGATCAGGTCGCACGGCTGCAGGCGGGCAAGGTCACGCCACAGGCTTTCGACTACGCGTTTCTTGCCTTCAACAGCGGTCGTGTGGGCACCGCGGCACTGGACCGGCTGATCGCCTCCCCGGACCCCGAGGTCGCCAAGCGTGCCCGGGCGGCCAAGGACGGTCTGTTCTCCGACGACCCGGCGACCGAGACGTTCGTCCCAGCCATCGAGACCCTGCCCGGTGAGGCCGCTCTGCCCGACGCCTTCCTGGCGACGCCGGCGTTGGACGACCCCAGGCGCGCCTGTACCCTCCCCGGCCTTTGTCTCGCCACCCAGCGCGATATGAACGGACAGCCGCCGCTGGAAATCCTGCTCGTGCAGGTGGACCGCATCACGCTGTTCGCGCGCGAGGACGGCGATGCCTTCGTGCCTGTCGGCGACTACCCGATCCCGACCTGCGCCGGGTCGCCACCCGGCGATGCCCGGCAGCTGCTGCGGGACGGCGACCTGGTCCCGGTCGCGCCGGGCGGCTGGAAGGATCTGGCGGTCGAGGGACGCGGGTCATCGACCCTGTCGACCAACGCCTTCCCAATCCCGCCGCCCTGTTAACCGCCCGCACACCACGCCCTCTCACCCGATCTTCACCGCGCAGGACCTAAATCCGTGCCGAAACGAGCCAGTCGCGCCTGCCTGTGCGACGGCCGATCCGGTTGATGAGGGTGCCCAATGGCCAAGACCGTTCTGGTGGTCGATGACGATCCGACCCAGCGCCGCCTGGTTCAGGCTGTGCTGGACCGCGAAGGCTATGTCGTCGTGCACGCCGAATCGGGCGGCGAGGCCATCGACCGCCTGACAAAGGGCGGTGGGGCCGACGTCGTCCTGCTGGACCTGGTCATGCCGGGTATGAGTGGCATGGAGGCCCTGGCAGAGATCCGCACCGCCGGCGTGACGGCGCCCGTCATCGTCCTGACCGCCAATGGCGGGATCGAGACCGTGGTCAAGGCCATGCAGGCCGGGGCCCAGGACTTCTTCATCAAGCCAGCCAGTCCGGAACGCATTCTGGTCGGCATCAGGAACGCGCTTCAGCTGACCCAGCTGACCGCAGAGGTCGGTCGGCTGAAGAAACACGTCGCCGGCCGCGTCACCTTCGCCGATCTGGTCGGCGACAGCCGTCCGATGCAGATCGTCAAGCAGCTCGGCGCGCGCGCCGCCAGATCGTCCATCCCCGTGCTCATCACAGGCGAAAGCGGCGTGGGTAAAGAGGTCATCGCCCGCGCCCTGCACGGTGCCTCCGAACGCTCTGGCAAGCCGTTCGTGGCCGTCAACTGTGGTGCCCTGCCCGCCAACCTGGTCGAGTCGATCCTGTTCGGCCACGAGAAGGGCGCGTTTACCGGGGCCTCGGAAAAACACCTCGGAAAGTTCATGGAGGCCAACGGCGGCACCCTGTTCCTGGACGAGATCGGCGAACTGCCGCTGGATATGCAGGTGAAACTGCTGCGCGCGCTGCAGGAAGGCGAGATCGACCCGGTCGGCTCCAAGCGATCGGTCAAGGTCGACGTCAGGATCGTCTCGGCCACCAACCGCGACCTGTCGACGGCCGTAGCCGGGGGCCACTTTCGCGAGGACCTCTTCTATCGCCTGAACGTCTTCCCCATCGAGGCCCCGGCCCTGCGCGAACGCCGCGAGGATATCCCCGCGCTGATCGATCACTTCATCGGGCGTTTCAACGTCGAGGAAGGCAAGCGGATCGCCGGTGCCGCCCCCGAGACCCTGGCCCTGCTGACCGCCTTCGACTGGCCCGGCAATGTGCGCCAGCTGGAGAACACCATCTATCGCGCCATCGTCCTGGCCGATGCGCCATTCCTGCAGCCGCATGACTTCCCGGCCATCTCGGGGATCGCGATGCCGCTGGAACCGCAGTCCCGGCCCTCGGCCGCGATCGCCGAGAGCTATGCCGACCTGTCGCCCCTGCCCGAACAGCCCATCCGGATCCTCGATGAACGGGGACACCTGCGCACGCTGGAAGACATCGAGCGCGACCTGATCCAGCACGCCATAGAGGTTTATGCAGGCCATATGTCCGAGATCGCGCGCCGTTTGGGCATCGGTCGCTCGACGCTGTATAGAAAGGTCCGCGAGCAGGGACTGGAAGGCTCGCTGAAGGAAGCCTCCTGAACGCACTGTGGCCTAAGGGCCGCACCGTGCAACCCGGACGTGTCGCCGACATGATCGGCCTCATTGACGCCGCGACGGATACCGATAGCAGGGTCGTGTAACAACGACCGCCGGACAGGGCTGCCTCGCGCTGGTCTTGAAACGTCGGGCCTTTCCTTCGTTCTGTCCGGACCGTTCCATGACCATCGCTGCCGCCCTGCTATATGCGCTTGCCTCGGGCACCCTTCAGACGATGCCGGTGCAGACCGCGCCGCCCCGGACCGCGCCGGTGCCCGCGACCCGGGACGAACAGGACGCTCAACCCACGGGCGCGCCGGCCTCCAGCGCGGACGGGGACGTCGTGGACGACGTCCTCGTGTCGGGCACCAAACCACGCGGCAGCGTCCGCGGCGATATCGAACCTGACATTACCCTGACCTCCGAACAGCTGGCGGCTTATGGCGCGACGAACGTCGCCGAGCTGTTGGCGGCGGTCGAACCGTTGACCCGCAGCGGGCGCGGGCGTGGCGACGGCGGTCCCGTCGTCCTGCTGAACGGGCGCCGCACCTCGGGTTTCCAGGAAATCCGGGGCATCCCGTTCGAGGCGATCGAGCGGTTCGAGATCCTGCCGGAAGAGGTCGCCCTGACCTACGGGTTTGCCGCCGACCAGCGGGTGGTCAACATCATTCTGAAGGCCGACTTCCGTCAGGGCTCGCTGCAGGGGCGCGTCAACGGACCGTCGCAAGGGGGGCGCACGACGACGGGTGCCCAGATCAGTGCCTTCCAGGTCAATGTCCGCGACCGCTGGAATTTCGAGCTGGAGCAGACCCACAACACCGCCTTGTGGGAAGACGAGCGCGACATCACCCGCTCGCCGGGCTCCCAACCGTTCGACCTGATCGGCAATGTTGGAGGTATCCGCTTCCCCACCCTGGTACAGCCGAACCCGCAACCTCCGTACGAAATCGATCCAGCCCTTTCGATGCTGGCCGGAACGCCTGTCACCTATGCCGCAAACCCCGGCGTATCCAACCCGACGCTGGCACAGTTCGCGGCCGGCGCGAACGCGCCTCGTACAGGCGACCTCGGTGCCTATCGCACCCTGCTGCCGCGCGGCGACGCCACCCGTCTGACCACATCCTGGGCCCGCGACCTGAACGAGACCATCAAGGGCACGGTCAGCCTGACCCTGAACGACACTGCCAGCTTCAGCTATCTGGGCCTGCCGGGCGTGACGCTGCAGGCTCCCGCAGGGCGGAACGGGTCGCCGTTCTCGCGTGAGGTGAACGTCTATCGCTACATCGCCGACCCGGGTGCGGTGACCCGCGATAACGAGACCCTGACCGGCAATCTGGGTCTGCTGCTGGACGGATACGTCGGCGACTATCGCTGGACCCTGTCCGGTGCCTATGACCGGGTCGAGACCGACACCACGACCGGCAGCGGCCTCGACACCAGGGCAGCACAGGCCGCTGTAACCGCGGGAACGCTGAACCCCTTCGGGGCCCTGGCCGCCTCCAGCTTCACCCGCCGGGTGGACACCGCCAACGCCGTTGCCAGCGGCGGCAACCTTGAGGCCGTCCTCACCGGCGACCTGTTCGACGCTCCGGCGGGCGGCGTGAACGCGACCATCAAGCTGGGCGGCGACACCCGCACCCTCGATGCCGAAAGCTCGCGGTATAACGACGCCACCGGGACCAATGTCTTCAGCAGCCGCTCGATCGGCCGCGACCGCGCCTATGGCACTGTCAACTTCACCCTGCCGGTCTCGGACCCCAGCCGCGAGATTCTGGGCTTTCTCGGTGACCTGTCAGTGAACTTCAACGCCGGTTACGATCATGCCTCGGACTTCGGCGGTCTGACGACCCTGGGCGCAGGGTTCAATTGGGTGCCGGCCGACCCGTTCAGCGTCATCGTCAGCTATACGGACGAGGAGGGCGCGCCGACGATCCAGCAGCTGAACGACCCGGTCATCACCACGCCCAATTCTCCCGTGTTCGACTACCGCACCAACAAGTCGGTGCTGATCAACCGGATCGACGGCGGAAATGCCGGGTTGAGCGCCGACAATCGCCACGTCTGGAAGGTCGGCCTGAACTTCAAGCCCTGGTCGACCCAGGATTTCAGCGTCAGCACCAACTACACCAACACTGTGATCGAGAACGCCATCAGTGCCTTCCCGACGATCACGGCCGATCTGGAAGCCGCCCTGCCGTCGCGCTTTACGCGGGTCGCCGGAGAGCTGGTTTCGATCGATGCCCGCCCGCTGAACTATGCAGAAACGCGCCGCGAGGAACTGCGCACCGGCTTCAACTTCTCGCGCGCCTTTGGAACGCCGACATCTCCGGCAGCTGGCGCGCCGGGTGCTGGCGGCTTTGCGGGCCTGGGCGGCGGTCGGCCCGGTGGTGCGGGTGGCCCGCCTCCGGGTGTCGGCGGCGGTCAGGGGCGTCCCGGCGGCGGCCCCATGATGATGTTCGGCGGCGGCGGCGGACGCGGCGGCTTCGGCGGCGGGCAACCGGGTCAGGGTCGCTTCAACGTCTCGATCTATCACACCTACCGTTTCGCCGATCAGATCGTGATCGCCGACAGCCTGCCGGTGCTCGACCTTCTGGACGGGGCCGCGACCGGATCGCGCGGCGGCACGCCTCGCAACGAGCTGCAAATCCAGGGCGGGGTGTTCAGGAACGGCCTGGGTGCCTTCGTCAACGCCAACTGGCTGCAGGGCACAGAGGTCGACGGAGGGCTCGGAGGATCGGATCTGACGTTCAGCTCGCAGACGACCGTGAACCTGAACGTCTTCGCCGACCTGTCGTCGCGCCCGACCTGGGTGGCGAGATTCCCCTGGCTGAAGGGTGCGCGCATCAATCTGGGTGTCCAGAACCTGTTCGACAGTCGCCAGGACGTGCGGTCCTCGACCGGCGACGTCGCGCTGAACTACCAGCCCGACTACCTGGACCCGCAGGGCCGGATCATCAGCCTGACGTTCCGCAAGATCCTGTACTGATCAGTCGGTCTGGGGCGGCTTGCGCTGCCCCCACCGGCGCTTCGGCACCTCGCCGTTCGCCTTCAGGGTGATCTCCTTCAGCTTGCGGCCCTGCATGGCCGACAGGGCCTGGCCCGGTGCACCCTTTTCCGGATCACCGAAGGCGCGGCCATAGGTCTTGATGCGGTCCGTGACGCCCTCGATGAACTCGCCCTCCCAGTCGGACAGGGCGATCCCCGCCTTGTCGGCGGCGCGTTTGGCGCGCTTGAGGGCATTCAGGGCCTTGCGACGCGCAGCCTCCTGCTCGGCCTCGAAGGGGCTCGGCGCGGGCTTGTCCTTCTTTTGAAACCCGGATCCGGTCTTGAACCCGGTCGAGCGCTTCAGGGACCCGCCCCCCGTGTTCCGGGGCTGGGCCTTCGGACCGCCCGGGAGGGGCGTCCGCTTCAGGTTCAGATCTCGCCGAGCGCCGACAGATACAGGTCCAGGATCGCGTCCTCTTCCTGTCGCTTGGCCTTGTCCTGCTTGCGGATGCGGATGACCTTGCGCAGGATCTTGACGTCATAGCCTTCGCCCTTGGCTTCGGCGAAGACCTCCTTCTGGTCGGCCATGATCGCAGCCTTGTCCTCTTCCAGGCGCTCGATCCGCTCGATGATGGTGCGCAGCCGACCCTGGGCGGCCGAGTTCAGAACGTCGGGCGAAGCATCGAACGAGGCGTCGTCGGCCATAGGTAAAGGTCCTTCGGGCGCTATCGCTCGGTGCGCGGCACCTCGCTGCTTGAGCGCGTTGTGAAAACGAGCGGCGACGCTAACCATGTCCCGGCCATAGGCTCAACGCCGGACACGAAAAAGGCCGCGGACAAGGTCCGCGGCCTGTGGATAGACCATCCGACGCTCAGGCAGCGCGAGACCGCGCCGCGCGCGCCAGGACGTCAGCCCTGCTTCGCCTTGAAGCGCGGGTCGGTTTTGTTGATCACGAAGACGACGCCCTTGCGGCGCACGACCTTGCAGTCGCGGTGGCGGGTCTTGAGCGACTTGAGCGAGCTGCGGACCTTCATGGTCGGACGTCCTAAAGCGAAGCGAAAACAGAAAAGCCGCAAGGGAGCCCCAGCGGCGGAGGCGTGCGTATAGCCATGGCCCCTGCCTGCGTCAAGCCGGACAGGCCTATTGCCTGTTCTGCTCGCCACCCGAAAGCACGGCGGCTTCGTCGGGCGACACGGCCGCGCCGACATCGGCGGCCGAGGCCCCCTCCATCGCTTCCGGCGTCGGCGTCACGCCGCCGTCCCTGGGCAGTTCGGTCGGGCCGCCGACGGACGGGGCCGTGGTGGACCGGATCTCCTGCTGCGGTTCGGCGGCAGCCGTCTTTTCCCCGGCGGCAGGCTGGCAGGCCGCAAGGGCGAAGGCGGTGATGGCGGTGACGGAAGCGACGGTCAGGATGCGCATGGTCGGTCTCCTCGAATGGATCGGCGTTCGATGGCAAACGACCTGTCCCCGCGAAGGGTTGCGTTCCCGCCCTGCAGCCGTCAGTCGCCGACGAAATCCTGGGCGAACTCGGGCGCGTCGCCATCCTCGATGGGATCCTCATCGTCCGGTCCGGCGCGCGAGGGATCCGGCACCTCGAACCCGGTGGGCAGCGACAGGTCCAGCAATCCTGCCGCCTTCATCTCCGCCGCGCCCGGCAGGTCGTACAGGCTCGCCAGTCCGAAATGCTCCAGGAACCGGTCTGCCGTCGCATAGGTGACCGGCCGGCCCGGCGTCCGCCTGCGTCCCCGCAAGCGCACGAACCCCATCTCCAGCAGCAGGTCCAGAGTGCCGCGCGAGATCGACACCCCTCTCACGCTCTCGATCTCGGCCCGGGTGACCGGCTGATGGTAGGCGATGATGGCCAGGGTCTCGAGCGCAGCCTTGGACAGGCGGCGCGGCTCCTCGCGCTCTTCCGTCATCAGGAAGGACAGGTCGGCCGCCGTCCGGAAGACCCAGCGGTCCGCGACACAGGCCAGTTCGACGCCCCGGCCCTCGTAACGTGCCCTCAGCGCCGAAATAGCCCGACCGGCGTCGGCCCCCTCCGGCAGGCGGCGCGCAATGTCGGCAGCGGACAGCGGACCGGCGGCGGCGAACAGCAGCGCCTCGACGCGTCGCTCGATCTCGGCCTCGTCGGGGGTAAAGGTCAGGTCGGTCACGGCGTCAGCTCCAGACCGTGGCCGAGCCCTCGCCG